>NZ_NCII01000060.1 GCF_002256775.1 Novosphingobium sp. 17-62-19 | reverse complement strand
CACGCTCTGAATAATGCGAAGGAATGTTGGCCGGAAACCGCAGACATCAGCCAATCTGGCCGCGTTCCTTCACATTATCGATACCTCGCGATTACTCAAAGCCCTTCGCAATGACAAGCGCGCAATCTTCCGCGCCGCCACCGCTTCGCAGGCCGCAAGCGAACTGATCCTGTCCCACATGAGCGCGCCCGTCATGGCCCGCGCCGCCTGATCCGAGCGAGGGCGGCCACCAGCGCCGCCCCCCTTCCCCGTTCCCGAAGGATCGACCGATGCCTAAGAATCCCCCGAAGATCGAACTTAGCTGGCGCGATGAGAATTATGGTTCCATCTGCGCCGTCGCCGCCTTCCGCAACTATGCGGGAACCTACGATTGGAGCGAGCGCACCCACCAGCGTTTTCGCGGATGCCTGAAACGCGCAGGCTTCACATTTCATCAGGGCCGTTGCAGCTACATCGCCAGCGGCGGCACCCGGGAGGAACGGCAGCGCGGCCTTTGCGACGAGCTGGCCCGCGCAGGCTTCCAGATCGACAGTGGCGACGTGAGGGCGGCAGCATGACCCGCTACCGCGCCGGCAACTGAATGTCGGAGGATCCGATTACTCGGATGCTTCCGGCGCTTTCGGTGGGGCATGTCGCCGGCGACATGCAACGTCGCCCGCTAGGTCGCCGCTGCGCTCAGACCTGGCGCGCACCGCCAGAGCAGATCGAGGCGGCATAGCCGCCGCTTCATCTATCAGGTTCCGGGGCCTGTTCCGGCCCCCTGGCGCAAGGGCTGGACCGTCTCGGCCGTGAGCGGCCTCGCTTGGCGATCATGGGGGTTTCCCCGCCCTTCCGCGCTTCGCTTGTGCAGGGAGGGCGATCCCCCTCCCCCATGATCGGCCCTCAATTGCGCCATTCCCCGGCCCACTTCGCCAGCGGGCAGAAGTCGATGGACGCCATCGCCTTCGGCTCGATTTTAAGGGGAAAGACAATGAATTATCGGATCATAACCGCGATAGAGCCTGATTTTTTCGTGGCTGAATTGGAAGCCGAAACGGTCGAACATCTGATCGAGCAGATGACCAGCGCAGGCTATGAATTTTCAGCTTTCAACAGCAACCCCGTCCAACGCGCCGAATTGCAGGGACAGCCCAAGTTCAAGGGCCTGTGCGGTCCTATGTGGGATGGTGATGCTATCCGCTATGAGTGCCGAGCTACCTATGCGGAGTTGAGCGCATGAGCGCCGCCGCCGCGATCATCGAGCAGGCCGACGAGCTGGGCGAGCAGATCATTGCCGCAGGTTTTGCCGCCAATGGCTTTCTTCTGGACATTAACGGGGCGCTTGACGTGCCCCGCAACTTTCCGCTTCCGGCCCCTTGGAATCTGCCGTCGCGCCTGTTCCAGTTCCCGATTGAGGTAATCCGAGCCGAGCAGGAAGAGCCGCGCAAGATCGGCCTTCGCCATCCTTTGCTTGCCGCCCATCCTTTCGTGCAGCACGTCGAGAGCGTGCTAGGCGTGGAGATCGCCCGCGAGGGCGTGACGAACCGCCACGGCTACAGCAACCGGGCCAATTCGCTTTGGCATCATGCGGTGGACCTTATCAGCGCCGGAAAATGGCGCGAATTGCTGGAAACGCAGGAGTTCACCGAGCCGCGCAACATCTTCAAGGCGGTTGCCTATGGTTGCCGCTATTCGCACCATGCCGACAAGAAGGCGTGCGGCCATATTGGCACCGCCGAGGCCCGCAAGATCATGGGCGAAATGGACGCGACCGAACCCACCGACCGCGCCGCGCTGATCCGTAGCTTTTCCGCCCCGTCCCCGTGTCAGCAAGAACGCGGCACCGAGCATTGGCCGATCAATGTCCACGGCCTTTGCGCCGAAGATGAGGCATGGGCTTTCATCGTCGGGATCGAGGATGGTTGGTTTTCCTATGACCGTGCCGGTTTTTTCCAATGGTCCCCCATCGGCCGCGACCGCTACGCCGCAGGCGATAGCGCCAGCTTCACCGAGACGAGCGGCCAGACCGCATTCGCCTTTTGAGGGAATCGAGCATGGCCCGCCATTGTATTCGAGAACCCCGCTACGTCCCCCCGGTGCATAGCATCGGGGAACAACCCGACCTGTTCGGCGGCCCTACCCTTTGCCATGTTGCCGAGCGCAAGGGACCGCCGAAAGGGTGGCAGCGCCAGTTGCAGAAATGGGGCCGCTGCACCGTCATAGCCGATCTTGAGGCAGGGCCAGTCCCCAGCATCGAGCTAGCCACACCGCCGCAGCCGGTCTATCTTGTCGCGTGCGTTGCCGCGAAGATGGACCACGCGGCCCCCGCCCGCGAACTTTATATTTCCCCATGGTTTCAGAAGGCCCGCGCCCATATTGAGCGACAGGGCGCGCCTTGGTTCATCCTATCGGCCAAGCATGGCTTGATCGCGCCGCATGACCTGATCGCCCCCTATGATGAGACGCTAGGCCGCATGAGGGCCGGGGCGCGCCGCCTATGGGGCGCGCGCGTGGTTGAGGTCATGGCAGAGCGGATCGACGCCGCCGCTCCCCTGATCGTACTCGCAGGGCGCAATTATCGCGATCCGCTTTGGCCGCGCATCGAGCGCCGCGCATCGGTTCCCATGGAGGGCCTTGGCATCGGCCAGCAACTCGCTTGGCTCACCGCAAATTGAAAGGATCGACCATGACCGTTCGCCTGATCGAAGGTTTGCACCTCACCGCCACCAACAAACGCCACCTTGCCGAGATCATAGGCAAGGGATGGACCGAAGGCCATTCAGGGCGCATCGCCTATAGCGTTGCGCCCATCGAGGGCGAGCCGCACCGCTTCCGCTACCATTGGCGCAAACGCGAGCGCGACGATTTCGACCGACCCGTCACGCGCGAAGGGCGTGGCATCATCGAGTGTCGCGGCGATCCCGGTTGACGAGAATTAGGCCGAATGATGACGCTAGATCTCGTTACCGAGATTTCAGCGGCGTTGTCTGTTTGCGCGTGACAGGACGCCGATCGTCGGCATCCCGCCACGCGGATTGATCGACATGGCCCGCCCAGGGCGCGCCACGGCTTTTCATTCCTTCAGCCCAAGTTGAGGCGGACGAGCCGCCGCGTGATTTGTCAGATTCCGGGGCCTGTTCCGGCCCCCTTGCGCAAGGGCCTGGCCGTCTACGCCGCTGCGCGGCTCCGCTTGGTGATCGCGGGGGTTTCCCCGCCCTTCCGTCGCTTCGCTCTGTGCAGGGCTTTGCGCCATTCCCCGACCCAGTTCGCCACTTGGCAGAAGTCGATGGGGCCATCGCCTTCGGCTCCATTTTAAGAAGGGAAACAGCACAATGGCTAAGAACACCAAGCCCACCGTCCTGCACCTCACTGTCGACCAGCTTCACCGCAGCGAGCAGAACGTGCGTAAGAAACCATCCAGCGCCGCAAGCGATGCCGAAATCTCCGCTTCGCTGCTATCCGTGGGCCTCATTCAGCCTATGGTCGTCATCCCGCGTGAAGCCGGGGGTTATGAGGTTATCGCGGGGGATCGCCGCCGCCGCCTACTCACCGCGCTTGCCGAGGCCGACGCGAGCCGGAAAGCGATGACATTCCCGTGCATGAAGGTCGATGACTTGAGCAAGGTCACGGAAATCAGCATGGCCGAGAACCGCGCGCGCGAGGCAATGGCGCTGCCCGATGTTTATATGGGTTTCGCTGCCATTCGAGCCGAGCGCCCAGAGGCCACCCTAGAAGAACTAGGCGCGATGTTCGGCTACGATGTGGTCCGCACCGCGCGGATCATGCGGATTGCGAACCTTCACCCGGAGATTATGGACCTCTACAGCGCGGGCGAGATCGAGGACGCCCAGGCACAGGCTTACGCAGCGACGGAGGATCGTTCGCTACAGATCGCAGTCTATCGCCAGTTAGAGAAGGAGGCGACCCGCCCCCACGAGAAGAACGCGAGCGCCATTCGCAAGGCGATGAACTCCGGCAATCACGAACTGACGAAACTCATGTGCTATGTGGGCGTGGACGCCTTCCGCGCAGCGGGCGGCGAGTTTGAGGCCGATCTATTCGCGCAGGACGGCGCGGGTATCGTCCAGAATCCCGATGTGCTTCACCAGCTCGCCGCGCAGCGCATGGAGGATGATAAGGATCGGTTTGAGCATAATATCGTCTGCAATGGTCGTATGCTTGGCGAGAAGTGGGGCCTTGGCGACCTTGCATTTTCGTGGGTGACGACGCCCCCGCAGATCAAACAATATGGCTATCTCTCTACAGATCACGAGCTTCGCATTCGCGATCCGAAGCGGGGCGACCTCCCGAAAGACCTAGCGAAAATCTATACGTCGATGGAGACGCGGCTAGCTGCGATGATTGGCGAGGATGACGAGCCGCTTGCCGGTCAGGAAGAGGCATACGAGAAGCTGGCGGGCGAGATTGCCGAGATGAATGCACAGCGCACCGTCATCCTTCCCAAGAAGGGCGCAGTCGTCGCCGTTGCGTCGATCGAGAACGATGGGAGTTTCGATGTGGAGCTTTGGTTTGCGGATCGAGCGGCGAAAGGCACCGACTTGCCCAAGGGCGCGAGCGAACAGCGCGGACCCAAGCCCGAGGCGACACCGGCAGAGGCCGAGCGGGCGCGCTTCGGGTTGTCCAAGGACAACATGCAGGTGATGATGCTGATCCGGCGCGACATGATCCGGGCCGAGTTGATGCAGTCCGCTAATGGTGGTTCGTCGCTCGCGCTTGACTTCATGCTGTTCACACAGGCCCGAACCATCCTCACCCCGACGCAGGGGTATGGGAACACCGTCTATTTTCATGGCGAGCGTCAGGGCATCAATGACCTTCCGCATGACGAGGATGGCACAACCAAGATTCACGATCTTGTCAGGAGCCGCCCCGAACGTGGCGCATGGCGCACCAGCAAGGGGGGCTTGGCGTCGGGCGCATGGATGACCGCGCGCGACCCTATCGAGGGATTTGCCCTGTTCCGGCAACTGTCCGACACCGACAAGAACAAGGTGGCGGGCATGATCGCCGGGCATATGCTGCTGGCGACCACATCGGTTTATTCCGATGGTCGCACCCCTCGCATGGTCCGCGAGCTTGCCAACTGCATCGAGGCCGAGGCCGGTTTCGGGCGCTGGCGCGATGCTGTCGAGCTGGACGAGGCGTTTTTCTCCACCCTCTCCAATAAGGCTCGCCTTGGCCTTCTAGACACATGGGGCTTGGCGGATCGCGCAAAGGGCATGAAGGGCAACGAAACCGCCGCCTTCTGCGCTCGTATCGCGAATTGCGATGATGAGGACGCCAAATTGCTTGGCCTCCATCCCGACGATGTTGCCGAAGCGGTGAACTGGCTTCCCGACTTCATGGAAAGCGGCACCGTGCCGCCCCTCCCCGTCAAGCTGGACGACGAGGCCGCCGACGATCTGGGGGACGATGACGGCGAATACGACGAGGCCGCTTAATGTTCTGGCCGGTGGAGTCTTTTGCATTTCACCGGCCTTCCCCCCTGCTATGTTGCCGAACGGAGATTGCTATGACCGTTGAAGTTCTCGCTGACCCCGAAGTCAAAGCCGCGCTGGATCGCCTGATAGATATTGCCCGATCCGATACCGGCCAGTCTGCCCGCGTCGCCAATTTCTTGCTGGCATGGTGGAATGGCGACGATTGGGGCCACTTCCCGATTTCCGACCTGTTCGGCGTGGACCGCGCAATTGCGGCCGACATGGCGACCATCTTTGCGTTCCTGGGCCAGTATCCCGGCGCGATCTATGCCGACGCTTTCGGCTATCGCGATGCCATGGCCGATCTTGTCGAGCTTTGGCGCGCGACTTGAGCCGCGCCGATCACGGCCTATAACGGTTTTCGAGCATCCGAGGGCGAAGGCGAAAATAGTCGGCGGTTGCTTGAATGTGCTGGCCGGTGGAGCGGAACGCTCCACCGGCCCCCTTCCCACGATAGAGGGCGGGCCATTTCCATTTGTCGCATAGGGCGTGCCGCTCACCCGACGATGATTTGACCGTTCGATTCCGATTGATAAGCGGTTGCGTGGCCCTGCTTAGAGCATCAGGCCTCCCACTTCCGGCAAGCGTGCGCTATGCGTTCACGCTTGCCGGAAGACCAGCGGCCACCGTCTTGTTCTTTATTCGTTCAGCGGTTGATGATATAGGTGATCCCATGACGACTAGCGCGCGCACCGGCCCCAAGTGGACCCAAGATCAGGCCATCGCCTACGAGGCGGCGCTTGAGGCCATCAATGACGTGATCGCGGGTTACAGCGAGCAGATCGCGATGGAGCAACAGCGCCCCACCCAAAGCGCCTCGCGCATCGAGTGGCTTGAAATGCGGACGGATCAGGCGACCGCCATCATGGATTCTCTCAATGTGACGGACACCGATAATGTCCGCCAAGTTCTTACAGAATATAGCGCGATTGTCCGCGCCCGTGACGCCGCCGAGGCTGTCCGCATCGCTGCCTAAACAGCGGCATGGAGCGTGACCCCGAGCGGTATAGCTTACCGACTGACACCTTGCAGAAAATCTATGAGACGCGGATTTCTCCGCGTCTCTTTCGGCATGTCGAGAGCGTAGAGCGTCCGACCGCGGTTGTCCTTGGCGGTCAACCCGGATCGGGAAAGACGCCGATGCAGAATGATGTTGCTCAGGAGTTCGCCCAGAAGGGCGGAGTAGTGAAGATTATCGGTGACGATCTTCGCGCCTATCTTCCGCATTATAAGACTTTGCAGCGCGCCGATGACAAAAGCGCCGCCTTCTATACCGACCGCGATTCAGGCCGATTGGTCGAGAAGGCCATAGCGGAAGCCAGTCAGCGCCGCGTCAACGTGCTGGTGGAAGGCACGATGCGGAGCGCCGACACGGTAGAGCGGACCTTGCGCCAATTTCGCGAAGCGGGTTTTCAGACCGATGCCCGCGCCCTGGCGGTCAGCCCTGAATTATCGAGCCTTGGGATATTGCAGCGATATGCGGCTCAGAAGGAGAGCCGTGGAATTGGCCGCATGACGACGCCGGAGGCCCATAGCGCCGCGTTGACCGGGATGCTCGACACGTTGGACCGGATTCAGGATAAGCGCCTTGCCGATACAATGACCCTATACCGGCGCGGAGCCGAGGTTATCCATCGGTTCGACCTCACCACCCCCGGCGCGTCGATTGAGCCGCGCGCCCGCGCGCTGGTCGAGCAAGAGCGCAATCGCCCTCTGTCGTTGCAGGAGGCGCAATTTAAGCAGCGCGAGATCGAGCGTTTGACGCCGATCCTTCAAAAGCACGGTGTTATCCCGGCGCGAGATCCACAGCGCGAAGACCTGGCACGGAACCGTGAAACGTCGCCTCCCCTTCCCCGTCGCGACGAGGACCGCGAGCGTTAGGTCCATTATGGCCGATTTGGCCTATTCTCTGCACGCTTAGGCCAACCTTGATGGTAATGATCGTCGTGGAGGTTCCGGTATGTCCTACTTCACTGAGCGCGTTTTGACCGATGAGCTGGCGGAGGCGAAAACTCTGCTATCAAAGGCACTGGCTATTCTAGACCAGCATGACGAGTCAGAGGCCGCTTATTGCATACATGAAGTCCGTTAAGCTGCTCAGGGGTGCGCCGATGCGCCGACGGTCCGCCAGTTCCTTTGCCTTTTGCTCATGCCGTCGTTTGGGCTGGGGTCGGTCGCGCACGCCACCGAGGGCGTCACATGCATCGATGGCACGGCGACCAGCTCGCATCACGGATCAGCGCGCCAATTTGCTTCGCAAAACGGCTCTCCCACTGCCCGCTTATGCGGCTGCTACGCGGTCCCTGACTGTTCCTGGTGCAGTTCTCTCCTTGGCCTTGCCAATTACGGCAACAAGGAGGTTGTTATGTCCTATCGTTTGTTCACCCGACTTGCCTTCTCGTATGGTGTAAGCGGCTCCCGTGTCGCCGGAGACTTTGCGATGACAGGCAACAAAAAATCGTTTATGGCGACGGCTATGGTACGTTGGGGCTTCCTGATGCTTTGCATAATCGTCACGTCGCTTACGGCGGCGGCGGCTGTGCATGCGAACGAGTTTCCCAACGCGACGACCATCAGTGCGACGACTCTCGAATGTTCCGGCTATGTTCATAGCGAAGGTGACAGAGATCAGTCGCAAGGAGACGCCGACAAGGCGGTTCCCCATCATCATGGGGGCTGCCACGGTGCGGCTTCCCTGATTTCCCCGAGGGCGCACGTGCCCGTGTTGTTGGATCTTCGGACAGAGCCTACCGGCTATGTCGATTCGACAGCACTTGGTCGTTGGTCGCCCGGGCCTGATCTACGCCCCCCTATCGCCTGATTGACGCTCAAACGACTGCGCCCCTGCTAGGCGGGCGCGCAGCTTGACGCTTATCAATCAGGATTTCCATAAATGCATAGGATCATTGCGGCCTTTCTGGCTGCCACGTCTTGCGTCGCCGTTGCGCAAGCGCAGGACAATGTTGCGGCAGGGCAGCCGCTAGGCGCGGCCTTCACACTCGATCAGGCGGTTGCTGTCGCAGGCGGCAGCGCCCCGGCGGCGGATGCGGCGCAGGCCGGTATCAAGGCTGCGCAAGCTGCTCGCACCGTGGCCGGCCTTCGTCCAAATCCCCAGGTGCAGACGCAGGTCGAGAATGTGGTCGGCTCTGGACCCTACAGGGGTGTAAGCCAAGCTGAGACGACTGTTGGCCTTAACATCCCGATCGAGCTGGGGGGCAAGCGATCCGCAAGGATTGCGGTCGCGGATGCCCAGTTCAATCGTGCTGCTCTTGTGGCGGCTATCACGCAGGCCGACATCCGGCTTCAGGTGACTGCGCTCTACATTGATGCTGTTGCCGCTGAGCGGCGCGTCATCACGGCGCGCGATCAGTTTCGGATCGGACAGGACGCGCTTAATGCCGCCAAGGTGCGGGTTCAGGCAGGCCGCGCCTCGCCGCTTGAGGAACAAAGGGCGGATGTAGCCAAGCTCAACGCTGAAGCAGAGGTGCAACGGGCGCTGCGTCTCGCAGAGGCAGTGCGTATCAACCTAGAACGCAGGATCGGGCAGCCTATTACAGGCGCGCTCGACGTGGCTGTTCTCGATCGGCTTCCCCCCACAACCTATGGGCCAACCATGGTGGCTAGTACGGGAACGCTGGCGTTAGCGGCGGCCGATGCCGATCTTGCCATCGCGGACGCTGGCGTGCGACTCGCCAAGTCCCAGCGCGTGCCGGACGTGGCGATCGGCCCGGCAATTCGGCGTCTTTCAGCGACCAATGACACGGCTGCGGTTTTGTCGCTTTCCATCCCGATACCGTTGTTCAACTCAGGACGGGCGGCGGTGGCGCAAGCCAGCGCGCAACGGAGCCAGGCCGAAGCGCAACGCCGCATGACTGCGCTCGATGTGGAGCAGGCCATTACGGATGCCCAGGCCGAAGCCGATACCGCAGCAACCGCAGCCCGTAATGCAAGCGGGCCAGCGCTTGCTGCGGCACAGGAAGCAGCTCGGATAGCTCGCATTGGCTATCGCGAGGGGAAATTCGGTCAGCTTGATCTTCTTGATGCCGAGCGCACGCTTTCGCAGACGCGTGTAGCGGCGATCGAAGCACTCGCAGCTTTCCACAACGCCAAGGCGCGGTTGGAGCGTTTGATCGCTCCCGCGCCTGTACAGGGGAACTAAACCATGAAAATTACAAAAAATGCCACCATTCTGTTGCCTGTTACCCTAGCATTTCTCCTCGCTGGATGTGGCAGCACCGGCAACGAGGCGAGCAATGAAGCTGCGTCTGCCCAGGAAAAGGCGGGAGACGAAGGCGCGCATGCCGATGAGGGGAAGATCACCCTTTCAGAGGATCAGATTATCTCAGCCGGTATCCAGTTGGGTCGACCGATGACTGGCGGCTCGGGCACGCTGGAACTGCCCGCAACTATCGAAGGCGATCCGGAGGGAACGCAGGTTGTATCCGCCGCAATCGGGGGGCGCATCGTTGCGTTGACCCGTAACCTAGGGCAATCGGTCGGACGCGGCCAGACTCTGGCTGTGATCGAGAGCCGCGAAGCGGCGCAGCTCAAGGGCGAAGTCGAGGCCTCGCGCGCCCGATTGGCGCTGGCCAACTCCAACCTCGCCCGCGAGCAGCGCCTGTTCTCCCAGCGCGTTTCGCCTGAGCAGGATCTGATCGCTGCCCGCACGGCAGCGATCGAGGCAAGCATCGCCTACCATCAAGCGCAGAGCCAAGTGTCCGCCGCAGGCGGCGGTGGCGGCGGTCTTAACCGGCTTGGGATTACAGCGCCTGTATCGGGCCAGATCATCTCGCGCAGTGTTGTGCTGGGACAAACGGTTGCAGCCGATGCCGAACTCTATCGGGTAGCCAATCTCTCCAGCGTGTCACTTTCGCTCAACCTTCAGCCTGCCGATGCGGGTCGGGTGAAGCCCGGCAATGGGGTGCTTGTGAAAGCGGCTGGTCGTCAGGCGACGGCGCGCGTCAGCTTTGTCTCTCCTGCACTCGATACGCAAACCCGCCTCGTGCCGGTGATCGCAATGCTGGAAAATGGCAGCGGCCAATGGCGTGTAGGCGAACCGGTGACGGCATCGGTCCAGCTTTCCGAAAGCGGAGGCGACGGTGCCATTCGCGTCCCGACCACAGCGGTACAGACCGTCGAGAACAAGTCTGTCGTGTTCGTCCGGACAAAGACCGGCTTTCAGGCCGTGCCTGTTATGCTCGGCGACAATAGTGGCGGCAGCGTGATCGTACGCTCCGGCCTCAAGGGCACCGAACAGATCGCCACCACCAACAGCTTCACGCTCAAGGCCGAACTCGGCAAGGGCGAAGCAGCGCACGAGGATTGAGCCAATGGTTGCCCCAATCGTAAATTGGGCGGTTCACAAGCGCTGGCTCGTCCTGCTTCTTACCGCCATAGCCGCCGTAATCGGTGGCGTCGCCCTGTACCAGCTCCCGATCGACGCGGTGCCGGACATCACCAACAACCAAGTGCAGATCAATGTACGCGCACCCGCTCTTTCGCCAGAGCTGGTTGAAAAGCAGGTCGCCTTCCCGATCGAAACTGCCCTCGCCGGCATCCCCGGCCTCGATAATACCCGCTCTCTGAGTCGCAACGGCTTTGCCCAGATAACGGCCGTGTTCGACGAATCGACCGACATTTATTTCGCCCGCCAGCAAGTCGGTGAACGCATGACGGGCGTTGCTGAAAACCTGCCCGATGGCGTCAACCCGGAGATGGGGCCGATCTCTACGGGTCTGGGCGAGGTCTATATGTGGACCGTCCGGCTCGAACATCGAAAGGATGACAAGCATTTGCCAGGCGAGCCGGGCATGCAGTCCGATGGCAGCTATATCACGCCCGAGGGCGACCGGCTAACCAATGACATCGACAAGGCGACCTATCTGCGCACAACGCAGGACTGGATCGTCAGCCCATTGCTCAAGAATACGAAAGGCCTTGCGGGCGTCGATTCCATCGGCGGCTATGTAAAGCAGTTTCAGGTCGTTCCCGACGTTCAGCGTCTGGCCTCGCTGGGTCTGACCCTCACCGATCTGGGCAATGCTCTGGAGCGGAACAACACCAGCGTCGGCGGCGGCTTTGTCGATCGTAACGGCGAGGGTCTTGCGGTTCGCTCAGATGCGCTGGTCCGCAATGCCAGCGAACTCTCCCGTATCGTTGTTGCGACGCGCGAGGGTGTCCCTATCACGCTCGGCCAAGTGGCGAGCGTCAAAACGGGGCAAGCCATTCGCATGGGTTCCGCTTCAGAGAACGGCACCGAGGTCGTTGTCGGCACCGGCATCATGCGCATCGGCGAAAATAGTCGTAGCGTCGCAACGGCGGTTGCAGACCGGCTAAAGGAGATCAATGCATCTCTGCCGCCGGATGTCATCGTGCAGCCAGTGCTGGACCGCACTGAACTGGTCAATTCGACCATCAAGACTGTCGCGAAGAATCTAAGCGAAGGCGCGCTGCTCGTCATCGTGGTTTTGTTTGCGTTGCTCGGCAATTTTCGGGCAGCGCTGATCGCGGCGATGGTGATTCCCGTCACCATGTTGTTGACGGGTTTCGGAATGCTCCGTCTCGGCGTCTCTGCCAATCTCATGAGCCTAGGCGCACTGGATTTCGGTTTAATCGTCGATGGCGCCGTCATCATCGTCGAAAATGCACTGCGGCGTATGGCCGAACGGCAGCATCACGAAGGTCGCCTGCTGACCATACAGGAACGGCTCGCGACCGTGGCATCCGCTGCTCGCGAGATGATCCGTCCCTCCGTATACGGACAAGCGATCATTATCCTCGTTTATGTTCCGCTTCTCACCCTTACCGGGGTCGAGGGCAAAACCTTCGTGCCGATGGCGCTGACCGTCATCATTGCGCTGGCCTTCGCTTTTGTCCTGTCGCTGACAGTCGTTCCCGCAGCGATCGCCATCTGGCTTTCTAAGCGTATCGACGAGAAGGAAGGCCGGATCATGGGCTGGCTCCGAACTCGCTATGAGCCGGGCCTCGAAAAAGCCATGCAGCGACCGACCTTGACGGTTGGCGTCGGCGTCGGTGGCTTTGTGTTGGCGATCGCCGCCTTCCTGTCGCTCGGACAGGTGTTTCTTCCGCAGCTTGATGAGGGAGATTTGCTGATCCAGGCCTTGCGAATCCCGGCAACGTCGGTGCAGCAAAGCCAAGCGATGCAGGTGCCCATCGAGAGAATGATGGCGAAGCAACCGGAGGTGAAGTTTGTCTTCTCCAAGACGGGTACGGCTGAGCTGGCTTCCGACCCGATGCCGCCAAATGCCACAGACATGTTCGTGATCCTGAAGCCGCAGAAGGAATGGCCCGATCCCAGTCTCAGCAAGACTGACCTGATTGCGCGCATCGAACAGAAGCTCAACAAGTTCCCCGGCAACGCCTATGAGATCACGCAACCTATCCAGATGCGCTTCAACGAGCTGATTGCCGGCGTTCGCGGTGACGTCGCGATCAAAGTGTTCGGGGACGACTTCAACAGCATGAATGCCACGGCAGAGAAGATCGCCGGCGTCCTGCGTCGTACACAGGGCGCGGCAGACGTGAAGGTTGAGCAGACGACAGGTCTGCCTATGCTCGACATTCGGGTCAATCGTGACGCGATGTCTCGACTGGGCGTCACGGCGCAGGATGTGCACGACACTGTTACGGCAACGCTGGGCGGCCGCAACTCGGGGATGATTTTCGAGGGTGATCGGCGTTTCCCGATAGTAATCCGACTGTCGGATGCACAGCGGGCCGACTTCAATGCGTTGGAGCAGGTGCAGTTGTCGGTTCCCGGCGGCCAATTCGTGCCGCTGGCGAGCGTTGCTGACATCAGGATTGTGGATGGTCCTAACCAGATCAGCCGCGAGAATGGCAAACGCCGTGTCGTGGTCCAGGCCAATGTGCGCGGCCGCGACATTTCCAGTGTTGTCGAAGATGCGCAAGAGACCATCGCCAAAGAGGTCCGGCTTCCGGCGGGTAGCTATCTGGAATGGGGCGGCCAGTTTGAAAATCTGGCCTCCGCGCGCGAGCGCCTTCAGCTCGTGGTCCCGGCCTGCTTCATCCTGATCCTCATGCTCCTCTATGGTGCTTTGGGATCTGCCCGGGATGCTGCGATCGTGTTTACCGGCGTCCCATTGGCGCTGGTGGGCGGTGTGCTGGCGCTGTTCCTCCGCGGGATGGATTTCTCCATCTCTGCGGCGGTCGGTTTTATCGCCCTGTCTGGTATCGCGGTGTTGAACGGTCTCGTCATGGTGTCCTCGATCCAGGAACTTATGCGAAAGGGTATGGATCGGGCGGAAGCAGCCCGAACCGGCGCTATCCAACGGCTTCGACCGGTGGTGATGACGGCGCTGGTGGCTAGCCTTGGCTTCGTACCGATGGCCTTGGGAACCGGTGCCGGCGCGGAAGTGCAAAAGCCGCTCGCCACGGTTGTCATCGGCGGCTTGATCTCAGCCACCTTGCTGACCCTGTTCGTGCTGCCGACCCTTTATGCCCGGTACGGGAGGCGAGAAATGCCGCTTGACGAGAATCTCGATGATGAACCCGAGGATCTGCTTGAGAGGCCAGAACAGCCGCAACCTCAACACTAAAAGGCGGGAGGGCGTGATTGCGCGCCCTCCCATCTCCCCTCAGAAACAGCGAGGAGAAGGACAATGGTAGAGGAAACCGTGTTTGCGGCCCCCATCTCGCAGCTCAGGATCTGGAGTTTGCTTTCGGACCTGCCGACCTATCGGCAGTGGCATCCGCATTATCGTTTCATGCGCAGATGCCAGAAGGGTTGCCACGCCCAGATGTCCCGTCTGTTCTTCAATTGGCGCCGCATCAGGATGTGGGTGAAAATTGAGAGCGAAGAAAAGCCGCGCGTGTTTGGGTGGACTTCCAAACTCAGCAGCCTGTGCAGGATTAACGAACGCTATGTGATCGTCCCGACCCAGGGCGGAGCGGACATTCAGCACATCGTCGAGTTCAAGGGTGTGTTGGGCGAGATTGCGGGCCGTCTCTCTCGTCGCGAGATCCGCGAGGAGATGGCGCAACAGGATGCTGCATTGCTCAAGGCGCTCAAGAAGCAAACGTTGAGACCGCCGCGCGGCAAAGGGCAGCTCAAGCTCGTCCCGGCTTCTACGCGAAGACGCACCAATGACTGAAGCTTAACGAACCAAACGGGTCGGACACACGGGCCGGATGGCGATCGCCATGTTCTGTATTCGAGTCCGCGGCATGCGCCGGATTTTCCTCCGTAAAATGAAAGGATTTCATCATGGTAGAGCATCAAGGTCTTCCCTGCCCTGTCTGCAAGGTCGATCTCGTCATGAGCGAGCGCCAAGGTATCGAAATCGATTATTGCCCCAAGTGCCGAGGCGTCTGGCTCGATCGGGGTGAGCTGGACAAGATCATCGAGCGCAGCGCTGGCGAGGAAGCAGGTCGCCCGCGCAGCGACGGCACGCTCGGCATTTCCGAAGGCAAGCACCAGCGCGGTGGCCATGGCAGTGGTCATGGCTCCGACAGCTCCTCGCACGGTCGTCGCCGTAAGGGGTTTCTGAGCGACCTGTTCGACTGAGACTTGTGGAAAGGCCACCGCACAGGAGCACTTCGGGTATGTGTGAGATGGTCCGTGCCATGGGCATCATGTCCCTTGGGTGCCCATGGCGACAGTTTTGAAGGACGCGAGTATCACGATGCGCTCCAGAACCAGCTTGCTTCGGTGGCCCAGCCTGGCCCCCACCCTCGCGCTGTTCAGTCTCGCTGGCTGCTCAGCGCCGTCGGAGGGCGATGATCCAGATGGGTTACACGATCGACGATCGGTGCCGGCCCTTGTTGGCGAGCATATGTATTCCTGTCGGGATGGCTCCAAGGTCGATGCCCACTTTCTTGCCGATGGCCTGACGCTTGATATTTCTCGTGTTCCCGATGGCAAGCCGGAACGACTTAGCGCTCCGGCAACGGGCCTCACCTTCATCGGGCATAAGGTCAATGTGACGATCTCTGATGGTGACACAATGGTTATTACGCGCGCCGATGCGAAATCGCTTCCGTGTCGTCGGATCAGGACAATCAGCCTGTCAAAGTCAGAGACCCAGACGGCCGCTTATATGCGTGGAGCCGATCATGACTGACGGGGCAAAGGAAAATGGCGCCGAACGGCGTACTTTGTGGATCGTCCTGATCCTTAACGCTGTAATTTCGGCCGCTTTCTTCATCGTCGGCCTTACGGGCGATTCCAGTGCGCTGATAGCAAATGGCGTCGATAATCTTTCAGATGCGGCTGTTTACGCGCTGAGCCTCGTGGCGCTCTCCCGGGGTCAAGCCTGGAAGACACGCGCTGCCGCCGTGTCAGGCATAATGCTGCTCGTGTTCTCGGTCGGCATCCTGCTCGATGTCGGCCGCCGGTATATCTACGGAAGTGAGCCGATCGGCTCCAACATGATGATAATGTCGGCGATAGCGGCCTTCGTAAACTACATTTGTCTCAGGCTGCTCCAAAAGCTGGAACGGCCCGACGTCAATCTGCGCGCGGCGACAACTTTCAGCTTTAATGACTTCATATCGAATGGCGGCATTCTGATAGCCGGCGCCCTTGTCATCTGGCTCGGAACCAACTGGCCAGACCTCCTCGTCGGTTTCGCGACAGCGGCAATTGCCATCAAGGGCGGCATCGAAATCCTCAGAGATGCTCGAAATCAGACGGGCAAGAATCCGGAGAAAAATTCATGACCGACAAACTGAAACTCGACATTCCCCTTATCCTACCCAACGTTTCTGACGTCGCCGACGCCTGCGTGGATCGTCTCATAAAGACCATTGAGGTTCGCGAAGGGGTTGAGACAGTGCATGTCGAGGCAGCGAGCGAGGGCGTTCCCCCAAGACTCTGCATTCATTACGATCCGGATCAGCTTTCCCTTCCTCGTATCCAGGCTATGGTGCGTAGTGCCGGAGCGACGATCAGCGAACGCTACGGCCATGTCCTGTGGGACATGAGCGGCATTGGCCATCAACGTCGCGCTCGAACGATCAGCGAACGACTCATCGCCCTTCCCGGCGTAGCGGATGCAAGTGCTAACCCCTCTGGCATCGTACGCATCGAGTTCGACAGGGAGGCGACTTCCGAGCGCAGCATCTTGACCTCCTTGGCCGACATGGGAGTGAGGCAATTATCTGAGCCTACGGTAACGGACGATCACGCCGGTCATTCCCATGGCCCCGGCGAGGGGCATGTTAGCGAAAGCCACAAAGGTCACAATCACGAGCATGGCGGTATTCTGGGGCCAAACAGCGAACTGATTTTCGCGTTGCTCTGCGGCGCTCTCCTCGCCATCGGTTTTGCGATCGAGAAGCTGTTGCCCAGCGCTCCCGAGTGGCTTCCCACCGCCTGCTACATTGGCGGCTATGTCTTCGGCGGCTTCTTCACGCTGCGGGAGGCGATCGACAATTTGAAACTGCGTAAGTTCGAGATCGACACACTGATGTTGGTCGCGGCCGCCGGCGCAGCAGCGCTCGGCGCTTTCGCCGAAGGCGCGCTGCTGCTTTTCCTGTTCAGCCTTGGTCACGCCCTTGAACATTACGCCATGGGACGGGCCAAGCGCGCCATCGAGGCGCTGGCCGAGCTGGCGCCGCGCACGGCCATGGTCCGCCGGGCAGACGGCGGGACCAGCGAAGTGCCGGTAGAGGAACTGACCATCGGTGCCATCATCATCGTCAAGCCTGACGAGCGTGTCGCGGCCGACGGCTTTGTCATCAAGGGTGCCAGTGCGATCAATCAGGCGCCCGTGACCGGCGAGAGCATGCCTGTCGACAAGAAGCCTGTCGAAGATGCCGCCGCTGCCCGTGCCAATTCAGATCGCGTTGATGCAGAGTCTCGCGTTTTTGCCGGGACCATCAATGGAAGTGGTCTGATCGAGATCGAAGTGACACGCCTGTCGAGCGAAAGCACGCTGGCGAAGGTCGTAAAGATGGTAAGCGAGGCGGAAACGCAAAAGTCGCCCACCCAGCGATTCACCGATCGCTTCGAGAAGTTCTTCGTCCCCGCCGTTTTGGCCCTGGCCTTCCTGCTACTGTTCGCATGGGTCGTGGTGGATGAGCCATTCCGCGAGAGCTTCTACCGCTCGATGGCGGTTCTGGTCGCCGCCAGCCCTTGTGCGCTCGCGATCGCGACGCCCAGCGCGGTGCTTTCCGGCGTGGCACGCGCCGCGCGCGGCGGCGTGCTTGTGAAGGGCGGCGCTCCGCTAGAACTGCTGGGTTCGCTCACCGCCATCGCCTTCGACAAGACGGGCACGCTTACCAAGGGCGAGCCGCGCATCCAGCAGATCATCACCGCCCCTGGCGTTGAGAAGGAAGACCTGATGGCCATCGCCGTCGCCGTGGAATCCCTCAGCGATCATCCGCTGGCTCAGGCCATCGCACGCGACGGCAAGGAGCATCTTGGCGGAAGAGCAATTCCCGAGGCCACCAATCTCAAGAGCCTGACGGGGCGCGGCGTCTCCGCGCTGGTTGATGCTGATGAGGTTCTGATCGGCAAGGCCGAAATGTTCGGCAAGGACGGGATTAAGCCGCTGTCGCCAGCGATGGCGGAAGCGATCGAGCAACTGCGCACGGATGGCTATACCTCCATGATCGTACGCCGCGATGATAAGGATCTCGGCGCCATTGGTCTGATGGATACACCGCGAGATACGGCACGCGCGACGCTGGAAAGACTGCGCGCGCTCGGCATCACCCGCATGATTATGATCTCGGGTGACAATCAGCGTGTCGCGGATGCGGTCGCCAAGCAGGTCGGCATTGATGAGGCATGGGGCGACCTGATGCCCGACGACAAGGTAAAGGCGATCAAGAAACTCCGCTCCGAAACCAAGGTTGCGATGGTCGGCGACGGCGTGAACGATGCCCCTGCCATGGCTACCGCAACGGTCGGGATCGCCATGGGCGCTGCCGGATCGGATGTGGCACTGGAAACGGCGGACGTTGCCCTCATGGCCGACGATCTCTCGCACTTGCCCTTCGCGGTCGGCCTCAGCCGTCATACCCGCGGGATCATTCGCCAGAATGTATTCGTCAGTCTTGGCGTGGTAGCGCTGCTCGTGCCGGCAACCATTCTTGGCCTTGGGATCGGGCCTGCGGTCGCCATGCACGAAGGATCGACGCTGCTTGTGGTAGTGAACGCCCTTCGGCTGCTGGCCTATCGCGACCCGTGGACCAAGGCGGACTAACGCCGCTCGCGATCCATCGGCGCCACGCCTGTTCAAAAGGGAACTTAGATGCAGGCCGTCCTATATACCCTCATCCCGCTTTTGGCTGTCATACTCCGGGCGACGGACTGGGACTGCATTTGTCAGCGCCATACAGCATCCCCCGCTGGTAGCCGACGCGCGCGTTCGATATCTGCCCTTCACGATGGCGTTACCAGCGCCACTTGGACAGTGAGCACAACAAGGTGATCTGGTCGGAAATATTTTGTAACGGCAAAGCCACACCGTATCGGGTGCGGCCGATGAAGTATGTGTCCGTGAATCTCATGATCGCGATGATGATCTCCGGGTGCACGACAACTGACCATGATCCACAGCACGTTCATATGCGCTCTGAGCAGATTCAATCAACGGGTGCCACCCTCGGAAGACCCTCAATCATCGACAATGGCAATGGCCTTACGATACATGGTTATGTGTGCCGACGACTTTCTACAGTCCCGCCCCCCAATTTCATCGTAATCGAACTCATCTCCAATGACGGCACCTTTCTGGAAAGTAAAACAATGCCGCTTTGGGTCGACGCACGTCACCAATGGGGCTGTACCTCCTATCACGTCGCTACAAAATGGCCTGCGCTGCCGGACCGGCGTCTACGCATTTGTGGTAAACGTGCTGACGAAGAGTCGCACCGGTCTGATCAAAGCACTGCTGCGTTTATCATGCGCCCGCAATGCAGCGATCGACAACCCTAGGCTGTCTATTTCTCACGATGTTGCGGGATACAATTCAAAAATGCACGCTGAAAATTACAGAAACGACCGTGCTCAGCCGGTTTGAATGCTGGGCAATTAGCCCTTTCAGCATGGCGATCTGCACCGGGTCGGCACCGATCAGGGGTCGGTACATAGAACGGACCCAGATATACGCTAAGCGTCAGCACGCCCGCTCAGGTGGCGCAAAACACCTGTTTGTCGACACCCCTGCCCTCGGATGATGAGGTATCCCGAAACATGCTTAAAAATGCGCGACAAACCATGTCGCATTGGGGTAGTGTGCGGAAACGGTGATTTTAGGGTTTGTCGTACATGATGGTTGGATATGTGCGGGTATCGTCGGTCGACGATCGGCAATCGATCGATCTTCAACATGATGCGCTGATCGCCGCAGGGGTGGATGAGCGCCATATCTATTCTGACAAAGCCTCCGGTGCCCGAGATGACCGCCCAGGTCTGAAGGCGTGTCTGGCATTTTTGAAAGAGGGTGATGGATTGGTGGTGTGGAAGCTTGATCGGCTAGGCCGATCGCTTCCCCACCTTTTGTCGATAGTCACTGACCTCAAGGATCACGGTATCTCCTTCCGTTCCCTGACTGAGCAGATGGACACCACGACGCCGCATGGTGAATTGCTCTTCTCGCTATTTGGCGCGCTTGCCCAATATGAGCGGGCGTTGACGCGCGAGCGTGTCGTTGCTGGCCTCGCCGCAGCTAAACGGCGAGGTCGCAAAGGTGGGCGAAGGCCCACCATTGATGACGAAACACTGGAAAGTATCACGGAAGCGCTCAACGCTGGGTCGAGCAAGGCATCGGTTTGCAGGACATTCAAAGTGCCCCGTTCGACCTTAATAGGTACACTGGAACGGATAGGTTGGGCTGCCCCGGCTAAGGATTGATCCCGCCGTCCGCCCTGCCCTCTTAGCAATCGGTGGTTTAGTTGACTGTCAACCAGACCGCCGGAAAGCCGCGAAAATGCGTCGCCAAAATCGGCCTATTTCGCCTCTGTCAACTTAATGAAAAAAATGGCGCATTAAGTTGACATTTTCGCCGTAAATGATAGCATTTCGTGATTATGCTATCACGGAAGCGAACGACATGCCAGCTTTAACGATCCGCAATATCCCGGATGACATTCACAGAGGGTTGAAAGCCCTGGCGGCGCAGCATGGCCGGAGTGCCGAGGCCGAGGTGCGAGAGCTGATCGCTTCCGCCGTCTTTCCTTCCCAGCGCCAGCGTCTCGGTTCAGCGATGGCCGACATTTGGGGTTGTGTCAGGCTTACCGAGGACGAGGCTCAAATCATTGATGGCGCGCGAGATCGCGCGCCTGCCAAGCCGATGAGCTTTGACGAATGATTGTGCTGGATACCAACGTCATATCGGAAATGACGAAGCGAGCGCCCTCGCCTGTTGTTGCTGCGTGGCTGGACGCACAGCGCGCCGAGACTCTTTATCTTTCGGCAATCACAATCGCAGAAATCAGATTTGGGATTGCCTGTTTGCCGGAAGGCAGACGGAGGGAATCTCTCGCCGGTGCCTTTGCTTGCACGGAGGATTTATTTGCAGGCCGTATCCTGGCGTTCGACAACGAAGCCGCTCGACATTACGCCGAGCTGGCCGCTTCCGCGCGCAGCATAGGGCACGGCTTCCCGACACCGGACGGCTATATCGCGGCCATAGCGGCAGCGCACGGCTATGCCGTTGCAACGCGCGACGTTGCGCCGTTTGAGGCGGGTGGCGTGCCCGTCATCAACCCATGGGAGAATGATAATGGCTAATACCGATAATGGCGGTGGCCCTGAATGGGATGACATGATTGAGGTAATCATAGACTCTATTCCCGTGAAATTATCCAATAGCGAATGGAAGAGCGTTCGGCACACCATACACAATTCGATATGGGATTATGTTGGTGACATATTCACTAGATCGTCAATTGAATTTCATAAAACACGCGAGGGAAATTCGGAGGTTCGTCTTTGGATGAGCATCGGAAAGGATTGTGTCGATTTTCAGAAAGGCTTTGATATCGAGAAGACCATTGCCGATTCCTATTCGATTGAAGGGCTGCAATTGGCTCGCGATGTTCTCACCGCCCGCATTGAGGAAATGCAGCGGGAGGGATGCCCATGAAACTCGGATATGCGCGCGTCAGCACAGGCGAGCAGAACCTAGCCTTGCAGATAGACGCGCTGCGCGCCGCAGGCGCCGAGCGCATCTATGAGGACAAGGGCGTTTCCGGCTCTTCCGTGTTCAAGCCAGCCTATACCGATTTGCTGCGCGCTGCGCGCGCGGGGGATGAGGTGATAGTCTGGCGTTTGGATCGCCTGTCCCGTTCGCTCATCACGCTCATTACCGAACTGCGATTGCTGGGCGAAATTGGCGTCGGATTCCGCTCGATAACCGAGCAGATCGAGACGGTGACGCCCGCAGGGCAGCTATTCTTTCATATGGTCGGTGCTTTCGCTCAGTTCGAACGCGATGTGATCCGCGAGCGCACGAACGCCGGGCTTCAAGCGGTGCGGCGCGCTGGAACGAAGCTGAGCAGACCGCCTGCGATCAACGATGAGCAATGGAAGCAGGCCAAGTCGCTTTTAACCGAGCCTCACAATATGAGCGTGGTGGCGGTGGCTGGGCTGTTGAACGTGACCCGCCAAGCCATCTACAAGCGGTTGAGCGCGGAGAAGCAGGCCGGAGAAATCGCGGCCTAGAGCGAAGGCCCTCCCCTCCCCTTCCATGCAGCATAGTGCAGCATATCCTGGCCCACCTTCAAATGTCTGTCATGCGCTGAGCGATTGAGCGTCGAATGGATCGGCAGTCAGTCCGTAAGCCTTGCCGTTGCTGATTGACGCCCCTCTAGTCGGCTCCCCTGCCTCATGCGGGTTCGGTCCTTCGGCCCCAAGCAGAAAACCGGCGCGTAGCGCCTACGGTTTCCGCAAGCGGACCCTCCGTTTTTCGGCTTGCCCGCGTCAGGGGGCCGCCCCTCCAAAGTGCGTCAGCAACGACAGAGCTAAGGAACGGACCATGCAGAACATTTCGGAATTTCGCATCATCGGCCGCATCGGCAGCGCAGACATTAAGGAAAAGGTGGCCTTTCTCGACATTGCCGCAAACTACGGCCGCAAGGTCGGCGACGAATGGGAGGACGACACACACTGGAACCGCGTTACCCTCTTCGGCAAGAACATCGCGCGGGCCGAGAAGATGGGGTCACTACACGAAAGTGAGTTTTACGTACGCTAGGCGCGAACGGATGGCGAACGGCAAAAAGTGGTGATTCCTGCCCCCGGATTATATCACGCA
>NZ_NCII01000059.1 GCF_002256775.1 Novosphingobium sp. 17-62-19 | reverse complement strand
GATCACGCGAAGGACCGAGGAAACCGACATTGCCGTGTCGGTAAACCTCGATGGCACGGGCACCTACAAGGTGGAGACCGGCATCGGCTTTCTCGATCATATGATCGAACAGTTCAGCCGCCACTCGCTGATCGATGTGGAATGCCGCGTGAAGGGCGATCTGCACGTCGACCAGCACCACACGACCGAAGACAGCGCCATCGCGCTGGGGCAGGCCATCGCGCAGGCGCTGGGCGACAAGAAGGGCATCACCCGATACGGCCACACCTATTCGCCGATGGACGAGGCGCTGAGCCGCGTCGCGCTCGACATTTCGGGCCGCCCGGTCCTGGTGTGGAAGGCTGCGTTCACTCAGCCGCGCCTCGGCGAAATGGACACCGAACTGTTCGAACACTGGTTCGCCTCGATTTCGCAGGCCGCCGGGATCACGCTGCACATCGAAAGCCTCTACGGCTCTAACAACCATCACATCATCGAAGGCATCTACAAGGGCTTTGCCCGCGCGATGCGGCAGGCCATCGCCATCGATCCGCGCAAGGCTGATGCGGTGCCCTCCACCAAGGGCATCCTCGGTGGCTGAGACGCTCGCGTTGGTCGATTACGGCGCGGGCAATATCCGCTCGGTCGAAAACGCGCTGAAAGCGGCGGGTGCGAAGGGCGTTGTCGTGACCGCCGATCCAAGCGTCGTTCGCGCCGCAGATCGCATCGTTTTGCCCGGTGTTGGTGCATTCAAGGCGTGCGTTGGTGCACTTAGGTGCGTTTCGGGATTGGTCGAGGCGATGGAGGAGCGCGTGCTGGTCGGCGGCGCACCGTTTCTCGGAATTTGCGTGGGAATGCAATTGCTTGCCGATCGCGGCGTGGAGCATGGCGTCACCGATGGCCTTGGCTGGATCGGCGGCGAAGTGCGCGTGATCGAACCGGCAGACCCCACCATCAAAGTCCCGCACATGGGCTGGAACGATGTTGCCCCCATGCCCCACACCGGCGGCGCAGAATTGCTCGATGCGGGCGAGGCCTACTTCCTCCACTCTTATCACTTCGTGCCGGAACAAGGCGTGCATGTGGCAGCGATGAGCGACCACGGTGGCGGCATCGTAGCCGCTGTGGCGCGTGACAATATCCTCGGCGTGCAGTTCCACCCCGAAAAGAGCCAGGCTTACGGCCTTGCGCTGCTCGCCCGTTTTCTTGAATGGAAGCCGTGATTCTATGATCGTTTTCCCGGCCATCGATCTCAAGGGCGGGCAAGTCGTCCGCCTCGCTGAAGGCGACATGGACCGCGCCACGGTCTATGGCGACAACCCGGCGCATCAGGCCACGCTCTTTGCACAGGCAGGCAGCCAGTTCCTCCATGTGGTTGATCTCGATGGTTCTTTTGCAGGCCGCGCAGAGAACCGCGAGGCAGTGGAAGGCATTCTCAAGGCCTTCGATGGTCACGTCCAACTCGGCGGTGGCATCCGCACGCGCGAGGCGGTGACAGGCTGGTTCGACCTTGGCGTGAGCCGCGTTGTGATGGGCACTGCCGCGCTGAAAGACCCGCAATTCGTCAAGGACATGGCCAAGGAATTTCCCGGTGGCATCGTTGTCGCGGTCGACGCGCGCGACGGCATGGTGGCGACCGAGGGCTGGGCCGATGTGTCCGACGTCGAAGTGGTCGACCTCGCCCGCCGGTTCGAGGATGCGGGCGTTGCCAGCCTGCTGTTCACCGACATTGGCCGCGATGGCCTGCTCAAGGGCGTGAACCTTGATGCAACCGTTGAACTGGCCCGCCGCGTGGACATTCCGGTGATCGCCAGCGGCGGGGTGAAGGGCATCGACGATATTCGGATGCTGAAGATTCACGAAGTGGACGGGATCGAGGGCGTCATCACCGGCCGTGCGCTGTTCGAAGGCCGGCTCGATCTGGCCGCCGCGATTGCGATGGCAGAAGCATGACCGTCCGCGTCCGCGTCATCCCCTGCCTCGATGTCCGCGATGGCCGCGTGGTCAAGGGCGTGAACTTCGTCGACCTGCGCGATGCGGGCGATCCGGTGGAGCAGGCGCGCGCCTATGACAAGGCCGGCGCAGACGAGCTGTGCTTCCTTGATATTTCCGCCACGCACGAAGGGCGCGGCACACTGCTCGATGTGGTCGCGCGCACCGCAGAAGTCTGCTTCATGCCGCTGACCGTCGGCGGCGGGGTGCGGGCGGTGGAAGACGCGCGCGCGCTGCTGCTCGCCGGGGCCGACAAGGTGGCGGTCAATTCCGCTGCCGTCGTCCGGCCCGAACTGGTGCGCGATATTGCCGAGAAATTCGGCGCGCAATGCGTGGTCGGATCGGTCGATGCGCGGCGGGTTGCTTCGGGGAAGTGGGAAATCTTCACCCACGGCGGGCGCAAGGCCACCGGCATTGATGCGCTGGCCCATGCGGTGAACCTTGCCGCATTGGGTGCGGGCGAACTGCTGGTCACCTCGATGGACGGCGATGGCACGAAGCAGGGCTATGACCTTGAACTGACGCGCGCGATTGCCGATGCGGTTCCGGTTCCGGTGATTGCCAGCGGCGGCGTCGGCTCGCTGGATCATCTGGTGGAAGGCGTGACGCAGGGACACGCCAGCGCGGTGCTCGCAGCCTCAATCTTCCATTTCGGCACGCACTCGATTGCGGAGGCGCACGCGGCGTTGCGCGCGGCGGGACTGCCTGCACGGTCATGAGTCCCACATTGGGGCATTAACCATCTGATATAAGGGATTTTACCGAATCGCGGCTTCTGGCAGGGGGTGTGCATTAACTAATGCAAGGTCGTCTGTTCCGTGGTTCGTCTGGTTTCCTCTCTTCTCCTCGCCATCGCGTCGGCCACGCCCGCTTTTGCGCAGTCGAGCGGCATTTCCATTCCTGAACCGACCGATGGCGCGCTGTTTGCGCTTGGCGTGGTGGGCCTGATCGTCGGCCGCCAGATTGCCAAGCGGCGGGGGTAACGCACGGCCCTGTCCCCCTAGAGTTACGTCACCCTGAACTTGTTTCAGGGTCC
This sequence comes from Novosphingobium sp. 17-62-19, assembly GCF_002256775.1. Lineage (GTDB taxonomy): Bacteria > Pseudomonadota > Alphaproteobacteria > Sphingomonadales > Sphingomonadaceae > Novosphingobium. Next base: position 21,043 of record NZ_NCII01000059.1, on the reverse strand, counting down.
ATCCATCCCCGCAAACAGCGGCCTGATCGGCAAAATGGATCCTGAAACAAGTTCAGGATGACGAGCGGTTTGAAGGCAGACGTTAGCCTCCCCCCACTTGACCCATACCCCCCATCCGCGCCATTGCGGGCGGCATGGAACACGGTGACACTCTCGCCCGGCTCGAAGCCACGATAGCCCAGCGCCGCGCGGGTGATCCTTCCGCCAGCTATGTGGCCAAGCTCAACGCCAAAGGCATCGCCAAGATCGCGCAGAAGGTGGGTGAAGAGGGCACCGAAACCGTCATTGCGGCGCTCGCCGGAGACCGGCAGGAACTGGTCGGCGAGGCGGCAGACTTGATCTTTCACCTGATGGTGCTGCTATCGGCCAAGGGCGTGCCGCTGGCCGAAGTGCTGGCGGAACTCGAACGGCGTGAAGGCACTTCAGGTATTGCCGAAAAAGCCAGCAGGAGCAGCTGACATGGCCGTTGACGCCACGCTTCCCTATGATGACCAGAACATCTTCGCGAAGATCCTGCGCGGGGAAATCCCCAACCGCACCGTCTATGAGGACGACTTTGCGCTGGCGTTCCATGACATTAACCCGCAGGCGCCCACCCACGTGCTGGTGATCCCCAAGGGCGCTTATGTGTGCTGGGATGATTTCTCCGCCAAGGCTTCCGACGCCGAAATCGCAGGCTTCGTGCGTGCCGTGGGCAAGGTTGCGCGCGATCTGGGCCTGGTTGCACCGGGCTATCGCCTGCTGGCCAACACCGGCACCGACAGCCATCAGGAAGTGCCGCATCTGCACGTCCATCTCTTCGCCGGACAGCCGCTCGGCCCCATGCTGCTGCGCTGAATAGCACCACTGCGGGGGTAAGCAGTTAACCAAGCCTTGCCCAACGACTCGTCGCAAGGGTAGAGTCGCGTCCGAATGGTCTTACCGCTACCACCTTCCGGCCTGTTCGATGGCCCGCAGCACCTCTATCCGGTCCTCGTCTACTTCGAGGACACGGACCTTTCGGGCGTGGTCTATCACGCCAACTATCTGCGCTGGTTCGAACGCGCCCGGTCTGACATGCTCCGCCTGCTCGGCATAGACCAGCGTGCCGCGCACGAAGCAGGCGAGGGGGCCTATGCCGTGAGCGCGATGGACTTGCGCTATCTGCGCCCGGCCAAGCTGGACGACGATGTGCTGGTGCGCAGCCATGTGGCCGAGCTTTCTCCTGCCACCTGCCGGATCGTGCAGCGTGCGTTCAGGGAAGACACGCTTTTGTGCGAAGCGAAGGTGCGCGTCGCCTTCGTCGCTCCCAACGGCCCCGCATGATTCTCCCGATGCTCGCCAATGGCGTTTCCTTCGCGCCCACCTCGCTGAACCCGGTGCAACTGTTCCTCGATGCCGATTACGTGGTGCAGGCCGTGATGATCGGGCTGGTGTTGGCCAGCGTGTGGACGTGGACGATCATCATCGGTTTCTCGCTGAAAATGGGCAGCACGCAACGCGCCTGCGACAAATATGAGCGCGAGTTCTGGGAAACGCGCGATATCGATGCGTTCCAGAAAGAGCACAAGGGCAAGAACCTGCCTTCGATGCGCGTCGCCAACGCGGCGCTTGCCGAATGGCGGCGCTCCACTGCGGGTAAGGCGATCGACCGGGAAGGCACGCGTCAGCGGCTGACCACGGCGCTCGATGGCGCAGTGGTGCAGGAAACCGATACGCTGGCCAGCCGGTTGAACTTCCTTGCCACGGTCGGTTCGGTCGCGCCGTTTGTCGGCCTGTTCGGCACGGTGTGGGGCATCATGGACAGCTTTTTCAATATCGGCGCACAGCAGAATTCGTCGCTCGCCGTTGTCGCTCCCGGCATTTCCGAGGCGTTGTTCGCCACGGCCATCGGCCTGTTCGCCGCTATTCCCGCAGTGATCGCGTACAACCGCTTCTCGCACCGTGTGAACCGCTTCGAAACGCGGCTCTATCGCTTCGCTGACAGGTTTCATGCTTCGCTCAGCCGCGAACTGGAGGCCTGAGGCATGGCAATGTCGGTAGGCGGCGGCGGAAGCAGCCGTAACAGAGGACGGCGGGGCCGGGGTGGCCGCACCGCGATGAGCGAGATCAACGTCACGCCGTTCGTTGACGTCATGCTCGTGCTGCTGATCATTTTCATGGTCACCGCACCGATGCTGGCCGCAGGCGTGCCGGTGGACTTGCCCGGCAGCAAGGCCGATCCGCTGGACCAGCAGCAGGACCAGATCACCGTCAGCATAGATGCGCAGGGCGGGGTGTTCCTCGATGACGAACAGCTGGCACCGGGAGAGTTGACCGACCGCTTGGCTGGATTGCAGCGTGGCGAGAAACCACCGTTGGTTACGCTGCGCGCTGATCGCGTGCTCGATTGGGGCCGCGTTGCCGCTGTGATGGGCGAGTTGAACGCTGCGGGCTTCAAATCGATCTCGCTGGTCACCAACAGTTCATCCGCGCCGCAATAGGCCTTATCTGATGCGAGACCCCACCGCAGGAGGCCTGACGAAGCAGGAAGGCGCAGGGCTGGTCATTGCGGCCGCCGCCCATGCCGCCCTGCTTGTCGCCTTCACGCTATCCCCACCGGGCAAGGCGGTGAAGCCGCCGCCCGAGCGGATGGAAGTGACGTTTTCGCAGGAGATTTCGGAGCAATCGACCTCGCCCGATCCGATGGCCGAGGCCGCGCCCGATGTTGCGCCGGAACTGGGGGAGGCGCAGCCTGAGCCGGTAGTGGAATCGCAGCCCCAGCCTGAGCCGCCCAAGCCGGTTCCCGCGCCGCCGCAGCCAACGCCAAAGCCTAAGCCCGCGCCGCCCAAGCCAGCGCCCAAACCGCAACCGCAGCCCAAACCTGTGCCGCCAAAGCCTGCGCCCAAGCCGCAGCCAAAGCCCAAGTCGGCCCCCGCCAAGGCACAGCCTAAGCCAACCCCGGCCAAGGCCACGCCCGCCAAATCGGCCCCGGCAAAAGCGGCTCCGGCCAAGAAAGCAACCGCCGACACCAGCCCACGCCGCCGCCCCGATGCGCCCGCTGGCGGTAGCCGGATTGGTTCGGACTTTCTCAAAGGCGTTCCCGGCTCCACCAAGCCCGGCACCGCCAAGGCCGCACCCGCTGCCACCATCGGCCCGGACGTACGCTCTTCGCTGGCCAGCGCGATTTCGCGTGAGATCAAGCCACATTGGGCCGCGCCGCAGGGGGTGGATGCCGACAAGCTGGTGACGATCCTTGCGTGGGACCTGAACGCCGATGGAACCCTTGCCGGGCGTCCGCGCGTTGTTGATCAGCAGGGCATCACGCCAGCGAATGAGACGCAGGCCAAGCGTCACGCCGAACAAGCGGTCCGCGCGGTCCAGCTTGCGGCACCGTTTGATCTGCCCGAAAAATACTACTCCGGTTGGAAGCGCGTCACCGCCTTCCGCTTTGACAGGAAGTTGTCCCAATGAAGTTGCGCTTTCTCGTCCTTGCCGCAGGCATGGCTTCGATCCCGACACTGGTGGCCGCTCAGCAGGTTGCTCTCCCCACATCGGCGGCTGAGCCCGCTGACGAAGGCCTGACCGGCTCTGTCTCGGACGAAAACGAATGGCAGGATCTTGGCATTGCCATCCCCGCGTTCCCCACCAACGCCAGCGTGGCGACAGAGGCAACCGGCGGCACGACCGAGGCGCTGGGCAAGAACGTGGCGCGGGTGGTGTTCAATGACCTGAAAAACAATGGATTGTTCAAGCCGCTCGGTCCCGACCAGTTGCCCGCCGTGGCGTTCCCGCAAGTGGCTGCCCCCACCTTCGACACATGGCGCGGGCGTTCAGCCGAAATGCTGGTGCAGGGCTTTGTGAAGGCGAACCCCGACGGTCGGCTGACAGTCGGCTGCTATCTCTATGACGTGGCGTTGGGCAGCGAACTGGCGCGGCAGGGCTATGTGGTAAAGCCTGATGAATGGCGGCGCGCTGCGCATAAATGCGCCGACATGGTCTATTCGCGCCTGTCCGGGGAAAGCCCGTTCTTCGACAGCAAGATTGCCTATATCGCCGAAACCGGGCCGAAGGATCGCCGCCGCAAGCAGCTGGCAATCATGGATTCGGATGGCGCAAACCACCGCTTTATCACCAATGGACAGGCCACGGCGCTGACCCCGCGTTATTCGCCCGATTACAGCAAGATCGTCTATCTCAGCTATCTGAATGGCGCGCCGCGCATCTACGTATACAATGTGGGCACAGGGCAGCAGACTCTGGTAACGTCGAGCACCAACCCCACCTTCGCGCCGCGCTGGTCGCCCGATGGGAAGTGGATTCTCTATTCGATGGCGATTGCGGGCAATACCGACATCTATCGCGTGCCTGCCACCGGCGGAACGTCCACGCGGCTGACCGACAGCCCCGGCATCGACGTTGGCGGGTCGTACTCCCCCGATGGCAGCAAGATCGTGTTCGAAAGTGACCGGTCGGGCGGGCAGCAGCTCTATGTGATGAACGCAGACGGATCGAACCAGAAGCGCATCAGCTTTTTCGGCGGCCGCGCCGCCACGCCCGAATGGTCGCCGCGCGGGGACCAGATTGCGTTCACGCACATGGCAGGCAACTTCAAGATCGCGGTGACCGACCCGTATGGCAAGGGAATGCGCTCACTGACCGACAGTTGGCAGGACGAAGCGCCCACATGGTCGCCCAATGGCCGCATCGTGCAGTTTTTCCGCACCGAGCGCGGCAGCGGCAAGACCGGAATCTGGCAGGTTGACCTTACCGGCCGCAACGAGCGGAAACTGAACACGCCGGTCGATGGTTCTGATCCTGCATGGGGTCCGGTTCTGCCGTGATCCAACATGGCTGCAACCGGCCCTTGTCAATTCACCGTGCAGACCGCACGATGCACCCATCATATCTCCCGTCCCTCTCTAAGGAGAATGCCATGAATCGTTCGCTCCTCATCGCGGGTATTGCCGCAACAACGCTCGTCCTCGGTGCCTGTGCTTCGAAGCCCAAGGAACTGCCGCCCGAGCCGGGCACTGCCAACACCCAGACCACGCAGCCGCCGATGCAGCCGAGCGGTCCGGTGCCGGGCAGCCAGGCTGATTTCATGGCCTCGGTCATGTCGGATACGGTGCTGTTCGATCTGGATCGCTACAATATCGATGCATCGGATCAGGGCATTCTGCAGAGCCAGGCGCAGTGGCTCTCGCGCTATCCCAACAAGTCCGTGACGATCGAAGGCCACGCCGATGAACGCGGCACGCGCGATTACAACCTCGCGCTGGGTGAACGCCGGGCCAATGCCGCGAAGAACTACCTCGTCAGCCTCGGCATCGAACCGGGCCGTGTCATGGTCGTCAGCTATGGCAAGGAACGCCCGATTGCGCTGGGTTCCGACGAGGAATCATGGGCACGCAACCGTCGCGCGGTGACCGTCACGGTCAACTGATCCGTCTCACCCGTTGCAGAAGGCCCGGACAGTCATCCGGGCCTTTTTCACGTTCCCGTCACCGGGTTCATCTTGACCTTTGCTCCTGCATTCGGCTTTGCATTTCTGATGGCGCGTTCAACACGATCGACTGACTGGGGTTTTCCCCGCTGGCGCGGCTATGGCAGCGGGCGCGATGCTGCGCCGGTGCGCCTGTGCGACCGCGCCGGGTGCAACGAAAAGGGCGATTGCCCTGCGCCCAAATCGCCGAACAACCCCGATCGCTGGTACTTCTGCGTGGCCCACGCTGCCGAATACAACCAGGGCTGGAACTACTTCGAAGGGCTGGACAAGGAAGAGGCTGAAGAGCGCGAACAGGCCGAACGCAGCGATACGTCGGGCTATCGGCAGGCGTCATGGGCCGAGTGGGGCGGTTCGGGCGATGGCAGCCGCAGCCGCGATGAATTGCGCGCGCTGGAAACGCTGGGCCTCGATCCCGATGCCGATTTCGATGCGGTGAAGAAGGCGTGGCGCACCAAGGCCAAGGAAGTCCACCCCGACGTCCGCCCCGGAGACAAGGCTGCCGCAGAGCAGTTCCAGAAGTTGCAGGTGTCCTACGAAGTCCTGCGCGCCGCCGAAGAACGCCGCGAGTGGAAGGGCTGAGGCTCAGCCTTCTGCCAGCGCTTCGTCCAGAAGCGCCGAAACCCGTGTCTGGTCAGGAAAGCCCTCGGCAACCCACCGGCTCTCAACCGCCTTCAGCAGCCGCGCAACTTCCGGCCCTGCGGTAACGCCGCGCGCGACAATCGCACCGCCTTTGAGAGGGAAGATGGGAACGTCCCACCCATTGAGCGGCGCCACAGCCTCGCCCGCCAGCAAAAGCCGGTCCTGCGCCTCGGTCATACCTAGCCGGTAAGCCATCGCCCGTGCATCCAACACCCCGCCATCGCGCGCCGCCGCGCACGCCAGCCGCTTGCGCTGCGCCACCGACAGCCGCAATCGCGCCGCGACTTGGTCCGTCAGCGGCGGATCGGCAGGCAGCAGCGCAGCCAGCCGCCGCAAGGCATCTGGCGCAATGCCCAGCGCTGACTCATGCGTCGTCAGTGCTTCCAGCCCGGCCACCTGCGCCTCAGGCAACACTTGCGCCAGCACCCCCAGTTCCGCCATCCGCCGCACCGTAGGGGCGGGGTTGGGCAGGGCGAGCAGCGTCATCAATTCCCAGCCCACCCGCTCCCGCGACAGGCCTTTCATCCCCGCCGCCAGCTCGCTCACCGCAGCTTCCGCCTCGGCATCGGCGGGCAGCGAGCCGAAGCGCGCTTGAAACCGAAAATAGCGCAGGATTCGCAAGTAATCCTCGCGGATACGCTCGCGCGCCTCGCCGATAAACCGCACCCTTCGCGCCGCCAGATCACCGCGCCCACCGTGGTAGTCGAACAGTTCCAGCGTGCGCGGATCGGCATAGAGCGCGTTAATCGTGAAATCGCGCCGCGCCGCATCGTCCTGCCATTCGGATGAGAAGGCGACCGTGGCGTGGCGGCCATCGGTGGAAACGTCGCGCCGCAGCGTGGTGATCTCCACCGGGGAGCCGCTCACCACAGCCGTCACCGTGCCATGCGCGATCCCGGTGGGCACAGCCTTGATCCCTGCTGCCTTCAGCCGCGCGGCTGTTTCCTCAGGCAGCAGTGTCGTCGCCATGTCCACATCCTTGGGCGAAAGGCCCAGCAAGGTATCGCGCACAACACCGCCCACCCAGCGGCAATTGCCCTCCGCTTCAGGATCGAGCGCACGCACCAGCGCCGCCAGATCGGCCCGCGCGGTCCATTCCGCCGCAGGCAGCCGCTCAGTCATGCCACATCATCCGCTTGGAAAGATTGGAGATGATCGCCGCCGTTACGCCCCATATCCGGTGCTCATTCCACAATATCTCGATAAAACGCCCGGTGCGTCCCTCCCACTCCGCCGATTGCCACACATGGTTCACCGGATTGAGCAGGAAGCCCAGCGGCGGCTCGAACCAGTCTGCCACCTCCGCCGGGTTGGGGTACATCGGTAGATCGGGCGGCACCATCGCCAGCACGGGCGTGATGTCATAGCCAGTGCCGGTGCGGAACCGGTCACTCGTGCCGATCACGATTACGTCCTCGGGTTGGATGCCCAGTTCCTCGTTCGCCTCGCGCAGCGCAGCCTCAATCGGCGTCTCACCCGGATCGAGCTTCCCGCCCGGAAAGGCTGCCTGCCCCGGATGCGCACGCATGTGCGATGGCCGGTGCGTTACCAACACGCCCGGCCCATCGGGATGCCCCACGCGGTCCGTCACCGCGATCAGCACCGCCGCAGGTCGAAGCCCATGCTCAGGCAAGGGTCGCCAGTCCTCGTACAAGTCCTGCAATGGCGTGCGATGGCCCGCGTCATAAAGCCGCGTCAGCCGCGAAAGCAGGCTCATGCCTCAGGCACCAGCACAAACCGCGCGCCCATGCTCTCCATCGCCAGTTCATCCCCGCCCAGTGCCAGCGCATGGTCGATCAACTGGCCATAGGTGCTGCGATTGAGCCGTGCCTCGGTCCCGTGCCGCACCGTCAGATAGAACGCCGGAACCTCAGCCGTCCCCGCCACCCGCAAGGGATGGTCCGGCCCGCACACCACCAGATCATCGGAGTTCAGCCGGAAGGCGAGGGCAGCACGCCCCGCCTCATCCAGCTTCACCTGCACGTCCACGGCAATGAACGCCGCGTCTTCAACTTCAATCGCCAGCTTCTGGAACGGCGTCACCAACCAGTGCTGGCCATCGTCATCGCGCATCAACAGTGACGAGAACGCCCGCACCATCGCCGGACGCTTGATCTCTCCTCCCTGATGGAACCACCGCCCATCGGCGGCTATCCGCATCTCGCTTTCGCCCACCTCTTGCGGGCTCCACTGGTCAAGCGGCGGCAGCTTGCGCGCGGCCACCTGCTCGGCCAGTTGGCCAAGGCTCAGGGAGGCGAGTTCGGGCGGCGGAACATAAGGCATGTCCCCGCCGATGCCAGATCAGGTCAGCGCCGCCAAGGCCCCAACATGCCCTCTTGCGGCAGAACGGCGGGATTTGCGGTGCGGCACAGCAGGCGATGCTGTTCATAAGGTCCAGGCAAACGCCAGCCCGCGGTGTGCGTGTTGCTGAAACCGAAGAAGCGCTCGTAATATTCTGGATCGCCGATCAGCACTTGCGGCAGCGGTGCGCGCGGGTCGATCGCGGTCAGCACCGCGGTCATCAGCGCTTTGCCAAAGCCTTCACCCTGCAAGTGCGGCATCACTGCCACCGGGCCGACCATGATCATCGGGTGCATCCGCCCTTCGGCGTCGGTCAGGCCCACCGGCCAGCTCTGGATTGATCCGGCCAGCATGTCATTGTCGTCCAGCGCGGCGAACGACAGGTTGCCAAGGCACTCCATCCCTTCGCGCACCTTGTAGGCGGTTCGCCCGCGCCGTTCCGGTTCGAACGCGGAATCGAGCAATTGCTCGACCAGTTCGGGATCGACATCGGCAAGCGGAATGATCTTGGACAACGGCGGGACTTTCTCAGGTCCGGGGGCACCGGAAGGAAGCGCGCCGATAGCCGTCCCGCATGACGGCTGCAAGTAAACTGCTCAACTCTCCGCAAAGCTGAACGGTTCGGCCCCGCGCCGGTAGTCATCGGGCAGTATCTCGCGTCCGATCGGCGGCTCTGCCCGCGCGGTGCATTGGGTGCGATGGCACAGGCGGCAGGTCACGCCGATGGGGGTTGCTGCCACTGCCTTTGCATCTACCCCCGCCGCATAAACCAGCCGTGGCGCATGTTCCGCCGCACAGGCCAGCGCAATCGCGCGCGTGGTGCGGGGCCGGTCGAAACCGCCGCCGCCCGATGTGACTGTGCGCGCCAGCGAGAAGAAGCGCTGGCCATCGGGCAGTTCCAGCCACTGCGTCAGGATTTCGCCCGGCGTGCGGAAGCATTCATGCACCGACCACAGTGGGCACCCCCCGCCATGCGCGGCAAAGGGAAAGCCCGCGCCATCGAGCCGTTTGGAAACATTGCCCGCCGCATCCACGCGGATGAAGAAGAACGGCACGCGCTCCTGCCCGGGACGGTTCAGTGTGGTCAACCGGTGGGCCAATTGTTCGAAACTTGCCCCGAACTGCCCCGAAAGCGCCTCAAGATCATAGCGCCGCGCATCGACGGCGCGGGCAAAGCGATCATAAGGCATGACCAGCGCCGCCGCCGCATATCCCGCCAGCGCGCGCCGGACCAGTTGCGCTGCCGTCTCGCTGGCAAAGCTCTCCCCCCGGATCACGCCCGAAATTTCACTCCGCAGCGCGGTATAGGCAATGTGTTGGAGCAACTGCCACGCGCGGCCCGAAGGCGAGAGCGTATCGTCCACCAGCAGTTGCTCGTTGTGCCGGTCATAACGGCGCACCGCGTCCATCATCACATCGGGCGGCAGGAACCGCACGCGAACCCCTTGCAGCCGCAGCCATTCTGCTGCGCCGCCTGCCTTGGTGATTTCCTCTGCCAGTTCCTCGGCCTTGGAATCGATAGTCGGAAAATAGTTGCGCCGTGCCGCCACAAAGCGCCGTGCCTCACCCACCGGGTCGCTTGCGCCGGGACCGGGCAGGGCGCTGCGCTGGTCTGCCAGCGCCTGCTGCTCTCGCTGCCACGCACCGTAGAGCCGCAACAGCGCCTCGGTTACGCCGGGAAAGCTGGCGGCAACGTCGGACACTTCCAGCGCGGGCAGATCGATATCGGCAAAGATCGGATCGCGCAGGGCATCGGTCAGCCGCCGCGCGTGATCATCACGCTCATCGTTGGCAAGATCTGCCATGTCGAGCTTATAGGCCCGTGCCAACCGCAGCAGCAGATCGGCGGTAAGGGGTCTCTGGTTGCGCTCGATCAGCGCGATGTAGCTCGGCGATATGTCCAGCTCATCGGCCATCGCCTGCTGCGTAAGCCCTAGTTCGCGGCGTATTCGCTTGAGCCGTGGCCCCAGATAAAGCGGTCTTGTCGACATTGCACATGGCTCTTGTAGCGTCTGCACAACTTTACAAGCATATCTTGTAAAGTTTGACAACATGACCGCGCACGGCATTCCGCAGCCGCGATTCGCCCGTTACCCCGATGTCACACCAGACGCAGACCACGTGAGGGAACACGGGACATGACTTACCACAGCAAGATCGTCGAAGCCGGCAAGGCCATCGCGCCTTTCGCCCAGACCTGGGACGGGATCGAACCCGAAAGCGTGGCCCGTATGCGCCTGCAGAACCGCTTCCACACCGGGCTGGATATTGCACGCTATACGGCCAAGATCATGCGCGCCGATATGGCCGCCTATGACGCCGATCCTGCCAAGTACACGCAGTCGCTCGGCTGCTGGCACGGGTTCATCGGCCAGCAGAAGATGATTTCCATCAAGAAGCACTTCGGCACCACCAAGGGCCGTTACCTTTACCTGTCGGGCTGGATGGTCGCTGCACTGCGTAGCGAATTCGGTCCGCTGCCCGATCAGTCGATGCACGAGAAGACCTCGGTCGCCGATCTGATCGAGGAACTTTACACCTTCCTCAAGCAGGCCGATGCCCGCGAACTGGGCATGTTGTTCCGCGATCTTGATGCCGCCAAGAAATCAGGCGATGCGGTCAACACCCACCGCCTGCTGCACAAGATCGACGAATTCGAAACCCACGTCGTGCCGATCATTGCCGATATCGACGCAGGCTTTGGCAATGCCGAAGCAACTTACCTGCTGGCCAAGAAGTTCATCGAAGCCGGTGCCTGCTGCATCCAGATCGAGAACCAGGTCTCGGACGAAAAGCAGTGCGGCCATCAGGATGGCAAAGTCACCGTTCCGCACGAAGACTTCCTCGCGAAGATCCGCGCTGTTCGTTACGCCTTCATGGAACTCGGCGTTGATGATGGCGTGATCGTTGCCCGCACCGACTCGCTCGGCGCAGGTCTGACCAAGCAGATCGCGTTCACTCGCGAACCGGGCGATATTGCGGACAAGTACAACAGCTTCCTCGATTGCGATGAAGTCGATGCCGCAAACCTCGGCCACGGTGATGTGCTGATTGCCCGCGATGGCAAACTGATGCGGCCCAAGCGCTTGCCTTCGAACCTGTTCCAGTTCCGCACCGGAACCGGCGAAGACCGCTGCGTGCTCGATTGCATCACCTCGCTGCAGAACGGCGCGGACCTGCTCTGGATCGAAACCGAAAAGCCGCACATCGGCCAGATCGGCGGCATGGTGAACCGCATCCGCGAAGTCATCCCGAACGCCAAGCTGGTTTACAACAACAGCCCCAGCTTCAACTGGACGCTGAACTTCCGCCAGCAGGTCTATGATGCCATGGTCGAAGCGGGCAAGGACGTCTCGGCCTATGACCGGGCGAAGCTCATGAGCGTGGACTACGACAACACAGAACTGGGCGTGGAAGCCGATGAGCGCATCCGCACGTTCCAGCGCGATGCTGCGGCGCAGGCGGGCATCTTCCACCACCTGATCACGCTGCCGACTTATCACACGGCTGCGCTCAGCACCGACAATCTGGCCAAGCGTTACTTCGGCGAAGAAGGGATGCTCGGCTACGTCAAGCAGGTCCAGCGTGAGGAAATCCGTCAGGGCATCGCTTGCGTGAAGCACCAGAACATGTCCGGGTCGGACATTGGCGATGATCACAAGGAATACTTCTCCGGCGAAGCCGCACTCAAGGCTGGCGGCGCTCACAACACGATGAACCAATTCGCCGCATAACCAGCGAACGCCCCTCCCCTTCAGGGGAGGGGGTGGGGTGGGGTTGTCAAAAGCAAGCCCGTCCCACCAACATAGCAAATCCTCGCGGCAATCACGCCTCGAAGATCCAAGAAGGAGACCCATCATGGCTGAACCTGCACGTGCCCGCGCGGTCCTCTCGACCGAGGACTTCAAGCTGATCCGCGAAGCCGTATTGCACTATCTCAAGGCAATCGAGGACCAGCCGGAATCGGTCAAGTTCTCGAACCTTTATCACCGGCTTGGCAGTGCCCTTGGGCGTTAAGGCTTTGGCACCAAGTACTTAAGGATCTTTCCTGGGGAGGAAAGTCCGGCCCGTCGCACTCCGACAAGGAGCGCGGCGGGCCATTTTTTAATGGGTAAAGTCTGCAAACATCCGATTCTGCTTACTTTTGAATAAGATTTCACGGGTATTGAACACGCGTGAAATCCGCAGCCTCCCCTCTTCCAGAATCCCGCAACGGCAGATTGCCGGTCCTCGCCGTGATCGGCCTTCACGATCCGGCCGACGGGGATTGGGGACGTTTGCGCGGATTGCAGTACTCAAGTCTGGCGAAGCTGACACTCCCACGAATTGTTGGTCACGCCATTGCCGCGCTCATGGTGCTGCAGATATATCGTGAACAAGTTCATGCTGCGGCGTTGCTTGGTTGGGCAATCCTGCTCGGGGTCGTATTGTTCGGCAGCACGCGGTTTGATCGCGCCCTGCTCGATGCAGATCGCCGCCGCATCAGCCGCCACGAAATTCGTCGCCAGACGCTCAACTCTTTCGCTTTATCGGTGGTGTGGTCTGTCCCGATGATGGCGTTTTCGCCCTTTGACGATCCTACACAGCGCATGACCTTGTGGACTGTACTGACAATGTTGATGACGGGCATGGCGGTAACTTTCGTGGCATTGCCGATTGCCACGGTCATGTTTTCGGGTGTGGTCGGTTTGACCGCGATGGCCACGCTGGTCTTCTTCGGCCAATACACCGCCGCAGCGATTGCCGCCGCTTTCGTTGCCATCGTCAGCGTCGGCGCTATTGAAGCGGCGCGAACGTTCCTGATCGCGCGCATGGCCGAGGCGGGAATGGCCGAAAAATCCGAAGTGGTCTCGCTGCTGCTCCGCGAATTCGAAGAGGGTGATGCCGATTGGCTGTGGCAGGTGGATGCCAATCGCCGCGTCCGTTCGGTCAGTCCGCGTTTCGCCTTTGCGCTGGGTGAAGATCCTGAAGATGCTGATGGAAAACCGCTGATCCAGCTCATCGCAGGTGAGGCATGGGACAGCGGCCATTTTCACTCCAGCCTGCACGATCTGGCCGAGCGGTTGAAGCGGCGGGAGAGTTTTTCCAATCTGCTGGTCCGGGTCAGCCTGCGCGGAAACCCGCGTTGGTGGGAGCTTTCTGCTTCGCCCAAGGTGGATGAGAACGGTGCGTTCATCGGCTTCCGGGGTGTCGGGTCCGACGTGACTGAGCAACGCGAAAGCGCCGAGAAGATCGCCTGGCTCGCCCGCTATGACACGCTCACCGGGCTGCCCAATCGCCTGATGCTCACCGAAGCGCTGGGCGATGCGATGGGCTATGCTGAAAAGTGGCGTACCGAATGCGCGTTCATGATGATCGATCTCGACCGGTTCAAGGCGATCAACGATACCCTGGGCCACCTCGTGGGCGACCAGATGCTCGCGCTCGTGTCGGAGCGGCTCAAAAGGATCGTGCGTGAAGATGAGGTTTGTGGGCGCTTGGGTGGCGATGAATTTGGCATCGTGATCCGCGATGCTTCCGATAGCCTGCGCGTGGCAGATCTCAGTGCGGCGATAATTTCTGCGCTTTCTCAGCCCTACGAAGTTGATCACCACACGCTCTATGTTGGCGCCAGCATCGGCTCCGCTTTCGGCCCGCGTGATGGCACGACGGTGGAAACGCTGCTGCGCAACGCCGACCTCGCGCTCTATCGCGCCAAGGACGATGGCGGGGGGCGGCATTGCAGCTACGAACCGTCACTTCACGCCCACGCCGAGGAACGCCGCAAGCTCGAATTCTCGTTGCGTCACGCGCTCGAACGCGATGAGTTTGCGTTGGTGTATCAGCCAGTTGTCGATGCGGTGACCGAGAAGGTGCTGAGCTTTGAGGCGCTGTTGCGCTGGAACAGCACCGAACACGGCTTCGTCAGCCCGGTCAAATTCATCCCGATTGCCGAGGACACGCGCCTGATCGTGCCAATCGGTGAATGGGTTCTGCGCACCGCCTGCCAAGAGGCGATGAAGTGGCCCGACAACGTCAAGATCGCGGTCAACGTTTCAGGCGAACAACTGCTCGATCCCTACTTTGCCGAGACGGTTGTGGGCGCGCTGACGGCCAGCGGCCTTTCGCCACACCGGCTTGAGATCGAGGTGACCGAGAGCATCTTCGTGCGCGACGGCACCACCGCGCAGATGACACTTGAAAACCTGATGGGCATTGGCTGCGGCGTTGCGCTGGACGATTTCGGAACGGGGTATTCCTCGCTCGGCTACCTGAGGAAGATGCGCTTTTCAACGATCAAGGTCGACCGCAGCTTCGTGCAGGGCGCGGCCAAGAACAATCCCGAAAGCCTTGCCATCTGCCGCGCGGTGGTGGCGATGGCCGACAGCCTTGAAATGTCCACCACGGCCGAGGGTGTGGAGACCGAGCTGGAACTGGAAGTTATCCGCAAGATCGGCTGCAAGAAGATCCAGGGCTACTATTTTGGCCACCCGATGAGCGGGGCCGACGCGCGCAGCCTGTTCGGCAAAGTCCGCCAGCGCGAGCGAGCCTGAACCTTACGCTTCGACCAATCCGCGCACCACGTTTTCAAACAGGGCGCGGCCATCCGTCCCGCCGTGCGCTGCTTCGATCATACGTTCGGGGTGAGGCATCATGCCCAACACGTTGCCGCGATCGTTGAGGACGCCTGCGATGTTGCGGGCCGAGCCGTTTACTGGCCCGGCATAGCGGAATGCCACGCGGCCTTCGCCTTCGATCCGGTCGAGCGTGGCATCGTCGGCGAAGTAATTGCCATCGTGATGCGCGACAGGGATCGTGATCTGCTGGCCTGCTTCGTAGCCTGCGGTGAACAGCGACTGGTTGTTCTCCACCGTCAACGCCACATCGCGGCAGACGAAGCGGATGCCGGCATTGCGCATCAGCGCACCGGGCAGCAGGCCTGCTTCGGTGAGCACCTGAAAGCCGTTGCATACGCCCAGCACCGTCACGCCGCGTTCAGCCGCGCGCACCACGGCCTGCATCACCGGCGAGCGGGCTGCCATCGCGCCAGAGCGCAAGTAGTCACCGTAGGAAAAACCACCGGGCAGGGCGATGAAATCGAGGCCATCGGGCAAATCGGCATCGCCATGCCACACACGGTGGACGGTGCCGCCGCAGACCTGTTCGATGGCCACGGCCATGTCGCGATCGCAGTTGGAGCCGGGGAAGGTGATGACGGCGGAGGTGAAGGCCATGTCTTTCGCTCCTGCGCTCAGGCCGCCTTTTCGATGCGGTAGTTTTCGATCACCATGTTGGCGAGAAGCTTGCGGCACATATCGTCCAGCGCTTCGTCCGAAGTGCTGTCAGCCACGTCGAGTTCGATCACGCGGCCCGCGCGCACATCGTTGACGCCTTCGAAACCGAGGCCTTCCAAAGCGTGGTGGATGGCGCGGCCCTGCGGATCGAGCACGCCGTTCTTGAGGGTGACAATGACGCGGACCTTCATCGGGCGGGGCCTTTCGGACACTGGAAGCCAAGAGATTCTTGGGCGGGCCTATGCAACCTCAGGCCGCGAAGAGCAACCCCGCGCGTGCCGTAATCTGTTCAGCTTGGGGCGGGTTTTCCTGAAAGGGTTTACACAGTTTACACGGTCCTGAGAAAGTTTTCTGAAGCCTTCGTGACTGCCGAAGTGCCATTCGGACGTGCACGAGCGCCATGGGTTTTGCAGCGCCGCAAGGGGCACCGGATGCTGTGTCGAAACGGGCGTTGCGGTTGTCATGATTCGCAGCCTAGCGGGCATTGCGTAAGTAGGAAAACGATAGCGCTGATGGGCACTTCAGGGGGTATGATGTTTCCACCTCAGGGACGGGTCAAAGTTCCATCCGGTGGCAGGCCATCTTCGCACTACCGCACCCCACGCGACAATGAGGTGGACTGCCACCGCCTTTTCCAACCTTTACATGACTGTTGCGTCAGTTATTGTCGCGCCATGCCACGTGTGACACCGCCTGACCGCCGCGAACGCATTCTGGATGCTGCCCGCGAAGAATTTGCGACACGCGGCTTTGCCGCCGCGCGGATGGAGGATGTGGGCAAGCGCGTGGGAATCAGCCGCGCTGCGCTCTATCTGGCGTTTGAAAGCAAGGAAGCGCTGTTCCGTGCGCTGGTTTCGGAAGTCATCACCGAGATCATGCCGACTTTGCTGCCAAGCGACTACGGCGCGCTGCCCGCACCTGCGCTGCTGCGGGCGTTTGTAAAGAAT
Organism: Novosphingobium sp. 17-62-19; assembly: GCF_002256775.1. Taxonomy (GTDB): domain Bacteria; phylum Pseudomonadota; class Alphaproteobacteria; order Sphingomonadales; family Sphingomonadaceae; genus Novosphingobium. The sequence goes on along the minus strand of NZ_NCII01000059.1, from coordinate 4,415 downwards.
GCGATGAAGCGCATGGCCGGCCCGGAAATGGCGTTTCTCCCGCGCCTGATCGTGGGGGAGGGGCGCAACTTCCCGGAACTCGCGCGGTTCTATCATGAAACGGCGATGATCTGCCTGCTGGGCGCGGTGGAGCGGCTGATTATCCATGGTGTGGAGCGCGGCGAATTTGTCTGCGCTGATCCGAAAATGGCGGCGCACAGCGTTACCGGCGGGATCGTCCATGCGGCACTGTGGCGCAGTGTGTTCGAGCCGGTGGGGGCAGAGGCGCTGGACGTGGACTGGTTGGCGGAATGCCACGCTGGGCTGGTGCTGGCGGGGTTGCGTGTGGGGTGAATGAAGCGTTGTGCTTTCCGGTGAGCCACCACCCCCAACCCCCTCCTCTGAAGAGGAGGGGGCGATTTTTGCGAATGTTCCGTCAGTTTGGGGGCGCCGCTGCTCCCTCTGGCAGGACTAGCAGCTCCACTGCCTTTTCCGGCGCGAGGTAGCGCCGGGCGAGGGATTGCAGAACGGCGGCGGTGATCTTTTCAAGCCGTGCGCGGGCGGCTTTGGCGCGGGCAAGGCGATCTGGCTGGGTCTGGGCGCGGGCGGCCAGCGCCATCCAGCCGCCGTTGGTTTTCAGCGCATTGTCGATGCGTTCGAGCATCGGGGCGCGGGCGCGTTGCAGCACATCGGGATCGACTGGCTTTTCGGTTAGCGTGCGCATGGTTTCGACCAGCGCGGCGCGCGTGGCGGGCAGGTCTGCCAGATCGACCGAGGCGTTGATGGTGAATGTGCCATAGCCGGTCCAGACGCGGCTGAGGCTGCTGGATGCGCCGGGGCTGTAGGCTTTGCCGAGCTTTTCGCGCACGGTATCAAGCACTTCTATGCCCACGACGGAATCGAGCAGCGCGAGCGTCATGGCCTCATCAGGATCGCTGTCGTCGCGGGTGGGCCAGACCATGCGGATGATGGACTGGTTTGCCTCGCCAGTATGGCGGATCACGCGCGGCCCGCGTGCGGAGGTGAAGGGGCGCTGGCGTTCCTGCACGTAAGGCTGGAAATCGGGTTCGCGTGGAGGCAGCGCGCCGAGGGTACGGGCGACGGCTTCGATCGTGGCGGCTTCGTCGATGTCTCCGACCACCGCGATTTCGATGGTACCCTGGGCGAGGCGGCTGGCGATGGCATCGCGCAGCTTCGCATAGGTCAGCGCGCTGTAGGCCGGTTGTGGCTGGAGCGTGAAGCGCGGGTCATCGTTCGACAGCACGCCGCCGATGGCATTGGCCAGTGCTGCACCGGGGCTTGAACGCAGACGGGCAAAGAAGTTGGCCACGTTCTGCTGATAGAGCACTTCGCCTTCGGCACGGTAGCCGGGGTCTGTCAGCAGCGCGGTCCACAATTGCAGTTGCAGCGGCAGATCGCGCGGGGTGGTGGTGGCGCTGGCATCGAACGTATCGCCGCTGGCCCCAAGGCCCATGCCGACCGAGCGACCGGCTAGCAGGGTCTGCAGATCGTCCTCGCTGTGTTTGCCAAGGCCGCCGCGGGCAAGCACGGCGGTCATCTCGGTGGCGAGGGGATCGGCCTTGCTGTCGAGCATTTCGCCGCCATCGAGATCGAGATTGAGCTGGATGCGGTCTTTGGCGAGATCTGTGCGTTTGAGGTTCAGGCGCACATTGTTGGCAAAGCGGATCTGGCGGATGCCATAGAGCGGCTCAACCGTGTCTGACACGACCGTACCTGCCGGGCCGAAATCGGTGTAGGCGAAGGGGACGGGCGCGGGCACTTCGCCTGCCGGGGCCTTGGCGCGGGTCGCTTTGCTGAAGGTCTGGCGCAGGGCCTTTTCGCCGCCCTTGGGCGCGGTGCGGCCCTGAAAGCGGATCAGCGGATCTTTCAGCGGGATCGCTTCGGCCTTGAGCGCGGCCATGACGGATTTTGGCGTGATGGTGGGGGCAAACTGGTTGAAGCGTTCAAGCCCCGATTGCGGGGTGGTGGGCACCTGCTCATCGCGGACCAGCGCGAGCGCGGCATTGGTGAGGGCGCTGTGCGGGCGGGTGTCGGCCCCGGCGGCGGCATTTTCCAGCGCGGTGCGGATATTGGCGACCTGTTCGTCGATCTCGCCCTGCGTGAAGCTGCCGGACAGGGCGCGGGCATAGGCACCGGCAGCGGCCGCGAACCCGCGTTGCCAGCCACCGTCGGTGGTATCGACGATCAGGTTGGTGGTGCGGCCGATCTCGAACACCTCGCTGGTGCCAAAGCCTGCCCCCCGGAACGGCGGATCGATCACGCGGGTCATACGTTGGAAGCGGCGGTTGACCGCGCCGTAACCGATCTGGCGAAGGAGCGCGGTGCGGCGGTTGGCGATGGTATCAGGCTCGACCTTCCACGGGCCGTGCCGCGATGCGGTGACGCGTTCGGACAGTGAGGGATCGACGTGGATATCGACTGCGGCCTTTTGCCGGGGATCGACTTTGCCTTCATCCGGGCGCGGTGTTTCGGCCTTGGGTTCCCAATCGGCAAAGCGGGCGCGGATGGCGGCTTCCACTGCGTCCGGGTCAAAATCGCCGACGACGATCATCGTGGTTTTGGACGGCACGTATTCGCGCGCCCAGAACGCCTTGAGCGTTTGCGCGGTGGACGCGTTCAGCGCCTCGATGGTGCCGATGGGCAGGCGTTTGGGGTAGGTGGCCTGCGGATAGAAGAAGGCAATCTGGTCTTCCAGATTGGTACGCTGCCAGCCCTGGCCATCGCGCAGTTCGGACAGCACGACGCCGCGTTCGCGGGCGACGGCTTCGGGATCGAACGTCAGTTCGCTCGCCGTCTCGCGCATCAGCATCAGCGCGGTGTCGAGCAGCTTGGGATCGGCGCGGGGCAGATCGAGCATGTAGAGCGTCTGCTCGAACGAGGTCTGCGCGTTGGTATCCGCGCCGAAAGACAGACCGTTGCGCTCCAGCAGCTTGATCATCTCGCCTTCGGGCACGTGAGTGGAGCCGTTGAAGGCCATGTGCTCGACAAAATGGGCAAACCCGCGCTCGGTTTCGGTCTCGTCCAGCGAGCCGGTGGTGATATCCATGCGCACTTGCGCGGTGCCCGCAGGCGTGGCGTTGCGGCGGATGATGAAGCGCATACCGTTGGGCAACTGACCGTAGCGGTAGGCGGGATCGGGGGGGAGGTCGCTTTGCTGGAAGGCCCATGTCGGTTTGGGGGCGCTGGCCAGTTGTGCAGGCTGCGTGGCGCAGGCGGCAAGGGTGACGACAGCGGCGATGGGGAGCAGGCGACAAAGGATCATTGGTCCTGTTTGTGCCGGAGTGCTTCAGCACAGACAAGTCTTATGAGTAATTCAAAATGATAAAATATTGCAATGCGCTACAGGATAGTTGTATATTAGCACTCAAGTAAACAAAGGAGCTAAAATGATCGTGGATATTGAGTACTGTTTGAAGGAAGATTTTGCAGAATGGTGGTTTCAGAATTATTCGCCTCAAGGTACTGTTAAAGCAGGAATTTTTTGTGGAAAGCTCCGCCTGAAATTTTCGTCTCGCGAGGATGCTCTACTAGCGGAACTAATGTTTTATTAGATTAAAACACCCCCTCCGTTGTCGGAGGGAGTGTTTGAAACAGTTTTGGCGGAGAAGCCTTACTTCTTCCCGCGCAGCTTGCGGTGTGCGCCGAGGTCGAACACCTCGCTCGGGCCGCCATCGTTTTCGAGCAGGCCCAGACGCCGTGCGACTTCCTGATAGGCTTCTTCTTCGCCGCCCAGATCGCGGCGGAAGCGGTCCTTGTCGAGCTTTTCGCCGGTGGTCATGTCCCACAGGCGGCAGCCGTCGGGGCTGATTTCATCGGCCAGGATCACGCGGGCGTAGTCGCCATCCCAGATGCGGCCGAATTCGAGCTTGAAGTCCACCAGGCTGATGTTGATCGCCGCGAACATGCCACAGAGGAAATCGTTCACGCGGATCGCCATGCTGGAAATGTCCTGCATTTCCTCGTTGGTGGCCCAGCCGAAGCAGGCGATGTGCTCTTCGGCGATCAGTGGATCACCCAGCGCATCGTCCTTGTAGTAGTATTCGATCAGGGTGTGCGGCAGCGGCTCACCCTCTTCGATGCCGAGACGCTTGGAGATGGAGCCTGCAGCGATATTGCGCACGACGACTTCGATCGGGATGATTTCGGCCTGACGCACCAGTTGTTCGCGCATGTTCAGGCGGCGGATGAAGTGCGTGGGGATGCCGATGTGGGCGAGGCGCGTGAACACATACTCGCTGATGCGGTTGTTGATCACGCCCTTGCCGTTGATCGTGCCGCGCTTCTGCGCGTTGAACGCGGTAGCGTCATCCTTGAAATACTGGATGATCGTGCCCGGTTCGGGGCCTTCGTAAAGGATCTTGGCCTTGCCTTCGTAGATCTGGCGGCGACGAGACATCATCGTGTTTCCTGCGCGG
>NZ_NCII01000058.1 GCF_002256775.1 Novosphingobium sp. 17-62-19 | reverse complement strand
CAGGCTGTCGTCATACCTTTCCGACGCTAGCACCGTCAGCGTTCGCCGTTCGTTCGACCCTAGCGTACGTAAAATTCACTTTCGTGCAGTGACCCCATCCAGCGCCGCCCGAGGCAACCGGGCTCGAAGTTGACAAATTTGATGCCGCTGCTGTGCGACGTTACCTGGAAACATATCTGGGGATGTATCGTGAGACGGTTGGCCCTGACTTGTTCGGAAAGCGCGGGGTGCAGGCGCTGCTGACGGATTCGATCGAGGTCGGCAACGCCAACTGGACTGGCGCCATGGAGGCAGAATTTGGTGCGCGCCGCGGTTATGCGTTGCGCCCGTGGCTGCCTGTTCTGGCCGGGACGGTGATCGGCTCGGCTGCGCAAAGTGAACGCTTCCTTTTCGATTTCCGCAAGACCCTCGCCGAACTGCTGGCCGACAAGCACTACGCAACAGTGGCGCAAGTGGCGCACGAGCACGGCCTGAAAGTTTATGGAGAGGCGCTGGAGGACAAGCGTCCAATGTTGGGCGATGATCTGGACATGCGCTCGCACGCTGATGTGCCCATGGCCGCGCTGTGGACCTATGCTGATGAAAGCAAGTTGCGCACAACGCTGCTGGGCGACATGCGCGGTGCTGCTTCGGTTGCTCACGTTTATGGAAAGCGGTTCGTTGCGGCTGAATCGCTTACGGCTGTGAATTCACCATGGGATTTCGCGCCGTCCAGTCTCAAAAAGTTTATCGACCTCGAATTTGCCAGCGGGATCAACCGCCCGGTAATTCACACGTCAGTTCACCAACCGCTTGACGACAAACAGCCTGGGCTATCGCTGGCCATCTTCGGCCAGTACTTCAATCGGCACGAAAGCTGGGCCGAAATGGCAAAACCGTGGGTCGACTACATCTCGCGCACGTCGCTGATGCTGCAGCAGGGCCGCAACGTGGCCGACGTGGCATGGTTCATCGGCGAAGAATCGCCGGTCACCGCGCTCTATGCCGATAGGGTGCCGACCAATCTGCCAACGGCCAACGCATGGGACTTTGTCAACGCAGGGATGCTGGCTGATGCCCTGACGAACGACGGTGGCGACGTGGTATCGTCCGGCGGCGCGCGCTACCGTGCAATTTACCTCGGCGGAACGTCGCAGCAGATGACGTTGCCCACCCTGGAGCGGCTCGCTGCGCTGGTACGGGGCGGGGCAACGCTGATTGGCGTAAAACCGGTTGCCACGCCCAGCGCGGCTGACGACGCTGCCCGCTTTGTGGCGCTCGCCAACGCGCTGTGGTCGGGAGACGTCGGCAAAGGCAACGTCCTCGCCACGCAGGCAATTGACGATGGCTTGAAACAGGCCGGTATCACACCAGACTTTGCCATGGCAGGGGCACAGAACGGTGATGTCCTGTTCGTCCACCGCAAACTGGATGATGGCGATGTCTGGTTCGTCAACAACCGCCGTAACGCATCGCTATCCGGGGAGGCGCGGTTTCGTGTAACCGGCAAACAGCCAGAGCTTTGGCGGGCAGCGACGGGGAAGGCAGAGCCATTGTCCTACCGGATCGAAAACGGCGAGACGGTTGTGCCGCTCTCCTTCCATCCCGAAGATGCGGTCTTCGTCGTATTTCGCAAGCCTTCTAAAGCTGAGCAAGTAACGGTAGCAAAGCCCACGCCTGTGAAGATCGCGTCGCTCGATGGCCCATGGAACATCGCGTTTCAGCCCGGTCGGGGGGCGCCTGCGTCGATCACGCTGGACAAACTTAGCCCGCTCGACAAACACGCCAAAACGAGCGTGCGCTACTTTTCGGGCATCGCCACTTACTTGACCACGTTCACGCTACCCAAAGGCCACAAAGCGGGTGAACGAATGTGGCTGGATCTTGGCGATGTAGGCGAAATCGCTGAAGTTTCCGTCAACGGCAAGCTGGCAGGCCATGCGTGGCACAATCCCTATCGCGTGGACATTTCAGATGCGGCAAAGCGCGGCAGCAACACGCTGGAGGTTCGCGTTGCAAATCTGTGGGTCAACCGCATGATCGGCGACGCGCAGCCAGGGGCCGAGAAGGTCACCTTCACCACGGTCCCCACTTATCGTGCCGACGCGCCCCTACGGCCGTCCGGTATTGCAGGACCAGTAACGATTTCTGTCAACTCCGGGGCGGAGCAGTTGAATCCCTGACAACGAGGTGAAAGTCGAGCCGGTGAAGTCCATTCTCCGGCTCGTCGCGCCGCAAGAGGAGCGATGCCGCCGCACGGCCCATCTCTTCGATCGGTTGGTATACCGTCGTAAGATACGGCCAGACCGACCGTGCAACCCAACTGTCGTCGAACCCGCAGACTGATACGTCCTGAGGCACCCTGACTCCTGCTTGAGAACAGGCCGCCATGATCCCGGCCGCAGAATCGTCGTTCGTGGCGAATATGGCGGTGGGCAACTTATCGGACCCGATAATCTCGGTCCCCGCGTGAATGCCGCCCTCAAAGCTGAAGCCGCCGTCTACTTCTATCACGGGTTGATCAAGGCCAAGCTTATGCAGGGCATCAACAAAGCCATCGCGCCGCCGCGCCCCGGCAAGGTGGCTCTCCGGTCCGCGAACGATGGCATACCGCCGGTGGCCCAGTGCCCAAAGATGCTCCGCAACTGAAGCCGAAGCTTCATAGTCATCGATGCCGACACCCGGCGATCGGCCATGCTCTGACGCTGGCGCAATCCGTGTGTAGCGTATGCCTGACTGGTCGAGGAAATCGAGTAGGACGAGATCATCCGTAAGTGGCGGAGTCAGCACGAACCCATCGCACCGGCTGTTGCGCACGAGTGCGAGCAATTGGGCTTCGAACTCTTCCCGTGGCGCTGTGGAATCCACGTTGTCGATGCGCAAGTGATACTGGTTGGCGCGGCAGGCTTCGTAAACACCCTTCTGGATGTTCATCGTGTAGTTCGGACTCGGATTGTCGAAAAGCAAGCCGATGATGAACGTGCGTGAACCTGCCAGCGAGCGTGCCGCAGTATCGGGTACATAGTTGAGTTCCGCGATTGCGGATTCGACCTTCGCCCTCAACTTCACCGAAACATGCGGCTCAGCATTGATAACACGCGAAACGCTCTTCAATGAAACGCCTGCGAGCTGGGCGACGTCCTCCATCGTGGAGTGCCCTGTGCCGCGTGCAGTGCTTGCCAGATTCATCCTTTAACCCGGTCCTTTCTTGCGCAGCCTTTTAGCCGATCCTGCGCCTACGTCATCATCCCTAATTTGCCGATGTGTAAGCAGACGTGTGCCAAACCTTACAACTTGTAAGTAGCGTGTCACGCTCCATCTGACAGCGCAATCTTGACAGCCATGTCATGGGTAGGCAACCTCGTATGGCGGGCGCTGTCGGCATTGGTGAAGGTCCGTCTACAAACAAAAATTGGAGGGATTGAGGATGCGCAAAGCGATTTCAGCAATGGCATTCGGTGCCAGCCTGTTGGCAACGTCCGCCCCGGCGCAGACTGTCCAAACCGCAGGCGGGGCCGTGAAGGGCACCGACGTTGGTGCCGTCAGCGCCTTTCTCGGTATTCCCTATGCTGCGCCGCCCGTGGGTGAAAACCGCTGGCGCGCTCCGCAACCGGCCAAGCCTTGGACCGGACAGCGCGATGCCAGCAACTATGCCCCGGATTGCGCCCAAGCCCCGTTTCCACCCGATTCCGCGCCAATCCAGACAACTCCGTCGGAGGATTGCCTCTACCTCAACGTCTGGAAGCCTGCCGCAGCCAGGGCAGGCGCAAAGTTGCCCGTCATGGTCTGGGTTCACGGCGGTGGTTTCGTCAACGGAGGTTCGTCCCCCGCCGTCTATTCGGGCCAGAATTTCGCCCGCGATGGCGTGGTTCTGGTCAGTCTCAACTATCGGCTCGGTCGCTATGGCTTCTTTGCCCATCCCGCGCTGGCGGCAGAAGGTTTTGGCGGCAACTTCGGTTTTCTCGATCAGATCGCTGCGTTGAAGTGGGTGCAGGCCAATGTTGCGGCTTTTGGTGGTGATCCGGCAAATGTCACCGTCTTTGGCGAAAGCGCGGGCGGCATGTCGATGCACATGCTGCTGCAGGCGCCCGAAGCGCGTGGCCTGTTCCACAAGGTGATTATCGAAAGCGGTGGCGGGCGTGACCGCACGCTGCCGATGCCCACCATCGCCACCGCAGCCAAGGCGGGCGAAGCGTTCGCACCGGGCCTTGATGCCACTGCCTTGCGTGCCCTGCCAGAAGAGAAAGTCACCGCCGATCTTTCGATGATGACGATGGCCAAGCCCGGCTATTCCGGCCCGATGGTCGATGGCCGCACAATCTTCGGCGCCAGCATCGATGCCATTGCGGCGGGCCTTTACGCGAAGGTTCCGGTCATGGTCGGGGCCAATTCGGCCGATGGCTTCCCTATGGTGACCGACAAGGAAAAGATCTTCGAAGCTTATGGAGACAAGGCCCCACAAGCCCGCAAGCTCTATGATCCGGCAGGGACCGAAACCGGACTGATCGTCGGCACGATGACCAGTGCGGACAAGATGTTCATCGAACCGGCACGTGCCGTTGCGCGCGCGCTGACAGAACGCGGCCAGCCCGCTTACCTGTTCCGCTTCGGCTATGCCCATCCTGATTTCCAGAAAGCGATGGGTGGCGCACCACATGCCAGCGAACTTCCTTATGTGTTCGATACAGTCGCCGAACGCGGCCAAGTCAAAATGGTCGCGCCCGAAGCTGCCGTCGCAAAGCGCACGCACGATCTATGGGTAGCGTTCGCCCGATCGGGCAAGCCTGATGTGAATTGGCCCGCAGCCACGGCGACCGATACCAAGGTCATGCTGATCGATGAAAAAGGCGCTGTCCATATCGAAGACCCCTACCGCGCACGTCTCGATTTCGTGGAAACGCTGGCCGCCGGGAACTAGGGCAAAGACATAGCGTCTCGCCCGGTTTTTTCACAAACCGGGCAGTTGCCGCCAAAGCTGAACAGGTAATTCTACCCCCGGAGTTGACATTCCGGCGGCAGTGTTCATCTATTTCTCATGCTTTCGCAAAAAACGCGTTACACGATCCGGGCACTGCAACATCTGGCCGATACTTTCGGCCAAGGTGCGGTTCGGCTTGACGCCATCGCAGAAGCGCAAAACATCCCTCGCAAGTTCCTCACCGTGATCCTGTCGGAAATGGCGCGTGAAGGCATTGTCGTGTCACATCGGGGGCGTGATGGAGGCTATGAACTGGCGCTCGCCCCGGTCGACATCCGCTATGGTGATATTATCCGTATCACGCGCGGCAGCATTGCGCTGGTGCCCTGCGCCAGCCGCAACGCCTATGAACACTGCAACAATTGCCTGCCAGAGGCGGATTGCCGCCTGCGCGGGCTGATGTTGCAATTGCGTGATGAGACGGCGGCTATTCTGGATCGGTTGACGCTCGCCGATCCGATTGCAGTGGAACCCCCGTTTGCCGAAGCATGACCTGCAACGGTCCGCGCAAAACTCCGTAACTTCACTTGGCGTTCAGGAACCTGCTGGCTATAGGGACGGCATGACGCATCCTGCTCCGCGCCGCCCTGCGCGCTTCGCCGCTATCGTTGCCGCCACTGTGGCTATCGGGCTGACTGCCGGTTGTGCGGGCGGTGGTAACAAGAAGAAGGACGTCGCTTACGTCGCGCGCGATGTGGACACGCTCTACACCGCCGCAAAGGATCGGCTCGACAAGGGCGATGCCCGGCAAGCCGCTGCCCTTTTTGACGAGGTTGAGCGCCAGCATCCCTATTCGCCTTGGGCACGCCGCGCGCAGTTGATGTCGGCTTTCAGCTACTACGCCTCGCGCGATTATGCCAAGTCGGTGCAGTCAGCGCAGCGCTTCCTGTCGATCCACCCCGGCAACAAGGACGCGCCTTACGCCTACTACCTCGTCGCGCTCTGCTATTACGAACAGATCTCTGACGTAACGCGTGACCAGAAGATCACCCTGCAGGCGTTGACCGCGATGAACGAACTGGTCCGTCGCTATCCCAATACCGACTATGCCGCTGACGCACGCCTGAAGATCGATCTGATCAACGATCACCTTGCGGGCAAGGAAATGGAAATCGGCCGCATGTATCAGCGCAGCGGCAAATGGCTTGCAGGAAGCCTGCGCTTCCGCACGGTCGTGGAAAAGTACCAGACCACCAGCCATGCTCCCGAATCGCTGTATCGTCTGGTCGAAAGCTACCTCTCGCTAGGCCTGCCGCAGGAAGCGCAGAAGGCGGCGGCTGTGCTGGGCAAGAACTATCCGGGCAGCAAGTGGTACGAACGGTCGTATGACTTGATGAACAAGTACGCGCCGGGCACCACCGCTTCCTGAGTTTGGAGTCTACGGCTTCCTCAGAAGCCGTAGACCAGCGTCAATCTGCTCGTTGTATCTGTGCCAAGCCGCCCCAGTTCTGGCGCAGTTTCGTGCTGCACCATGTATGAAAGCCGCGCTTTCAGCTTTCCGATAAGCTTCGAATCGAGTGCGGCTAGCGTGTAGAAGGTGCTTCCGGTCGCATCGGAATAGATGCTGGCATCCTGACTATATTGCAGCGACGGCGTCAGCTTCACCTTGGCTTCGAGCGAGGCCAGCCCGGCCACCACGGATTCGCGTTCGGCCGCTACGGGTTCGGTCACGCGCCAGGCCGGACCAGCCTTGACGCTCAACTGCGCAGCATCACTTTTGATCACGCTGTAACCAAGGCCACCGGAAATACTGTAACGCGATTCAAAGCCCTGAAACCGATCCTGCTCGTATTGCCCAAGGCCGAACAAATAGCCCCGCTCATCAAACTTGTAGTTCGGCTCAGCCGAAAAACGGTATTGTTCGCGCGTCACAACGCTCGCAGTTTCCTGATAGTCAGCGCGGGCATTGGCTCCAATGCGCCAGTTCTCGCCCTCAACCAGCATCTTGAAGCCGCCAACAAGGCCTATGCCGGGGGCATTGCCGGTGTTGACAAACGCGCCTGCTTCACCTTCGCCAGACCACTTCGGCGCGCTGACAGTTTGGATCGGGGCTGGATCGACAGGCTCCGGCGTGGCGGGGGAGGGGTGAGTTGCCACCTGAACGACAGTCGGCACCTGAGGCCCACTACGCCACCGGGCCACGCGACGGTCAATGGCATCGGCCGATTGGGGCAGGGCGCGCTTCGCTGTACGGATTACCACATTGGCTTCTGCCTCATCGCCCGATGCCAGCGCGGTGTCGATCATGGATGCTAGGGCAGGAGGCAGTTCGAATGCTGGCTCTGCGGTGGCCTCTGGCGTTCCAGCCACAACAGTCGCTGTGGCAAGGGCGGAAAGCAGAATGCAGGCAGACATCGGGAATACACTCCGAAAAAAACGTAAGCTTATGAAATCTCTAGCACAGCTGGAGAGTGACAGGCCAACCGGAAAACGGCGTAGCCAGCCGCCTGCGTTCAAGCCCTTCTACGACGCAGCAGCCACCATGCCCCCACGGCAAATGCCACAGTCAATGCACTGGCAAGGAACTGCGGCCGAAGTTCAGTGACCATCCCCATCGCCAGCAGCACAATCACGATAGCAGCGATCGTTGCATAGGACAGCCAAGGGAACAGCCACATGCGGATGCCCAGGCGCTCCGGCGCAGTCGCTTCCGTGATCCGACGCGTCCGCACTTGAGCAAAGCAAACCATCAAGTAGATGATCAGCATGAGCGCGCCCGATGCGCTGACAAGGAAGCTGAAAACGCCACCCGGTGACAACACCGATGCCGCCATGGCCCCATATCCAAACAGGCTCGCGATGACGGTTGCCCGCGCGGGGACTTTGCGCTTGTTCAACCTAATCAGGCTTTGTGGCGCATCCCCGTGCCGTGCGAGGCCGAACAACGCGCGTGATGTCACGTAAAGCCCGGAATTGAGGCACGACAGCACGGCCACGAGCACCACGGCATTCATGATCGTCTCGGCAGCCGGAATTCCCATCAGGCCCAACGAACTGGCAAAGGGCGATTGCCCCGGCACGACTGTATCCCAAGGCTGCACTGCCACGATGAGGATGAGCGACAGGACATAGAACAGCAGGATTCGCAGCGCGACCGATCCGGTCATCCGCGCGATGACTTTTGCCGGAGCGTGCGATTCTGCGGCTGCCACCGTTGCAATCTCCGCGCCGCACAGCGCAAAGATCACGCTCGTCACCCCGCCAATCACCGCGCCCCAGCCTTTGGGCGCAAAGCCTCCATGTGCAGTGAGGTTGGCAAAGGTCTGCCCGTCAGGCGATGTTACACCAAAGGCCCAGAGCCCCGCAATCAGGATGAAAACGAGGATCGCGGCCACCTTGGCGGTCGAAAGCCAGAACTCAAACTCGCCATAGGAGCGCGCCGAGAACAGGTTCACCACGGTCATCAGCGCCAGCAGTACGCATCCGATCTGCCACACCTCGAACGGTAGCCACAGCGCCAGGATAACCGCACCGGCTATGGCTTCAATCGCCACAACGATCACCCAGAAATACCAATAGAGCCATCCGGTCACAAACCCCGCCAGCGGCCCCCACCTATCGCCAAAACCCAGCCGCACATGCTCGGTAAACGATCCCGCACCGGGATTGAGCATCGCCATCTCGCTCAACATCCGCATGATCATCAGGATGACGAGCCCAGCGAGGCCATAGCTCACCACAACCGCTGGCCCGATCTGGTTGATCGAGGTTGATGACCCCACAAACAGCCCCGCGCCGATGATCCCCCCGATCGCGATCATCGCCACGTGGCGGGCGTGGAGGGAGGCTTCCAGCTTGTTTTCGAATTGGTCTGCGGTGCTGCCGTGCATCGGTGTCCTTGCGTGCCGTTGTTGCGCGAGAACCATAGCCGAATGCACCTCGCGCGCCAGTCCCGGAATGGTATCGTCCGCAACAATCGGCGCCCGCATTCTTGCCAGTGAAACGCAGGCGCTGCGCCCTTGTATCGCTTGCGACACCATTGCACTCTACCATCATAACAATTGGGGGAATCGGGATGGGTCTGAAGGGTCTTTGGGAAACACATGTTGTGCCGCGCATGATCAAGTGCGCCTGCGCGTCACCCGCCATCATGGAACTGCGTGCCGGAGTGGTCCCGCGCGCGCAGGGCCGCGTGTTCGAGATCGGCTGCGGTGGCGGCCTCAATCAGCAGTTCTATGACACGGCGCGCGTCACCGGGTTCGCCGGGATCGACCCTTCAGGCAAGCTTCTCGACTACGCGCGAGAAGCGGCCGCACAGAAGGGCTGGCAGGCCGACATCCGCGAAGGCGTGGGTGAGGATATTCCCTTTGCCGACGAAAGCTTCGATACGGCGGTCTGCACCTACACCCTGTGTTCGGTCCATGATCCCGACAAAGTTCTGTCCGAACTGCGCCGTATCCTGAAGCCGGGTGGCCAGTTGCTGTTTCTCGAACATGGCCTCAGCCCCGAAGCCAAGGTTGCGGGTTGGCAGCGCCGGATCGAGCCGCTGTGGAAGCCGCTGATGGGAGGTTGCCACCTGACCCGACCCGTCACCGCGCCAGTCCTACAGCATGGTTTCGCGCTGTCAGACCCCGGCCATCAATACATGCCAGGAATGCCAAAATGGGCGGCGTGGATGGAGTGGGGCATCGCCACAAAAAGTGCCTGAGGCAAGAGGGCAGAATCGAAAAGGCCCCGCTTCACAACGGGGCCTTTCCTATTCCATTTGCAGATGTTCAGGCCCCGAAGGTTCGCTGCCACCATCCGCGACGCGGCTCCGAGCTATCGTCCGCAGAGGCCGCTTCTTCTGCAGGCGCATCTGCCGTCACCGTTTCGCTAGGCGCAGCATCGGCTGCAACAGCGTCAGCCTTTTTCTTGCGCACCCGCTTGGGCTTTTCAGCTGCAACTGACGCTTCAGCCGGGGCGTCAACGATCGAAGCAGGGGCTTCCTCGGCAACGACGACAGGCTCAGCCTCGACCTTTTTCTTGCGCACGCGCTTGGGCTTTTCGGCCACGGGCGCAGGCGCTTCATCAGCCACAGGCTCCGGTGCCGTTTCGGCTACAACTTCAGGCTCAGCAGCAACTTCCGTTACAGTGTCAGCCTTCTTGCGCCGCGTGCGCTTGGGCTTCGTTGGCACAGCTTCGACTACAGGTTCTGCTTCGGCTACCGGCTGTGGTTCTGCAATCGGTGCAACTTCAACAGCGTCAGCAGGCGTGGCTTCAGTGTCGCCCTCGTCCTCGGCGCCCTCATCCGATGCCACCTGATCGCCACCACCTTCACCGTTCTCACGGCCACCACGACGACGACGCCCACGCCGACGACGCTTGCGCGGTCCACGATCGTTGTCATCACCGTTCTCGGCGGTGTCAGCTGTCTGGCTTTCCGAAGCTTCGCCCTCGGCCTCTTCGATTTCACCCTCGGCTTCATCGCCAGCGGTTTCGGTCTCGCCTTCAGCGCTTTCGTCACCACGCTCACGGCTGCGGCCACGGCGGCGCTTGCGCCGCTTGCGACGTCCATCGCTACGCTCGCCATCGCCACGGTCACCGTCGCGATCTCCACGTGAGGTCTGCTCTTCAGCTTCATCCTCATCGTCGTAGGAATCCTCGACGATATCGTCCTCTTCCTCAGGCTCGATGATCGGCTCGAAGCGGGGTACGAATTCCGGCTTCGGCCCGCGCGAGGCGACGCGCATCTTCGCGCCTTCGTTCTCGCCTTCGGGGATCACCTCTACCGAAACGCCATAGCGTTCCTCGATCTCGGCCAGATCGGTGCGCTTGGCATTGAGCACATAGATCGCCGCTTCCTGCGATGCATAGAGCGACACCACGTTGCCTTTGCCCTTGGCAGCTTCGTCCTCGATCATGCGCAACGCCGAAAGGCCTGCAGACGATGCGGTGCGGACAAGGCCGGTGCCATCGCAATGCGGGCAGCCGCGCGTCGTAGCTTCAAGCACGCCTGTGCGCAGGCGCTGGCGGCTCATTTCCATCAGACCAAAGCCCGAAATGCGGCCAACCTGAATGCGCGCACGGTCGTTCTTCAGCGCGTCCTTCATCGCCTTCTCGACCTTGCGGACGTTCGATCCGTATTCCATGTCGATGAAGTCGATCACGACCAGCCCGGCCATATCGCGCAGGCGCAACTGGCGGGCGATTTCGCGCGCCGCTTCAAGGTTGGTGGCAACCGCCGTCTGCTCGATGCCATGTTCCTTGGTGGAGCGGCCCGAGTTGATGTCGATCGAAACCAGTGCTTCGGTCGGGTTGATGACCAGATAGCCGCCGCTCTTCAGCTGCACCACCGGATCGTACATCGCGGTAAGCTGGTCTTCCGCGCCATAACGCTGGAACAGCGGCACAGGATCGACATAGGCCTTCACCCGCTTGGCGTGGCTTGGCATCAGCAGCTTCATGAAGTCCTTGGCAGCACGGTAACCGTACTCACCCTCGACCACCACTTCTTCGATCTCGCGGTTGTAGATGTCGCGGATCGCGCGCTTGATCAGGTCGGAATCCGAATGGATCAGGGCAGGGGCCACCGAACCCATCGTGCGTTCGCGAATTTCGTCCCACAGGCGGGCGAGATAGTCGAAGTCACGCTTGATCTCGGGTTTGGTGCGCTGCAACCCGGCGGTGCGTACGATGCAGGACATCGAACGCGGCAGTTCCAGTTCCGAGATGATCGTCTTCAGACGCTTGCGGTCAGCCGTCGAATTGATCTTGCGGCTGATGCCACCGCCGTGGCTCGAATTCGGCATGAGCACGCAATAGCGGCCCGCCAGGCTGAGGTAGGTGGTGAGAGCGGCACCTTTGTTGCCGCGCTCTTCTTTCACGACCTGAACCAGCAGAACCTGACGGCGCTGAATCACGTCCTGAATCTTGTAGCGGCGGCGCAGTGCCATGCGCTTGGCGCGCAGTTCATCGGCTTCCTTGCCTTGTGAACGGCCACCCTGACGGCGTCGGCCTTGCTGGCGTCCACGGCGGCGACCATCGTTTTCGCCTTCGCCTTCGCCTTCGCCTTCGTCCTCGTCAGAACCTTCGGCGGCTTCCGCGTCGTCGCCTTCATGGTCGAAACCATTTTCAACAACGCCGCCTTCGATGGTGGCAACCTGATCCTTCTCGGACGTGTCGACTTCGGTCACGCCCTCATCGGAATCGTAGCCATCGCTCTCTGCATAGTCCTCGTCGTCGCCATCATCGGCGGCACGCAGGGCGGCTTCCTCTTCGGCGTGCGCGGCTTCTTCAGCCAGCAGCGCTTCGCGGTCTTCCTTGGGAATCTGGTAGTAATCGGGATGGATTTCGCTGAACGCAAGGAACCCGTGCCGGTTGCCGCCAAAATCGACGAAGGCTGCCTGCAGCGATGGTTCTACCCGTGTTACCTTGGCGAGGTAGATATTTCCCTTGATCTGCTTGTGATCCGCAGATTCAAAGTCGAATTCTTCAATCCGATTGCCCTTCAGCACCGCCACCCGGGTTTCTTCCTGGTGGCGCGCATCGATTAGCATACGCGTGGTCATTGTAATGTCTCCAGCCGCACCGTCGCGGGGTTGCCCCTGCGTATCTGGCGCGGTTCGTTTGGGATGCGCGACGCACTTGCGGCCGGACCAGTGCAGTGACTGTCTCCGTGCCGGGGGCGTTCACGAATGCGGTTTTGCCGGATCGGAGCATCGGGACACACGGCTTGTCGCCTGCCATGTCCCATCGCTCGCCGCCCGGCGGCGGTTGGTTTGTGTCTGCTGTAAAGATAACTCGCGGCGAAATGCGCGTGCCGCCAATCGTCCAAGCCGCAACCGCCCCGGTGGGGCAGGAAGGCAGGAACGAAACGCGGCTCATCATTACGGCATCAACCTTGTGGCGTGGAGAGCTGCGCTTGCGCTTGTTTCTCCCCACGAATACGGGATCTGTGTCAGCAGGCTTTCCCTCGCCCTCCGCGGCGCACTGCTGCGCTTTCTGGCGGTTTCGGCGTGGAACGCACCGATGCTGACTTGCCCCGGTAGATGAGTGCTAGCACCACAATTGCAAAGCAGCAATTAAAACAATGCCGCGACAAGACCGTTAACTATGTGGGGCATTTCCTGCTGGACCGCACCCGCAGGTGCGGGGCATAGGCGTTCTCGGATGGAAGATCGGGGCCTCATTGTTGCAGTTTTTGCCGCGCCTGTATTGGCAGCAGCGGCGATGTGGGCTGCATTTTCCACCGGCGTGGCCAAAATTGAGCCGCGCTACGTTGTGAAACTGGACTTGCCAGGTAGCGAGGAAAAGATCGATCTGCCGCCTATTCAGGGCCCCGCAGATACATCGCGTCCACTGGTCGTGATTGATGCCGGGCATGGTGGTCACGATCCGGGCGCCAGTGGCGCCAAGCGCGAGCGTGAAAAGGATATGACTCTCGCATTGGCCAAGTCTCTGCGCGATCAGTTGCTTGCCAATGGCCGGGTTCGCGTAGCCATGACGCGTGATACGGACCGGTTCCTGGTGCTGGAGGAGCGTTCGGACATTGCCCGCAGGCTTGGCGCTGACTTGTTCGTCTCGCTCCATGCCGATGCTGCGCAAAGCACATCAGCGCGCGGTGCCACAGTTTATACGCTGTCCGACAAAGCGTCAGACGCGGTGGCAGAGGCAATTGCCACGCGCGAAAACCGTGCAGATATGGTCAACGGCGTTTCGTTGAGTGATAAGGGCCAGACTGTCTCGTCAATTCTTGTCGATCTGGCCCGCCGCGAAATGCGCGGGCGCTCCATCCGATTTGGCGAACTTGTCGTGCGCGAATCCGAAGGGCAGATACGTTTTCATGCAACCTCGCAGCGCGAAGCGGCGTTCATCGTGCTCAAGTCGCTCGATCTGCCATCCGCTTTGATAGAGGCGGGTTTTATCAGCAATGAAGATGATGCGCGTGCCATGCGCGATCCGGCGTGGCGCAAGGGTTTTGCCCGTTCGTTGGCGCAGGCCATCCAGATATTCCTTGCAGAAAAGCAAGTCCCCCCGATCACCGCAAGTTCCGCATCTTTAGAACCATCTGGACAGAGATCTTCCGCGCCCTGAACCGATTTGATCCTGATTTTGATTCCAAGACACTGGCTTGCGTAAGCGGGGCCGTGCTAGAGGCCCGAGCACAATGGTCGAAGAGACGTCTCAGCAATCCCGGTTCAAGCTGCTCCGCAAGGACGGCTTTGCGCGTTGGCAGGCCCTTTCCACGTGGTATCGCACCAAGTGGCGCGAAAGCCGGTTGTTCCGGCTTGGCAACTATTTGGCTGCGGCAGTACTGGTTGGCTGGTTTGTCCTGTGGGTCGCGGTTCTGCGCACGCTCCCATCGGCAGACAGCCTGCTGACCTATCAGCCACCGCTGCCCACGATGGTGCGGGGCAACGATGGCGAAATCGTCTCCAGCTATGCGCGTGAACGGCGTGTTCAATTACGGTTTGTCGATTTTCCTGAGCCGCTGATAAACGCCTATCTTGCAGCAGAGGACAAGACTTTCTGGACGCATGGTGGGATCGATTTCTTCGGCCTTGCCGGTGCTGTGGCAGACTATGCGCTGAAGTTCGGGTCGGGCGAACGTGCGCGCGGTGGTTCCACGATCACCCAGCAGGTCGCCAAGAACATCCTGATTGGCGATGAATATTCCATCTCGCGCAAGCTCAAGGAAATGATCCTTGCGCGCCGCATCGAAGGCGTTCTGGAAAAACAGCAGATTCTTGAACTCTATCTCAACGAAATTCCGTTGGGGCGGCAGAGTTTTGGCGTGCAGGCAGCGTCGCGTGCCTATTTCGACAAGGACGTGGGCGAACTGCAACTGCATGAAGCCGCTTTCCTCGCCATCTTGCCCAAAGCGCCGGAACGCTATGGTCGCGCCAAGTACGAATCGATGGCGATCGAACGACGCAACTGGGTGCTCGATCAGATGGTCAGCAATGGTTGGGCAACCCCGCAGGCCGCCGCTGCCGCGCAGGCAATGCCACTGGGACTCAAACCCCGCCGGGCTGAAAACTACACCGCTGACGCTGGCTATTTCCTCGAAGAAGTACGCCGTCAGCTCATCTCCAAGTTTGGCGAGAAAGCCGAGAACGGGCCGAACAGCGTCTATGCTGGCGGTCTGTGGGTGCGCACCTCGCTTGATACGCAATTGCAGACAGCGGCCCAGAATTCGCTCCGCACAGCGCTTTTGCGCTATTCTGGCGGACGCGGGTGGCACGGTCCGATTGCGCGCGTGGATGTCAGTGGGGATCGCTGGCAGACCGAACTGATCACCAGCAATATCTCCGTCAACTACCAGAACTGGCGCGTCGGCGTCCTGCTGTCGCGTAGCGGTTCATCGGGCAAGATCGGCTTCTCGGACGGGACTACCGCTGATCTTGTCAGTTTGCCCGACAAGATTCGGCCGGGTGACATTACCGCCGTGGCTCCGCTCAATGCTGGGACTTATGCGGTGCGCACCATACCCGAAGTATCAGGCGGTATGGTGGTTGAAGATCCGCAAAGCGGACGCGTTCTTGCCATGCAGGGCGGCTTTGATGCGCGCCTCGGTTCGTTCAACCGCGCCACGCAGGCCAATCGCCAGCCCGGGTCCACGATCAAGCCGTTCGTCTATGCCACCGCGCTCGACAATGGCCTGACACCCGCCTCAACCGTCGTCGATGGCACCTTTTGCGTCTATCAGGGCGCAGCGCTCGGCGAAAAGTGCTTCCGCAACTTCGGCAACGAAGGCGGTTCGGGCAGCCACACCATGCGCTGGGGGCTCGAACAATCACGCAACCTGATGACAGTGCGGGTGGCCAATGATGTCGGCATGGACAAGGTTGTGCGCACGATCAAGCAGGTCGGTATCGGCGATTACGAAGCTTATCTCTCGATGGCTTTGGGCGCCGGTGATACGACCGTTCTCAAGATGGTCAACGGCTATGCCGCGCTCGCCAATCAGGGCCGCCAACACAAAGCAAGCCTCGTCGACTACGTGCAGGACCGCAACGGCAAGGTCATCTTGCGTGCCGACAGCCGCCGCTGCGACGGGTGCTCGATGCCACAGTGGGACGGCAAGCCCATGCCGCGCTTCAAACCCGCCGGCAAACAGGTCATGGACCCCCGCACCGCCTATCAGGTCGTCCACATGCTCGAAGGCGTGGTGGTGCGCGGCACGGCGGTGACCCTGCGAGACCTCAACCTCCCGCTGTTCGGCAAGACCGGCACCACCTCCGGCCCCACCAACGTGTGGTTCGTCGGCGGCTCGCCCGATATCATCGCGGGCGTCTACATCGGCTACGACCAACCCCGCAGCCTCGGCGGATACGCGCAGGGCGGGCGGATTGCGGCGCCTGTGTTCAAACAATTGGTCCAAGAAACCCGTGGACGGTGGAAGGATATTCCTTTCCGGGTGCCTGAGGGAGTGCGGATGGTGAAGATTGACCGGGTTTCGGGCAAGCGGGTGTTCGGGGGGACGCCGGAGAATGACGTGGCCAAGGCTTCGGTCATCTGGGAGGCGTTCAAGCCGGATACGGAGCCGAAGCGGACCGCGCGTGAGGGTGAAATGACTGCAAAACAAGCGGTTATCGATGCTCTGCGTCGGGCGCGGGCGGCGCGCGGGATTGCTGATGGGCCGGCAGAAGACGCGGCAGTGGAGCAGGACTTCCTTGAGGAGCAGGGCGGGATCTACTGAGAATCCGCACTTGCCCTCAAAGGCATTGGCACCAGCGGGCAGGGTCTGTTACCGTTCAAAACTATGAACAAGCTCCTGATCCCCTCCGCCTTTGCGGCATTCGCCCTTTTCTCCGCCCCGGCCTCGGCCGAACTTGCGAACGGGGCCAAGGCTCCGGCGTTTGATGCCAAGGGTGCGCTGGCGGGCAAGCCGTTCTCTTTCTCGCTGACACAGGCGCTGAAGAAGGGGCCGGTGGTGCTCTACTTCTATCCCAAGGCCTTCACGCAAGGCTGCACGCTGGAGGCCCACGCCTTTGCCGAGGCGAGTGACCAGTTCAAGGCAGCAGGCGCGACCGTGGTTGGCATGTCGAACGACGACATTGCCACGTTGCAGAAGTTTTCGACCGAAGCCTGCCGTGACAAGTTTGCCGTGGCCGCTGCCAGCCCGGCGGTGATCAAGGCTTATGACGTCGATCTGAAGAAGCCGGACGGCGTTTCGACCGGGCTGACCAAGCGCACCAGCTATGTCATCGGCCGCAACGGCAAGATCGTGATGGTTCATTCCGACATGGACTATCGCGACCATGTGAAAATGACGCTGGCAGCGGTGCGCAAGCTCAAGGGCTGAGCCCAAACGGAAACCCATTTCACGCTTGGGCTTTACATGCCTGCCCGCTTCGCTAAGCGGCGCAGTTCGTTTTGCGTTTGACCGGAGTTGTATCATGCGTGCCGAAGGGCAGGCCCATATCGACCGCATCAAAGCCGCGCTGGCACTGGTGCGCAAGTTCCTCGACTGGGACCGCGCCGTGCGTCGTCTCGACGAGCTGAACGCCCGCGTCGAAGATCCCAAACTGTGGGATGATCCCAAGAAGGCCGAAGAAGTCATGCGCGAACGGCGCAGGCTGGAAGCGGCCATCGGCACCGTCAACACCATCGGGCAGGAAATGGCCGATGCCGTCGAGTTCATCGAGCTTGGCGAAATGGAAGGCGACGAAGCGACGGTGAACGAAGGGCTGGCCACGCTGGCCGCGCTGGCCGACCGGGCAGACAACGACAAGGTGCAGGCGCTGCTGGCGGGCGAAGCCGATGGCAACAACGCCTTCCTTGAAGTCCACGCCGGCGCTGGCGGTACCGAGAGCCAGGACTGGGCCGAAATGCTGCAGCGCATGTACACGCGCTGGGCCGAACGGCACGGTTACAAGGTTGATCTGGTGGATTACCACGCCGGTGAAGCTGCCGGCATCAAGAGTGCGACGCTGCTGATCAAGGGCGAGAACGCCTATGGCTATGCCAAGACCGAAAGCGGCGTTCACCGTCTTGTGCGGATCAGCCCTTATGACAGCTCGGCACGGCGGCACACCTCGTTCAGCTCGGTCTGGGTCTATCCTGAGATTGACGACAATATCGAGGTGGAGATCAATCCGTCCGACCTGAAGATCGACACCTATCGCGCATCGGGCGCTGGCGGGCAGCACGTGAACACCACCGATTCGGCGGTGCGCATCACGCACGTGCCGACCGGAATCATCGTGGCCAGCCAGAACGACCGCAGCCAGCACAAGAACCGCGCCACCGCGATGGGCATGTTGAAAGCGCGCATCTATGAGGCCGAACTGGCCAAGCGCGAGGCGGCGGCCAGCGGCGAATACCAGGCCAAGACCGAGATCGGTTGGGGCCACCAGATCCGGTCCTACGTGCTGCAACCCTATCAGCAGATCAAGGACCTGCGCACCGGGGTGGTATCGACCAACCCCAGCGAAGTGCTCGACGGTGCGCTCGATCCGTTCATGGCTGCTGCGCTCTCGCAGAAAGTCACAGGCGAGAAGGTCACTGTCGAGGACGACGATTGATGCGCCGGGCTTCGGCCCTTGCTTCTATTGCGCTGGCAGTGCTGGTTGCTGCCTGCGACCCGGCGACCAAGGACAATCGCGCGGAAACGTCGCGCGCCTTTCCCACGCCGGATCGTCCGGTCTCGGAACTGGGCAGCAATGCCTTTTCCAACGAGCGTGACCGTGAGGAGCGCCGCGAAGCGACGACTGTGATGGACCTTGCCAGGGTGCAGGCGGGCATGAGCGTGGCCGATATCGGCGCGGGCGAGGGCTATTATACCGTCCGTCTTGCCGAACGCGTGACCGCCAAGGGCCGCGTGCTGGCGCAGGATATCGATGGCGATGCGCTGCGCCGCCTTGGTGCGCGCGTTGAGGCGGACCGGCTCGACAATGTTTCGATCAAGCCGGGTGGCGAGGACGATCCCAAGCTGCCCGAACGCAGTTTCGACCGGGTGTTCCTCGTGCATATGTATCACGAAGTGGCCGAGCCTTATGCTTTTGCGTGGCGGCTGTGGCCTGCGTTGAAGCCCGGCGGGAAGATCGTGGTGGTCGATATGGATCGTTCGACCGATCGCCATGGCATTCCGCCGGCGTTGCTGATCTGCGAGTTGGAGGCGGTGGGCTTTCACTTGGAGGAGTTTCACCGTAAACCGGAGCTTGCGGGGTATTACGCGCAGTTCGTGGCGGCGGAAACGCGGCCCGAGCCGGGCGCAATCAGGCCGTGCCGTCTGAAGACGGCCAAGGGTGCTGGCGCGACAAGCGCCTTGAAAGGAAATTGATGTCTGCGTTCAAGGGGTTGAAGCCGATTCTTTACGGCGGCCGCGAAGTTTGGCCATTGGTTGAAGGCGGCAAGGGTGTTGCAGCGACGAACCACATGAGTTCGGGCGCATGGGCCGCTGCCGGGGGCATCGGCACGGTCAGCGCCGTCAATGCCGATAGCTACGACGCTGAAGGCAAGATTGTTCCACAGGTTTATGATGCGCTGACGCGCAAGGAACGCCACGAACAGTTGATGCGCTATGCCATTGATGGCGCGGTGGAGCAGGTGAAGCGCGCGCACGAAATTGCGGGCGGACGCGGCGCCATCAACATCAACGTGCTGTGGGAAATGGGCGGCGCGCAGCCGATCCTGGAAGCGGTGCTCGATCAGACGCGCGGGCTGGTAACGGGTGTGACCTGCGGGGCGGGGATGCCCTACAAGCTTTCGGAAATCGCGGCGCGCTATAACGTCCACTATCTGCCCATCGTGTCATCGGGCCGGGCGTTCCGTGCGCTGTGGAAGCGGGCCTATCACAAGGTGCCCGAACTGCTGGGCGCGGTGGTTTATGAAGATCCGTGGCTGGCAGGCGGGCACAATGGCCTGTCGAACGCCGAAGACCCGCGCAAGCCGGAAGACCCCTATCCGCGCGTGAAGGTGCTGCGCGATGTGATGCGGGCCGAGAGCATTTCGGACGACGTGCCGATCGTGATGGCCGGCGGCGTGTGGTTCCTGCGCGAATGGGACAACTGGATCGACAACCCGGAACTGGGTTCGATTGCTTTCCAGTTCGGCACGCGGCCTTTGTTGACCGAAGAAAGCCCGATTCCGCAGGGGTGGAAAGACCATCTGCGCACGCTGGAGCCGGGCGACGTGCTGCTGCACAAGTTTTCGCCCACGGGCTTCTATTCATCG
>NZ_NCII01000057.1 GCF_002256775.1 Novosphingobium sp. 17-62-19 | reverse complement strand
AAGCCATCTGGATCATAAAATCACCAGCGCCGATCACCTTCGGCGCAACGAGACCTGCTGGCATTTTCCCGCTACGCTTTCCCAACATAGGACGTTGTCCGTGAGGATGGTATGGATCCTGTACGGTACGGTCTTGACTAGAACCTTGAGGAACGCGGCTGCCGCGAGCTTGGTCGCCTTGCGGTATATTCGAGCAAACACTAGCTTTGACGTGCGATCCACCGCGACAAACAGGAAGCCTTTGCCGCCCTTGTAGCGCAGTTCGGCGATGTCGATATGGAAGTAACCGATCTCATATTTTTTGAACGCCTTGGGCTTCTCCCTATCGGCCTTTGGCAGCCGGGATATGCCGTAGCGCTGCAGACATCGGTGTAAACTGCTTCGCGTCAGGTGAGGAATGACGTCCTTCAGGGCGATGAAAACATCGTCGAGCGGAAGCCGGGCCTGTACGCGCAGGGCTACGATCGCGGCTTCTTCCATAGGCGAGAGCACGGTGCTGCGAGGCTCCTTTGGGCCCATTGCGTGGTCTTGGCGCACCCGTGGAGAATTTGTCCCATAATGCCCTCCGCTGTGATGGCGATAATTCTACACCATCACAATCCGGGACTAAACAACTAGGCATCGAAATGTCGCTCGGGGACGGCCGCTTCGTCCCTGACCAAGTCCTTCCGCGATTCGTAAGCGTGCTGAACGTACGGCAGGAAACAATCAGGTCAAATTCAAGCGCGAATGTCTGGGTTTAAGGCGGTATTTCCCCGGATTCCGTTGCCGACCGAAGACTCTGAAAGAAGGGGTGCCGTCACACCGTTAATCTCAATTTTCTACCGGCCCTGCGTATGGATGTTCACAATGCGTGTTGGATATAACGGCTATGCATCCGCGTTGAGGCGATAACCGAGCATAGTTGCACGTCGTGCAAAGGAGCAGCGGCATTGTTTGCGATAGCAATCGATATCGATCCATTACAGATGCGTACCGGTAAAATCATGTGATCTATCCGCACGGGGATTGAAGCAGGTTGTCGAAAAGTCTCGCCAAGACAGTTCCCATTTCAGGTCATTCCGACCTACACGCTCCACGTTGCACGCCCTGTTTCAAGGATTGGCATGTCACCCGTCCGCGCTGCAAGCTTCGCCCGTATCGCCTTGGGGCATGTGACACGTCGCTACCCGCACAAGGCGGACCATGTTATGGCAGGCGAAACGGATGGGTACAGTCTGCAGCAAATGCATCCCATCTTTTTCGGCAGCTACGACTGGCATAGCTGCGTCCATGGCTATTGGCTGCTCGCCCGCATCCGGCAACTCTACCCCGAACTGCCGGAAGCATCGGTGATTGACGCGTTGTTCACCGATGCCTTTACCTCTGACAAGGTGGAGGCAGAGCGCGCACATTTGAGCGGCCCTATGGCTGGGCATGGTTGCTGATGCTGCAAAGCGGGCTGGTGATAGCGCGCAGCCCGCACGCAGCGACGCTGCGGCCCCTGTCCGATGCGTTTGCGACGCTGTGGCGCGAGCACCTTGCAGTGCTCACCTATCCCGTGCGCGCCGGCACGCATACCAGCACCGCGTTTGCGCTGGTGCTTGCCGAGCGCTATGCGCGGGTGTGCGGCGACGAGCAGATGCGTAACGTCATGATCGAGCGGGCGCAGCATTGGTTCGGGTTGGATCGCGCGGCGCACTCCTGGGAGCCCTGCGGCGAGGATTTCCTTTCATCCACGCTGATGGAGGCGCTGGCGATGCAGCGCCTGATGCCCGAAGACGCGTTTAGCGGCTGGTTTGCTGAATTTCTCCCGGCTCTTGCGCAGGGGTCGCCGCAGGCTTTACTCGCACCGGTCCACGTCAGCGATCGTAGCGACGGGAGAATCGCCCATCTCGACGGGCCCAATCTGACGCGTGCATGGGCAATGCGGGAGATCGCGCCGAAGACCGATTGTGCAGTGCGGAACGTGCTCGAATCCGCTGCAGACGCGCATCTGGCAGCGGCGCTGGACACGGTGACTGGCGATTATATGGGCGAGCACTGGCTGGCGACATTCGCGCTGCTCGCGCTGACCGGGCTGGATTAGGTTGTCATATCGCCGCGACGCCTTACCATGAGGGCGAGTATCGGTTGGAGGCAGATTGGCGGCGCACGGCCGAAATGCCGGAGATTGAAAGGCAGGCCGCGATGAGCTCCGACGGTTCCATGGCGTCCAGAGACGATCCGCGTCCTCCTGTCATGGACGTGCCGATGCACAGGCTCAACCTCAATCTGCTCTACCCGCTCCATGCCATCCTGCACGCGCCCACACTGACCGAGGCGGGACGCAGGGTGCGACTCAGCCAGTCGGCGATGAGCCACGCATTGCGGCGTCTGCGCGATCATTTCGGCGACGATCTTGTCACGCATTCGGGAGGCGATCAGCAGGTGACGCCGCTTGGCCTAGCCTTGCGCGCAGAGGTGCGACGCGTGATGCAGGAGGTCGAGGGCACGTTCAACTACGCGCTTGATTTTGACCCGATCACCGCGTCGCAGACGGTCACCATCGCGATGCCCGAGGCGATCGAGCAGATGTTGCTGGGGCCGGTGATGCGCAGCCTGTCGAGCGATGCGCCGGGCCTGTCGGTGCGGATGCTCCCGCTCGATGCCGAGGCACCCCAGTTCGCGCTCGATCAGGGCGCCGATCTGCTGTTTCTCCCGGCAGATTGCAAAATTGACCGGCTGGAGACGCTGCCGATCCTGACCGATCATGCGTCCTGCATGGTGTGGAGCGAGCATAGTGAGCTTGGCTCCATACATTACATGAGTGAGAGCCAATATCGGGCAGCGCGGCATATCGTGCCGCAAGGCGATTCCAGCGCGCGCATTGCCGTCGATGATCTGGGGGAATGCCTGCTGAAAGCACGGCAGATCAGCGTGCGAACCTCGTCACATGCGACGTTGCCAGCCATCCTGATCGGCAGCGACCTGGTCGCCACCGGCAGTGCGTGGCTATTTCAATATTATGCCTCGATCATGCCGCTGAAGGTCCTCGCCGCACCGTTCCCCACCAAGGAAACGGTGTTCGTTGCACAATGGGCCAGCCATCGCCGTCGTGACCCAATGCTGGCCTGGTTCGTCAAGCGGATCGAAGAGCACGTCAGTCGCTTTCCCAACCGGCCCCGCTAGCCATCGATCTTGCTCATACCCAGCATGAAGACTTCGAATTTGCGAGTCTCCGAACTGAAGCATAGTCTCCAATTCGGCAGGGAAGTCCGGCTGACGCTGTAGCGTTGAGACTTGGACACCGGTCATCAGGAGGTTCGGTGCGGTGTGGTGTCTCGTGAGAGAACAGCCGCGATTTGCGCCTTACGGCGCATCCGTTGTGATCACAGGTATCGTCTGGCCAGACGTGCAGCTTTCGCTGTGCGTGAGGTGCTGCGCGACCTTTGGGGGGTGGTTTACATGCTTGATATGTCTTTGAACACACGTTGGCTTCTGGGCGCCGTGAGCCTTGGCTCGTTGGCGATGATGGATGTGGTCGTGCCGACGCCCGCTTTCGCGCAGGCCGCAGCCAGTGCCGAGATCAATGTACCGGCGATGCCGCTTGCCAATGCGCTTCAGGAAATTGCGTCGCAATCAGGTACCACCGTCAACTTCGATCCGAATGCTGTCTCGGGGTTGAAGTCCCGACCGGTGCGCGGTGCGTCATCGGCAGAAGCGGCGATCCAGGCCGCGATCGAAAGGACAAGCCTCGCCATCAGCACCTCGCCCGATGGTTCGTTGGACATCGTCCAGGATATCGTCGTGCGCGCACGGCGCGATGAGGCCGAAACGAGCGTAATCGTACGCCAGTCATCGACCTCCGATCGCAGCGGTCTGGGCCTGCGCGATCAGCCGCGCAACACGCAGGTAATTACCGCCAAGACTATCGAAGAGCAGCAGGCGCTCGATATCACGGATATTCTGCGCAACGCTGGCGGCGTTTCAGTGCAGGCCAACAACCCCAACACCGGTGCAAGCTATACCGTACGCGGCTTCAGCGCTGCCGGTCTGGTGAACGGTCTTGCGGGCGGATCGCAATATGGCGTGCAATCCGGAGCCAATCAGCCGGTCGCCAATATCGAGCGCGTCGAAGTGCTCAAGGGCCCCGATGCCCTGCTTTCCGGCTTTGGCAATTTGGGCGGAAACGTCAATGTTGTGACGAAAAAGCCCAGCGCCGAAGAGCGGTTGGCAGTTTCACTAGACACCGGATCGTTCGGGCTGGTCCGCGGTGTCATTGACGCGAATAACGCCATCAGTGCCGACAAGAAGCTTACGGCGCGCATGATCGCCAGTGTGCAGACGATGGATCAAAACTATGGTGGTTACCGGGGAACCGAAGATTATCTTGTTGCTCCATCGTTGCGTTTCACCGATCGGCTCACCGATATCGTGATCGGCGCCAGTCTTTCTAAATCGAACGCGGGGATCGGTGCCTACACGCTTTTCAACAACAAGACTTTCCAACTTATCGAACGTGATCCATCGGTGCCGATCTATTCGCCCGACCAGGGGATCAGCGTCAGTACCAATCGGTTCTATTTCGATCTGACGCGCAAGATCACCCCCGGCATCGAACTTGTCGTGCGCGGTATGCATGACGACAGCAGGCTTGCGCTGCAGGTCTATCAGGTGGGCTACAACCGGGCTGGCAATCTCACATTGGGTGTCGGCGGGTCGCTGCAGGAAGGCAAGTCCGATGCGCTCGACAGCTTCGTTCGCATCAAGACAGGCCTGGGCGATGCCGTGAAGTTGAGCTTCAATGTCGGCTACAACTACTCCAAGGGCTTTACCGATCAAAGCAGCGGCACGGTATTCACCACGATCCTCAACCCGCCGCTTGGTGCCAACACCAGCCTTCCCGTTCTCCCGTTCTCGCCGCTAAGTGCTGTGCAGATCCGTACAGAGGGCAAGCAGGAGGCCATCTATGGGCAGGCGCTGATCGAGTTCTGGAAGATCAAACTGCTCGGCGGGGTTCGCAAGAACTGGTTCGAGACGAGCACGCAGTTCTTTTTCCCCGGCGCCACGCCGCAACCGGTGCAAAAGAAGAGCGGTGTCGCGCCCAGTGGCGGCATCATTCTGGATGTCACCGACAATGTTTCGGTCTTCGCCAACTATGCACGCGGCGAACAGGCAATTTTCAATCTTGATCGCAATGGAAATTTCCTGCCCAACATCATCACCACCAACAAGGAAGCGGGCATCAAGCTCGACCTGTTCGCAAAGCGCGCGACGGTCAACGCCTCTTACTTCGACATTACACAGGACAACACCATCGTCTTCAACCCGACCATTGGCGGGTTCACGTCGGAGCCAGGCCAGCGCGGACGGGGCATAGACCTCAACATCGTCGGCCAGGTGCTGCCCGGATGGACATTGACCGGCTCTTATACCCGGACGAAATACGCGCTGCTGACCAAGACGGCCACACTCACCAATGTTCCACGCCAGCCGCGCGATACCTACAGCCTCTACTCCAACTACCGCACCCGGATTGCCGATGGCGTGACCGGCGGCGGCTCTGTCGGCCTGTATGGGCGGTCAGGCTCGTTCGCTGATTTTCTGGGGCTGTATGACGTTCCTGCGGCGCGGCAGGTCGACGTCAATGCCTTCCTTTCGTTAGCGGGCTTTGACTTCAATCTGGGTCTTCGCAACATCTTCGACCGGCGCAACTACAACACGACCAGCGTGTTTAGCTACGTCCCGGTCGACGAACCTCGCAACGTGCGCCTGTCTATCTCAAAACGCCTTTTCTGATAGACCACGCCAACCATGATGCCACCCCCAGCCAATGTCGAGGAGACCCGCCGTGAGGCGGGTCTCGAGCCGCCTCAGCCCGCGCGTGAACGCCTCTCCCATGCCTGGCGGCTAACGACACGGTATTTCGTATCTGAAGACTGGAAGATGGCGTGGCTCCTGCTGATCGCATACGCCGCCATTTCCTTTGGAGGTGTCTATACGTTCATCCTCTCCAACCACTGGCAGCGTGATTTCTTCGACTCGATCGAACAGCGCCAATCGAGCCTGTTTGTGACGCTGATCTTCACCTTCCTGATGATCGCGGCGCTGCAGGTGGCGTTTATCGTTGCGAACAATCTGGTGAGTTGGACACTCTCGATGCGATGGCGCAACTGGCTGACCAACTGGTATATGGACCGGTGGTTTGCCCGCGACCGGTTTTACGAGATCGAACGCCTTCGCATCATCGACAACCCTGATCAGCGCATCGCCGAAGACATCAAGAATTTTACGTTGGTGACACAGGGCAATTCGCTCGTCGGGATCGCGGTCGGCATCATCGGCAGTCTGATCAGCGCGGTCAGCTTTGGCTATATTCTCCTCCAGACTTCGAATGCGCTGGTGTTGCCGGTCGCCGGTTATCGGATCACGCTTCCGGGCGGTGATCTCATCTGGTTCTCGATCGTTTATGTGCTGTTCGGATCGGTCGTCATCACCTGGATCGGCAGGCCGTTCATTCGCCGACGGATGCGCGAGCAACATTATGAAGCCGATTTCCGCACGAACCTGATCCACGTCCGCAGGAATGGCGAACAGATCGCCTTTTCGCGCACGCAGAATATGGAGCGACGCGGCCTGTTAGGGTCCTTCGCCAACATCCGGCGCAACTGGTACCGGCTGATGTGGGCCAACATCGGCCTGAGCGCGGGCAGCAGCATTTACGAACGCGTTATGGGCGTCATCCCGCTGTTTCTCACTGTACCCAAGTTCTTTGCAGGCCAGATCAGCTTTGGACAGGTCATGGCTTCGCGCGACGCCTTTACGCAGTTCAGCTCCTCACTGTCCTATTTCGTCCAGGTCTATCCCGGTCTGGCCGCGCAGATCGCCAACATCAATCGTCTCAAGGCGCTCGATGATTCAATCGACGATACGCGCCCGCGCGGGATCGATTTCAGGCCGGGAGGATCAGGCGACGGCATCGCCATAGACGTCCAGAACCTCGAATTGCGCCGCCCGAATGGCGAGCCGCTGCTTGCGCTGGACGAATGGGCGGTACGCGATGGCGAGCGCTGGGTCATCGAGGGGCCATCCGGCAGTGGCAAGACGACGCTGCTGCGCGCCATCGCCGGCTTGTGGCCTGACGGTGCAGGCTCGGTCGCGATGACCCGGAATGGTACGGCAATGCTGGTGCCGCAGCGGCTCTATCTGCCACCCGGATCGCTGAAGAACGCCATCTGCTTTCCCGACCGCGCCGAAGACCATGACGATGCCTCCATCGCAGAGTTGCTGGAAAAGGTCCGGCTGGCAAACCATGTCGGCGATATGCATGCGATCCGCATGTGGCAGGACGAACTGTCGCCAGGCGAACAGCAGCGTGTCGCGCTCGCGCGGATCCTACTGCAACGCCCCACCTTGCTCGTGCTCGACGAAGCAACCAGCGCGCTTGATGCTGACAATGCCGCGCATTTCTATGGATCGGTGCGCGCAGCGCTGCCCGACGTCACGATCGTCAGTGTCGTCCACAACGAGAGGCTGGCTGCCTTTCACACGCACCGGCTGTCGATGCACGACCGTCGGGCCACGATGTCCACAATCGAGATCGACGTATGAGCGCACTGCTGACCCAAAGCGAGGCGGACCTGCGCGATGCTGCCGCGTTGGCGGTGGAGCTTGCGGCGCAGCGCGGTGCCAAAGCGCGCGCTTCGGTGCATCACGAAGGCATTGCCAAAATCGCGGTGCGCGGCGGCGCGGTCGAAACTGCCGAGCGCAGCGGTACGCAGGGGCTCGGTCTCACCGTGTTCCACGATGGTCGCCTGGGGTCGGCATCGACTGCGCGGTTCGACCGCGCGGCGATCGAACGCGTGGTCGAAGAGGCGATGCTGATCGCGAGCCATGTCCAGCCGGACGCCGATGCCGATCTGCCTCCGGCCCAATTGCTCGCCTTTTCCGGCCCCGCACCTGACCTGTATGTAGAAAGCCCGCGGAGCCCAGATGGGCTGCTGGAGGCGGCGCAAGTGATGGACGCAATCGCCAGCGAGACCGTGGCCGCCGACAACCGGCTGCGCGCTGGCGAGTCTGTTGCCGTGGCTACCGAGGGTCTGTGGGCGCTGGCGACGAGCGATGGCTTTTGCCGCAGCATACAGCGATCGAACGACGCGCGCTGGTCGGTCATGCTGGCGCAGGACGAAGGTGGCAGCAATTCTGCCTTCTGCCAAACCCAGGAGCGGAGCGTTGATGCGCTGTTGCCCGCTGCCGTGCTCGTCGAGCGCGCCGCGGGCAGGGCGCGCCAAGCGTTGGGGGCACGCCCGATCGCAAGCAGGCGTTGCCCGGTGCTGTTCGACCCGCGTACCGCCGCGATACTGGTGAGCGAGCTCGCGGGTGCGCTCACCGGCAACGCGCAATATCGCAAGATGAGCTTTCTTCCCGACCCGATCGGTCGCGCTGTTGCCGCACCGCACCTCGATCTCAGCGAAAATCCTTTCGAACCGCTGGGTCTGGCCAGCGGCGGGTTCGACAGCGAAGGGATCGCCGGATCGAACCGTGCGATCATCCGACACGGCGTGGTTGAAGGGCTTTTCCTGTCGACATTTTCGGGTCGCAAGCTGGGCATGTCAACGACCGGTAACGCCGATGGGTTCTACAATTTGCGCCTGACGAGTTCGGCGCCGAGCGGCGACTGGCAGACGATGCTGGACATGCTGGGCACAGGCCTTGTCGTGACCGAGTTTCAGGGCGGCAAGACCGATCCTGCGAGTGGAAATTGGACACAGGCGATCAAGGGTTTGTGGGTTGAACATGGCTGCGTGGTCCATGCCGTCACCGATGTGACATTGGCCAGCAACCTGCCTGCGATGCTGATCGGCATCCGTGCAGTGGGGCTTGATGTCGAACGCCAGGGTGCGATCCGCACCGGGTCCATTCTGATCGATGACATGCAGTTGGGAGGCAAAGGATGAACGGCGGCGGCACGGCCATAGACCGCGCGCGCGCCCGGCTGCTCGGTCCGGCGGGGCTGGACGAGGCGATGATCGGCCGAGCGCTGGGCCATCTGGCCAGCGGCGGCGCGGATCTGGCCGATCTGTTCTTCGAGACGACGAGCCTGCGCAGCTGGCGGCTTGAGGGTGGCCGCGTCACCAATGGCGGCTTTGCGATGCGCCAGGGCGTCGGCGCGCGAGCGGCGCATGGCGGCCAAGTGAGCTTCGCCCACTCTGCCGATTTCCGCGAAAGCGCGTTGGATGACACGGTTCGCGCGGTGCGTTCGCTGGCGCGCGCTGGGCAGGCGGATCAGCATCCACAGGGAATCCTGCTGAATTGTCATGCCGGCGAACATGCCCTTTACCCGGCGATCGACGTTGTGCTGGTCGAGGATGCCAGCGCCTGGATCGCGGTGCTTGAGCGGATCGACAGCCTTGCGCGGGCAAGCGATCCGCGCATCGTTCGGATCGATGCCAATGTTCGCGTGCAGGATACCACCGTGCTGATCGCCGATGCCGATGGCCTGCTGGCGGGCGATGTGCGGCCGATGACCATTTTGGCGGTCATGATCGTGGCCGAAACCGACGGCCGCCGCGCACGCGGGCAGGCGGGTTTGGGCCGTCGTGCGGGGCTGGACGGGTTTGATGCGGCTTCGGTCGATCAGTTGGTGGCGGCTGCCGTAACCATGGCACTGAACAATCTCGATGCGATTTCTGCGCCCGTTGGCGAAATGCCGGTGGTGCTGGGCCCGGGCTACCCGGGCGTTCTCTTCCACGAGGCGGTGGGGCACGGGCTTGAAGGCGATCATCATCGCAAGCGCCTGTCTGCGTTCGATGGAATGCTGGGCGAACGGATCGCGGCACCAGGCGTCACGGTAATTGATGATGGCGGCATTGCCGGGCGGCTGGGGTCGCTGGGGATTGACGATGAAGGCACGCCGCCCGACCGCACCGTGCTCGTCGACGATGGCGTCCTGACCGGCCTGATGCAGGACCGCCTTAACGCCCGTCTGATGAATGCGCGCTCGACCGGCAACGGACGCCGCCAATCTTACGCCCATTTGCCGATGCCGCGCATGACCAACACTTTTCTGGCGAACGGACGTGACAACCCTGCTGATATCATCGCTTCTATCGATCGCGGCATCTACGCTACCGAATTCGATGGCGGTCAGGTCGACATCGTCACCGGACGGTTCAACTTCACGACGATCGAAGCCTGGCTTGTCGAAAAGGGCAAGCTTGTAGCGCCCGTGCGCGGAGCGACGCTGATCGGCGTCGGCCGCGAGGCGCTACGCCATGTCTCGATGGTCGGCAACGACTTGGCCTTTGATACCGGCATGGCAACCTGCGGCAAGCAGGGGCAGACGCTTAACGTCGGTGTTGGCCAGCCTACGCTTCGTATCGACCGGATGATGGTTGGCGGCCAGGCAGGCTGATTTTCCCCAAACCTAAATAGTTCCAAGAGGATAGCTGAATATGCGCAACGCCACCGAAGAGGACTTTGACGACATCGTCATGAAGAACGCAAAGCCGGTGCTGGTCGATTTCTGGGCGCCATGGTGCGCACCGTGCAAGGCGCTGGCCCCGACACTCGATGATCTGGCAGAGGAATATGCCGACGTGATGGAGATCGTGAAGGTCGATATCGAAGCCAACCCGGGCCTTGCGACGCGCTTTGGCGTACGCGGCATTCCGCTGTTGATGATCGTCCGCGATGGTGCGGAACAGGCGCGCACGGTCGGCACGATCTCGCGCAGTCGGCTTGACGCGTTTGTCGAAGGCAACGTCGGAGCAGATGGATGACCGACATCGCTTTTCTGGGTGACCCCGCCATCAAGGCGCAGGCGCTGTCCCGCCTGCGCAGTCACATCGCAGCTGAAACGTTCGTCATCTTTCCTGCGTGGGAAGACGGCAAGGCCAATGTCATCGGCGCGCTGGTCGAGGCTGACGACAAACAGGCGTTCGCCAGCCAATATGGCTATCCCATCGCGTTTGTGACCGCGCTTGAGGGCATCGTCAACGCGTTCCGGTTCGGGCCAAGTTCGGAAGGTTTTGTCAAGGCCCTGCTCGAACGCACTCCTGTCGGCGCGGACCTTTCGCGGATTGTGCCGCATGTACTCATCGCCCTTCTCGAACGCCCCGATATCGTGGCGCTGACCGGTCAGAACACCGAGGTCG
Source organism: Novosphingobium sp. 17-62-19 (assembly GCF_002256775.1). Taxonomy (GTDB): domain Bacteria; phylum Pseudomonadota; class Alphaproteobacteria; order Sphingomonadales; family Sphingomonadaceae; genus Novosphingobium. Next base: position 9,658 of record NZ_NCII01000057.1, on the reverse strand, counting down.
AGCGTTGGCGTCTGGCGATCGTTGCGCTGCACCAGCGGACGATTAACGGTGACGAACCCGACCGAAAGGAGTGGAAGGCAGCGCGCATGGCCTCGATTTCCGCGAGCGACGCGGTGGTCGATAATACTGCGTCGCACATGGCGAGCCTGATCGTCGAGGCGGCAGCATGGCCCGCGACGATGCGCACCGTGCTGCACGATACTCTGGGCGCGTGCGGCCGTCTGGAAAGCCACCAGATCATGAACGCGATCGGCTGGACCGAAGCCGACGAGAGCCGTGTGTTCAAGATCCGCGAACAGGCTGAGGCCGATGGTCGCCTGGCCGAACTGTCAGGACTGGACCGCGTGCTGGGTTTGCTCGATGCGGATGATCCTGATCTGGCGCGCGGTTTTCGCGAGCGGCTCGAGCAATTCGAAAAGCTAGGCGAAACTTACCGTGCCGTCGGCTGGCAAATTGTCGATCTGATCGAACGTTCGCCGGTTCCCACGTCGCCGCCCGAAAATGTGACCTGACACGAGAGAGCACGCATGTGCGGCCAAGTGACACCGGCAGTCCGGTAGAACAAGTCCTGATCGTCAGGTCTTGACCCCTAGACCATACTGCGGCGGTATATGCCGCGCGTTTCCTTGCCGGACACAGCGATCCAGGTGTTTCTGCCGAAGAGGTTCGCTGCGCAGCCCTTGCCTAAGTTACGCAACTGTCGGTGATGACCGAGCGGCGCCCCCGCATGATGGATGAAATGACAATGAACCCCCTGCTCGCTACGCTGGACCTGCCTCGCTTTGCCGACATCCGACCCGACCAGATCGAATCTGCACTCGACAAGGTGATTGCCGATCATCAGGCGGTGGTGCGGATGCTGGTCGAGACCAAGCCGCACAGCTTTGCCAATGTGTGGATGCCGCTCGAGCGTGCGGAAGCCGCGATCTGGGGTGTCTGGTCTGCGGTCTCGCATCTCCACGGTGTTGCAGACACGCCCGCACTCCGCGCTGCCTTTGTCGCCGGCCAGGCGCGGCTGGTCGAGAACGATCTGCAGGTCATGCAGAACGAAGGCCTGTACGGCGTGCTGGTCGCGCTCTCCGCCACGCCCGAATTTGCCACCCTTCCCGCCGCAGATCGCGCTGCCGTCGCGCACAGGATCCGTGATTTCACATTGTCCGGGGTAGCGCTGGGCGCAGAGGCTCGCGCCCGGTTCGCGGCGATCTCGCTGGAACTGTCAGTCCTGACCACCGCGTTCGGCAACGCGGTTCTCGATGCGACCGATGCATGGTTTGAGCATATCGAGGATGAAGCGCTGCTCAAGGGCATCTCCGATTCGGACAAGGCAATGTTCGCGCAGGCTTCCAAGGCGCGCGGTCTGGGCGGCTGGGTCGTGACGTTGCAGATGCCCAGCGTGAACGCCGTACTGACCTTTGCTGAAGACCGTGCGTTGCGTCAGCGCGTCTATACCGCGTCGGGCACGCGCGCATCCGACCAGGGACCGAATGCCGGTCAGTTCGACAATTCAGAGCGCATTGGCAGCATTTTGAAGTTGCGCCGAGAGGCGGCAGCCTTGCTGGGTTTCTCCGATCCGGTCGCGTGGTCGCTGGCCACCAAGATGGCCCCGGGGGCAGGCGACGTGCTCACGTTCCTGCGCGACTTGGGGCACCGGGCAAAGCCGGCGGCGCAGCGGGATTTTGCCGCGCTGTCAGCTTACGCCACCGAACATCTCGAAATCCCAGACATGCAGCCATGGGATATAGCCTTCGTATCAGAGCAGTTGCGCAAGGCGCGCTTTGCCGTCGATGAGCGCGAGGTGCGCGCGCATTTTCCCGTCGAGCGCGTAATCGCAGGGTGGCAGCAGCTGCTCGACAGGCTGTTCGGCATTCGTCTGGTGGCGCGCAGGGATGTGCCCGTCTACCATCGCGATGTCTGCTATTATGATGTGATCGACGAGGCAGGCACTGTGTTCGCAGGGGTCTATGTCGACCTGCATTCGCGCCCGGGCAAGCGTAGCGGCGCATGGATGGCGCAGGCGCGACCGCGGCTGAACGATGGCGATATTCAGCGCGTTCCTGTCGCCTATCTGGTGTGCAACTTTTCGCCCCAAACCGATGAGAACCCATCGCTGTTGAGCCATAGCGAAGTGATCACCCTGCTCCACGAGACGGGTCATTGCCTGCACCATTTGTTCACACTGGTCGACCGGCCGAGCATCGCCGGGACCAATGGATTTGAATGGGATGCGGTTGAGCTGCCCAGCCAGTTGATGGAGGACTTCGCCTGGGATCGCGAGGTGCTGCGCGCCATGTCGGGCCATTACCAAACGGGCGCGCCATTGTCGGACGCGCTGTTCGACAAACTGACTTCTGCGCGCGGCTTCCTGTCGGGCATGTTCGTGGTGCGTCAGGTGGAATTCGCGCTGATCGACCTGTTGCTGCATCTGGGAACGCTGGGCAGCGACCCGGTGGAAGTGGTCGAGGCAGTGCGGGACGAGGTCGCAGTGGTGCGCCCCCCTGCTTGGCATCGCTTCCCGCACGCGTTTTCGCATATTTTCGCCGGTGGCTATGCGGCGGGATATTACAGCTATCTTTGGGCCGAGGTGCTCGCCGCCGATGGTTTCCAGCGCTTTGCCGAGACGGGGTTGATCAGCCGGTCGACCGCTGCTGCCTTGCGGGATGAGATCCTGTCGCGCGGCGCTAGCCGTCCAGCGCTGGAAAGTTTTAGGGCGTTCCGGGGGCGCGATGCCGACCCTCAAGCCATGCTGATCCGGCGCGGCCTGGCAGATGACGCGCGCATCGCGGCATCGTGAACTGCAACGGCAGTGATCTGAACGAACATCTGATGGGGGCAAAGCGCGATGACAACTGACGAGAGCAATCTGTCCGCACGCGCCTGGCGCGCTGAAGCCATCCGCCTTATCGAGGCGGACTACAACAGGTCTGCTGACACGCATCTCATCCGGCTGGACCTTCCACGTCACCCCGGTATCAAGCTGTATCTTAAAGACGAGAGCAGCCACCCGACTGGCAGCTTGAAGCACCGGCTGGCGCGCTCGCTGTTCCTTTACGCGCTGTGTAACGCATGGATCGGCCCGGACACCTGCGTTATTGAAGCGTCCTCTGGATCGACCGCAGTGAGCGAGGCCTATTTCGCCCGGATGTTGGGGCTGCGCTTCATTGCCGTCGTCCCGGCAACCACCGCTGCACCCAAGCTTGACGCGATTCGATTCTATGGTGGCGAGATTCACTCTGTCGACGACCCAAGGACCGTCTATGACGTCGCACATCGCCTCGCACGCGACACCGGCGGCCATTATCTCGACCAGTTTACCTATGCCGAACGCGCCACCGACTGGCGCGGAAACAACAATATTGCCGAGAGCATCTTCACGCAGATGTCGGCAGAAGAATACCCTGTTCCGGCATGGATTGTATGCGGCGCGGGAACGGGGGGGACCTCGGCCACGATCGGTCGCTACATCAGCTATCAGCGGCATGCGACACAGCTGTGCGTTGCGGATCCTGTCCATTCCATCTTCCACAGACACCACGCAGACCGTGCTGCCATCGCGCTACCGGAAGGGTGTGCCAGCTGCATCGAGGGAATCGGACGCCCGCGCGTCGAGCCTAGCTTCGTTCCATCTGTCATCGACAGAATGATCTCGGTCGATGACGCCTGTAGCATTGGCGCGATGCGCGCTCTGTCGGGTCGCTTGGGCCGCCGCGTGGGAGGATCAACAGGTACCAATCTTGTCGCTTGTGCGCAGCTCATCCAAGAGATGGCAGCGATAGGCGATCGAGGCTCGATCATCACCATCTTATGCGACGGTGGCGAGCGTTATGCGTGCACCTATTACGACGACAATTGGCTAGCCGCGCGCGAAATTCACTGGCAGCTGCACGAGCGGGCGTTCGATCTGCTTTTGACTGGTTGATTGGCCGTTGTGGCGAAGTCCTCCCTGTTGAAGGCGGTGCCAGTTGTGGGCGTGGGTTGTCATAATTGTCTGAGTGAAACACAATCAGATTCGACAGAGCCTGCAAAGCTAGCCACGAACGAGTCGACTTCCTCATCAGAACCAACATCCGTCAAAGGCCCCATAATCAATGACCACATTCTGTAAACGACCCGGTTTCAGTGGCTGTGCGTGACCGGTCGGCATCATAGCCCCGATCGGCCAACAGCGCATTGGCTCTGGGCAAGGCCTCGATCATCAGTGTAACGCTCTTGTAGTCGCTTATCTGCCCTTCGCTGAGCAGCATCACCAGTGGTCGGCCCCTTGCCGTCGCAGATGGCATGAAGCTTGGAGTTCAGGCCACCTTTGGTATGTTCCGATACGTCGGGGAACAGGCCCTTTTTGAACACGCCCATGCGGCTCCAGCGGACGAACCGGTTGTAGATCGTCTTCGGCGGCCCGTACTCCCAGGCGCATCGTGCCACCGCAGGCCATTACGGATCACGAAGATGATGCCGCTGATAATCCGGCGATTATCAACCCGAGGCCCCCCGTGCGGCAATGGGAAATGTGGCTCGATCCGACGCATCTACGCCTCTGACAACCAAATCAGATCACTTATGGCAACGCCTCCTAGCGCCGCCATTGAATCAACTGATCAAGCCATCTGCAAGCAATTTAATAGATCCTGAGCCTAGTATGGATAACAATATAGATCTGCGCGGCTATTGTATGGTGGATAGCCGTTATTATTACTATATTTTGTCAGACGCGACGCGGCCTGACTGATCCCTCACTGCACGGTGCAGGCACGAAATGCGCAGGGAGCACAAGAGGCTATCGGAGCTCTCGCGCTCCCTGGATCTTGGGCAGTTGCTTGTCGGTGTAACTACCGGATCAACGAGTACTTCCGCGTCAATGGATCCAGCCTCTCAGCTTGGCCAAACAGGCACAGCGCGACGGCATCGGCTTCGCCGAGATCGGTCGCCAGCGTCGCCGAGACCTGCGCGTCAGCGGAGGGTCCGACCATTGATCCTGCGAAGAGGTTCGCCGCTAGGCCTGCTTCGCGGGCGGCTCGCGCCGTGGTCCGCAACTGGGAGGCGTTGTCGGCGCGCAGAATGATGACGGGGCAGCGCGAGATCAGGCTGTGGAAGCTGTCCTGCGCGAAGCGGTAATCGAGCAGATCGAGCGATGCGACCTGGCTGCCAGCCAGTCCGATGAGTGCATGGGCCATAGCGTTGAATGCCTGCGGCGGCGCCACTTTGCGATTTAGTATGCAGGTGAATTTCACCTCGTTGTCCATGTAGGTCATAGTATTTCTCCTGGTGTCAGGGGATGGGCGAGAATAGGAAGGTCACCCGCCGCGCTGCGGCGGTTGCCCGCGAATGGTTAGCTCTCGGTGACGGAAGGGCGAGCGGCGATCGCGACAGGGCTATGCTTGAGCCCCTCGAAAACCCAGTTGAGGGACGCGAATGCACCGACGGTCTCACGCTCGGCCAGCTTGAGCTTATCGCCCTTGTCAATCGCCGACTGGCGGACAAAGGCGATCTGGATCCAATTGCTGACCGGCTCCTTGCAAAGGCCATGCAGGTGATGGAAATCGTGGACCGTGAGGTCCCCGACGGTCACGGAAAGGCGGAACAGCAATTCACCGATCTGGCGCACGGTCCACACGCTCCAGGCGATGCAAGCCGGAACCAGCGCCTGGTGCGAAAGCGGCATTGGCGCCAGTGCGATACGCGCATGGCTGCGATCGGCATAGGCTTGGTTGTCACCGCGCGGCAGGTCACCGGCCATCCATTTGTGCTCGGTCAGGAACTGCAGCAGGGCCGAGTTGGCGTAGAGCACGACGAACGGCAGGAAAACTGCGAGCCCCCACACGATCAGGCCGAGCAGCCAGGCGCTGGAAAGGAGGGCAGCGAGCCACGTGGCGACGACAAGCCGACGCCATACTGGAGCATCGACTAGGTTCGACTGCAGCCGCGCAGCGAGGAACATGGCGTGGAAGCTGGGCGAGACCAGCGTCCGGGCCAGCACCAGATAGAGTTGGCCGCGGGTCATGCCGGGGCGGAAGCCGAGCTCGTGGAGCAGCGCCGCGTCCGGATCCGCAAGTGTGCCGAAGACGCTCCTACGATGGTGCAGGTCGATGTGATCGCCGCGATATGCAAACGGGTTCTGCGCGATGGCGATGATCGTCGCGACATGGGCCACGACGAGATTGGTCCGCGCATCGCCGCCAGCGTAGCAGCCATGCACCGCATAGTGCGCATGGCCGACCTGCATCACGCGCAACCTGCCCACGAGCACAAGCTGAGCAACGAACAGCGCGGCGGTGGCAACGATCAACGCCAGCAGGCTGTGGGCAGCGACGAGGACCTGAGCCAGTGTAACGGTGATCGCGAAAGTGGCTACCAGCAAGACCGCGTCGATGGCGAGGCCGAGCTCGGGACGGATGTCGAAGTAGGGCTGCTGGTTCGGGAGGGCCTTGCCCGTCAGCCGCGTGACGATGTCATCGACCGGGGAAATGCCCGTGCGCAGGCGGGCCCGGATCGAACTGGCACTGCGATTGTGTGTTTGGGGGCGATTGCAAGTCATGGCATTGCTCCTGTTGGGGAGCGCAAACATGAGTTCTCGGAAAATTACTGATAATATAGATTAAACTTATTGAATTTCGGCATTTACGGATATGCAATTGGTGTTGCGAAGCTTGCTTATTTTTCATTCTCGCGGTTTGTTGTATGATCATTACGGGTAGAATTTCGGGTGCCGATTCTGGGGGCAATTTGACGAGCCGGTCGTCGACCAATCTGGCTGGAATTTTGGGCGAGGCGATCGTCCGAATGCTAGCGATGCTACGAGAAAAAGACACGGCCAGCCGCGCTCCGCAGCGCGGGCAACGGGGACGCAAACGCAGTGACTACAGCGAGCGCAATTTCTATGCCTATTGCGGACGCTTGGAAGCAGAACGGAACGAGGAGCGCACGGCTTTCCCCGAAAAGGGGACGGAGGAAGCGGAGCGCAACGCCATCCGCGCTATCCTGCGCGTCGGACCGAACGCGAGCGAAGAACCGATCATCGCCATTGCGCTGGACCTGCCCGAAGACTTCTTTCGTCAGAGCTTTACCAGCAGCGACAACTGCGTCGCAGCGGCCCAAGCCTACTGGAACGCCGGGTCGACCAGGCCCATCCGGCGTCCGCGGAAGTTTCTGCGCATTGATGGGACCGATCACAATCCTCCCTACCGCAAGGATGATTTCAAGGTTCTCGCGCAGTTCGCGCAATTCGGCCAGTACGCCGACCCGGCAGTGCTCGCGCTCCAGGGGCAGACGAGCATCGGCAAGTCCTATCTTGTTTCGCAGTGGCTATGGTCGGAGGGGATCGGCCAGTTCGACGTCGCGGTGGCGGTCGATTGCCAGAACTTCTCGTTCGACCAAGTGGCGGACAGCATCCGCAGCTCGTTCCAGCATTCCTTGCGAGGCGACCGCAGGCTCCTCTTTCTCGATGGGCTACGGCTTGAGCGCGAGGGAAGCGCGCTGCTCTTTCGAATTCCCGGCGGCCAACGAGCGGCTTTCGCTGAGCTCTTTGAAATCCTGAAGACAGCTTGGCTCGAGCTGGGTTCGTTTGCGGTCATCGTCGGAGTCGAGAACAATGCCTCACCAATTGTTCGCCAGGATCTGCTCAACGTATTGCCATTGAATGCTCCGGTGCTGGTCCACAGGGTGGAAGCTTTGTCCCCTGATGATGCGGCGCAGTTTCTCTACGACCGAGGCGTCAACCGCATCAGCCTAGGCGATCGATTGCGCGTCGCTCGTCACTATGGCGGATTGCCGACATTCCTCGCGGCGGTAGCACGAGAGATCAATCAGATGGCCTCGGTCGCGGAGCGCGAAGCTTTCGTCGCCCAGCTCTTCGGGGAACGGATGCCATCGGCCGTCACCAAGCCCCTCCAGTTTCTTGATGAGTGGCTGCAGAGGCACGAAGAACAATGCGTGGGAGGGATGCCAGGCCGAGTGCGCCGGGCCGCGCATCCCAAGGCTTTCCTGCGGCTTCTGGCGTTGATGAGCGGTCCGATCTCGATCGGCGAATTGCGGGAAATCGCCAGGAGGGTGAAGATCGAGCGAATCTCGGATCACGACATCGAGAGCGCCCAGCTGCGTGGGCTACCTTTCGTCAACGAAGTCGAAAACGACGTCTACATCCTCCATCCGGCCGCCAAGCAGTACTTTCGCGACGATATTGCAAAGGCGCTCGAAGCCCAAGACCCCGACCCTTTTTGCTCGCGCGAAGAGCTGGAGGCGATCCACTGGCGTGCTGCCCACACCCGTTTGCGCGCGCTGCGCAATTCGATCGAGGCCAATCCTGGACGGGTGCGCTTGATCGAAGCCTTCGTCTATCACGTCTGCGAGCAGATCGCACTGATCCCGAATGAGGCGACCAATTCACGGCGATCACGAACCCGCGCCTCCCAGCCGTTGACTCCGGCCAACTGGACGGAGTTCGACCATGCCCCGGGCCTGTTGACTAGCGGCAAGCTCTGGCAGGTGGCGTTCCACGAGGTTGATCGTCTCTTGCTTGAACCGAAGAAGACCGCGACGCGTGTGTACGGTCAGTTCGAAGCCAAGGCCCGCATTCTCAAGAAACTGTTCGATACCGCGCTCGGCGAAGGCATAAGCGTCGCGAAAGTAACGGTCGATATTCAGGCAGAAATGGCGATCTGCTGGATGCATGCCGGCCGCTTGGAGTTGGCACTTCAAGCCCTCAAAGCCTATGGGACGGTCCGGCTGAAGGGCAAGGTCGACGAGACTCATTGGCGGTACCGTACGGACCGGGTCAACATCGAGGCGACTGTCCGGCTACGGCGCGGCGACCTAGAGACGCTGAAGGACCTGCTCGCGCCTTTTCTCGAGGAAGCCACTTCGAAGGCGCTCCTCGCCAAGCCTGATGGCCCCGAGATCATCCCGATGGATCAGCGTGGCGCCGTCAAGGTCCTGTCGCGCGCTGCGGAACTCGCCGTCGTCTCGGGACAGACTGCGCAGGGTTTGCTGTATTTCGCTCAGGTGGCTCGAACCTTGGCTTGCTACAAGCCCAGTTTCCTCAACGGCCTTGCCGCACGCGCGTATGTCATCATGCTGGTGCGGCAGGGCAAGCACACGCCGGCCGTGATCGCTGAAGCGTCAGCGCTGGTGCAGCAGAACATCGAGTATCTCAATCGCTACCGAGCCGATCCCGATGACCCGATGTCGAACGAGGAGATCGGCTTCAGGGTTCTGGAGGCAGCGCTTGACCGCATTGGCGGGAATGTGAATATCGCCGGCGTACGAATGGGCGCGCTTTCCCGCGAGCGGGCGGTCCGCCGCCGGGAGACGAATTTTCCGATCCAGGCGGAGTTCGATCTTGAACTGGCGCGAATAGAGATCGCGATCCAGAGGGAGGCACAGCGGGCCGATGACGAACCGCCGGTGAAAACTCCGTCCCGGCGCAGGCCGAAGGCGCTTGATGTGCGCAGCGATCTTTGCAATCGCATCGAACGGCTCGCGCTGCGCATGGAGGACCATGGCCATAGACTTCTTCAGATAGATGCGCTGCTCCTTCTGTGCGAACTGCTGGAAGGTGAAGCCCGGTTCGATGTAGCGCGACGATTACGGTGTCCGGTCGGCGTCAATTTTGATGGCCGATAGGTGGCCGCGCCGGTTGGTGAATTCTGGCTACCATTTGCTGTTGCGA
>NZ_NCII01000056.1 GCF_002256775.1 Novosphingobium sp. 17-62-19 | reverse complement strand
TGACCCGCCGACGTCGTTGCGGTGGCCTGTCTCGTCCAGCGTCAACTATGATGGCTGCACTGCCTCCGGAAGCAACGTGCTACGAAATGCGCGCTTACATCAAAACACCAAAAGCCATCGATCTGCCTGAGGTCAGCCGTGTGTAGTTGGCAAATCTCATTGAGCCGCATCCCAGTGAACAACCCGATGAGCGGAATCCAAAATCGAGCACGACGCGGACGAGATTTGCCTACTTTCGCATAATTGTGCTCATCGTCGCGGCACCCTCGATACAGGGGCGCATTGAAGATGCGGGTCAATTGCTGGATAGAAAATGGTCTGCGACGATCACGCCTGCTGGTTGAAGCGGCAACTCGAATGCCGCTGGCGGAATTGCGAGTGACCCATTCCTCACGAAGTGCCCAATTCAGGAGGACCGAAAGCTTGTTCATGTATTCGTTGATGTTCGCCACAGACATCGGCGCAATTCCCGTGGCAGCGGCATGTTCCGCAGCTTCGCGCGGCGTCATGGTTGGGAAGCGTTTGCGCGCATTAGACGGCAATCGTTGAATCACCGTCAGCAGGTCGCGGCATGCATCGCGACCTATATCGGCGATTAGCGTATCTGCGCCAAGTATGGTCGAGATCGTCGCAAATGTCGTTTTGTAGACAGCTTCACTTTTCGCGGTCAGAGATCGTGTTGGGTCATTCATGTATGCGGTGATCGTTTGACCCAGAGTCGGTTTTGCAACCTTCGGACTGGTATCAAGAACAACTGGAAATGAAGCTGTTAGCGAAGGTGGCGAAGCGATGACTGTCGATGTTTCGCTGGAACGCACACGCTCGAACTCAAGTTCGATCTCGTAAGCGATCTTCCTAACCGTCCGCAAAGCTTCGCTGAGAACCGATGTCCTCAACGATTGGCTCAGATGCGTCTTTCCCAACAGTGAAATGAGATCGTGAGGGACGCGAATCCGATACTGATAGACCGCACCCCTTCGCCAGAGGCCAGTAGGCCGTCTGTGCGACACTCGTGTGTTACAACCCTTAAGTGCGACACTTGTGTGTCACATTTTTGGGTAGACGATCCCTCAAGCGACTGTTTTTCGACGCTTTTATGAGAAATGGTGCCGCTTAGGTGATTCGAACACCTGACCCCATCATTACGAATGATGTGCTCTACCGACTGAGCTAAAGCGGCCTACCCTGTGGGCAGGGGCGGCGTTTAGCCATCGGTTGCGGGCTAGGCAAGGGTTTTTCCTCATCGAGATGCATGTTCAACTTGCGAGGCTTTCGCTCCAGTTGCGGATCGTTGAAACCATGGCCCTGCCGACTTGCTCCAGATCCTCCTCACCAATGGTCAGCGGGGGGGTGGTGTAGAGGATGTCGCGGAAGGGGCGCAGCCAGACGCCACGTTCGATGCAGGCAGCAGAGAGCTGGTCTGCCGGTGCGGGCCGATCAAGCTGCACCACTCCGATCGCGCCGCGCACGCGCACCTCCTTGACACCTGCAAGGCCGCGCAATGGGGCCAACAACTGCTCCAGCCGCACACCGATGTGCCGCGCCTGCGCCAGCCTTGGCTCCTGCTCGAACAGGTCCAGCGAGGCGTTTGCCGCAGCGCAGCCCATGGCGTTGCCCATATAGGTAGGACCGTGCATCAGCGCGTGCATCGGATCATCCGACAGAAAGCCGTCGTGAATGCGCGTGCTGGCGATAGTGGCCGCCAAAGGCAGCGTGCCGCCGGTAAGCGCCTTCGAGAGCGTTAAGATATCAGGCTGCACGTCGGCGATCTGACAGGCAAACATCGCATCGCCCAATCGGCCCAGTCCCACAAATATCTCGTCGAAGATCAACAGCAGATCGTGCTCATCGGCCAGCCTCCGCAAGGCTTGCAGCGTGAAGCTATCGTGGAACACCATGCCCCCAGCGCCCTGCACCAGTGGTTCTACCACGATTCCGGCCAGTTCGCCTTTGTGCCGTGCGATCACCTCACCCAGCGCCGCTTCGCCTGCGGCATCGCGCGGGAGATCAACCACGACTTGCTCCAGCAACGCGCCCTTGAACAGGCTGTGCATCCCCTCATCCGGGTCGCACACGCTCATTGTGGCGAAGGTATCCCCATGATATCCGCCGCGAAAACACAGGAACTTCACACGCCGCTGCCCGCGGTTGAGCCAGAACTGCCCTGCCATCTTCATCGCCACTTCCACCGCGACCGATCCCGAATCGCTGAAGAACACGTGGTTCAGGTCACCCGGCAGCAGCGCCGCCAGCCGCCTGGCCAGAACATAGGCCTGCTCATGCGCCAAACCCCCAAGCATGACGTGTGGCAAGGTCTGCAACTGCCGCTGCACCGCCTCCTCGATGTGGGGATGGCGATAGCCGTGAACGCAGGCCCACCAGCTGGAAATCCCATCCACCAGTTCACGCCCGTCCGCCAGCCGCAGCCGCGTGCCTTGCGCCGATACCACCGGCAGCGGTGGCCGCACCGTCTGCATCTGGGTATAGGGCAGCCACACATGGTTGCGCCCGGACGTGTACCAATCAGGAAGGTCGTTCATCCCCCTGCCCTGTCCTGCCTTGCGCCTGCGATCAAGCCTTTCGCTTGCCCCGAAAGGCCCAGCGCCCTGCATCTTCCCACGGCCCGCCGCGATAGTGGTGCAACGCAAGGCCGGCAAAAGCAAATTCACGAGGGTAGAATTCCGCCGCCAGCCGCTGTTGCAGCGCAATCGATTCGGCCCGCCGTACCTTGTTCTGCACCGTCACATGGAGGCGAGGTTTGCCACGGTCCTGCGCGGTCAGCATTCCGTGGAAATGCTCAGCAACCTCAGCGCGCAAATCAAGCATGGCAGGGCAATGGATACTGAAAGCGGTGCCACTGCCAAGATCCATCACGGTGTCGATCCGTGCAGAAACCGGAGAATGCTCGCCCGCCAGCCTGGCCAGCAACGCCTTCGCCTCACCCAGCACATTAAACGGCAGTGCGTGAAACAATGTCACATGGGCGGTGAGGTAATTTCGTTCAGGCGGAAAATGCGCCTTCCGCAGACGGTCTGCCCAGGCTTGTAAATCACCGGGCAACGTCGCCGTCACGATCAACGGCGCGCGATCTTCAGTAGAAATCATGCGCCTGCTTCGCACAAAGCAGACGAACTGTCAGACGCATATTGCCAGATTTATTGGAAAGTGCCCGAAAGGGCGGAGATGGGAACACTCGGCAAAACCGCAAATGCCTGCTTTCACAGGCGGCTCGGTACAGCCGCAATGTTCCCCGGATTCTGGGTAGAGCGAACTCTATCCCGGTGCCTCCGTAAAAAACCTTAGGAGTAACCTCTTAACAATGGAAGAACTTAGCCACCATTACGGACAAGATTTTCGCAGTTGCTCACAGATCGCCCCTCGCCTTGCGCAAGGCAAACCACTTTGCAACGTTGGCGTTGTGCTGCTGCAGCGTATCAGCGAAAACATGCCCACCTGTGCCATTGGCTACCATGAAAAGTGCTTCCGTTTCGGCAGGATCAAGCACGGCTGCGATTGATGCCCGCCCAGGATTGGTAATTGGTCCGTTCGGCAGGCCGACCATGGTATAAGTGTTGTACCCGTTCACTGCCTGAATTTCGGACTGGCGGATGCGCCGTCCCAGTGGTTTTCCCTTGGTAATCGGGTAGATGATCGTCGGGTCTGCCTGTAGCAACATCCCTTGGCGCACGCGGTTGGAATACAGCCCGGCCACCATGCGGCGCTCTTCGGGCTTTCCGGTTTCCTTCTCGACAATCGAGGCAAGGATCAGCGCTTCCTGCGGCGTCTTGGCCACCGTGCGCGGTGAGCGTTTGGCCCACAATTCCCCCAGCGTCTTGTCCATCGCTGCCTGCATACGCTTCAGCACCGCAGCACGGGCTTCACCCTTCTGCCAATCATAGCTGTCGGGCAAAACCGTACCTTCTCCGGGCGCTGACACAGGCCCGGTCAAATCCTTGTTCGCCATCAGCCGCTCGGCCACCATGATCGAAGGCATACCTTCGGGAATGGTGATGAGGCGGCGAATCACCTTGTCGCCCTTCAGGATTTCGAGAACTGTAGCCTCGCTCGCCCCTTTGGGGATCAGGAACGAACCCTTGCGGACTTCCGTCCCACCGCCCAGCAGCGACGCACGTAGCTTGAACAGCGTGGCCGATCGGATCGCACCTTGCTCTTCCAGATCGTCTGACAACACGCTCAGGCCCGCGCCCGCGCCGACATCGAACTCGATCTGCTGCTCAAGTGGCCCAGTCGAAACCCAGCCACCAGCCAGCCAGCCCAATGCGCCCACCACCAATAGAACCACCGCAAACAGCGGCAGCTTCGAACGACGACGGCGGGCCATTGATCTTGTCCTCAGTCTTCCAGCGCTTTGACGATGACGCTGGCGTTGGTGCCGCCAAACCCGAACGAATTGTTCAGTGCGGCGCGAACCTTGCGACGCTTGGCAGTATGCGGCACGAGGTCAACGCCTTCGGTGCCCTCATCGGGATTGTGCAGGTTCAGCGTTGGCGGCACGATCTGGTCACGAATGGCCAGGATGCAGAAGATTGCTTCCACTGCGCCTGCACCACCAAGCAAGTGACCGATGGCAGACTTGGTGCTGCTCATCGAAGCGCCCGAAAGGTCATCGCCCAGCACGCGCTTTACCGCTGCCAGTTCAATCGTATCGGCCATCGTCGAAGTGCCGTGTGCGTTGACATAGTCGATGTCACCTGCGGTCATCCCGGCCTTCTTCAGCGCCATGCGCATGGCCAGTTCCGCGCCCTTACCTTCGGGGTGCGGCGCGGTCACGTGGTAGGCATCGCCAGACAGGCCATAGCCGACGACTTCAGCATAGATCTTTGCACCGCGCGCCTTGGCGTGCTCGTATTCCTCAAGCACCACCACGCCCGCACCTTCGCCCATGACAAAGCCATCGCGGTCCTTGTCATAAGGCCGGCTCGCTTCGGTCGGGCGGTCATTATAGCTGCAGTTGAGCGCGCGAGCCTGTGCAAAGCCTGCCACGCCCAGCGGGTTGATCGTGCTTTCAGCCCCACCCGCCAGCATCACGTCGGCATCGCCGTCCTTGATCATACGCGCGGCATCGCCAATCGAGTGCGCCCCGGTGGAGCAGGCGGTGACGACCGCATGGTTCGGTCCCATCAGGCCGTACTTGATCGAAACCTGGCCCGAGATCAGGTTGATCAGGCGGCCATGCACGAAGTGCGGCGAAACGCGGCTCGGCCCTTTTTCTTTCAGGACAATCGATTCGCTTTCAATCCCCGGCAACCCGCCAATGCCCGAACCGATCGAGCATCCGGTGCGCGTCTTCAGGTCATCGTCCATGTCAGCAAGCCCGGCGTCTTCGATGGCCTGACCTGCAGCATCGATACCGAACACGATGAACGGATCGACCTGGCGCTGGATCTTGTGGTCAACGCGCTTGCCCGGATCGAAGCCGAACTCATGATCCGCAGGCTTCACCTCGCAGGCGATCTTGCACTTGTGATCGCTGGTATCGAACCTGGTGATTGGCCCCGCACCGCTTTTACCGGCGAGCAGGTTTTTCCAAACGGTTTCAACGTCCGCGCCCAGAGGGGTGACGAGGCCAAGTCCGGTTACGACGACACGACGCATTGAATTCTCCGGTAAATAAGCAAACAGGCCCAGCCCCTCGAAGAGGGCTGAGCCTGCCTAAGTCCACCCTGCCGGGAGCGCCACTTCTGGATTGGCGATGCCGCGACAGCCCTTCAACAAGCTCAGGGCAAAGGGGGATTTTGGGCGATCAGCCCTTGTTTTCGTCGATGTACTTGATCGCGTCCTGCACGGTCGAGATCTTCTCGGCCGCATCGTCGGGGATCTCGACGCCGAATTCTTCTTCGAACGCCATCACCAGTTCGACGATGTCGAGCGAGTCTGCGCCCAGATCATCGATAAAGCTGGCCTCTTCGGTGACCTTGTCGGCCTCGACGCCGAGGTGCTCGACAACAATCTTCTTAACGCGCTCGGCGGTATCGCTCATGGAATGCCCCTTCGAAGGAAAGCGTTGGAATTCTGGTTTCGGGTTTCGCCCTAATGAACGCGGGCCACGCTGGCAAGGGGTGGACTGTGGATCACCCCCAACACGCGCCCGTTCCGGCTCAACTCTTGGTCTGTTCAACCACGCGGACGTTCAGTTCGCGCAGCTGCTTCAAAGCCGCCGGTGAAGGCGCGCCCATCAGCAGGTCTTCGGCACGCTGGTTCATCGGGAACAGCGTGATTTCGCGCAGGTTCTGTGCGCCACAGATCAGCATGACCACGCGGTCAACGCCCGCTGCCATGCCACCGTGCGGCGGCGCGCCATACTGGAACGCGCGGTAAAGGCCGCCAAAGCGCTCTTCCACGTCTTCCTTGCTCAGGCCCACGATTTCAAACGCCTTGACCATTGTTTCGGGCGACTGGTTGCGGATCGAGCCGGACGCGATTTCATAGCCGTTGCACACCAGATCGTACTGGAAGGCGTTGATCGTCAGCGGGTCCTGATTGCACAGCGCATCCATCCCGCCCTGCGGCATCGAGAATGGGTTGTGGCTGAATTCGACCTTCTTGTTCTCCTCGTCCCATTCGTAGAACGGGAAGTCCACGATCCAGCACAGCTCGAAGCTGTCCTTGTCGATCAGGCCCAGCTGGTCGGCCACGCGGGTGCGCGCAGCCCCTGCCAGCTTTGCGGCCTGTTCGGCCTTACCAGCGGCGAAGAAGCAGCCGTCGTCGGGGCCAAGTCCCAGCTTGTCGAACAACACGGCCATCTTGTCGGCCCCGTGGTTCTTGGCAATCGGCCCGCCGAATTCACCGCCCTTGCGCGTGACGTAGCCAAGCCCTGCATGACCTTCGGCGCGCGCCCAATCGTTCATTTCATCGAAGAACTTGCGGCTCTTCTCCGCCGTGCCCGGTGCCGGGATTAGGCGAACAACGCCGCCGGTACCGACGATCTTCTCAAACAGGCCAAAACCGGACTGGGTGAACTCGTCCGAGACGTCGGAAATGATGATCGGGTTGCGCAGATCCGGCTTGTCCGACCCGTACTTCAGCATCGATTCCGCATAGGGAATGCGGGGGAAGCTGCCGGTCGGCGTAACCTTGCGACCATTAGCAAAGGCTTCAAACACCCCGCCGATCACCGGCTCCATCGTCTCCCACACTTCTTCCTGCGTGACGAAGCTCATCTCCAGATCGAGCTGGTAGAACTCGCCCGGCAGCCGATCAGCACGCGGATCTTCATCGCGGAAGCAAGGTGCGATCTGGAAGTAACGGTCAAAGCCAGCCACCATCAGCAGCTGCTTGTACTGCTGCGGCGCCTGCGGCAGCGCATAGAACTTGCCCGGATGGATGCGGCTCGGCACGAGGAAATCGCGCGCGCCTTCGGGGCTGGAAGCCGTCAGGATCGGCGTCGAATACTCGGTAAACCCAGCGCCTTCCATGCGGCGGCGCATGTCTGAAATGACCTTGGTGCGCGTCACGATATTGGCGTGGAGCGTCTCGCGCCGCAGATCGAGGAAGCGATAGCGCAGGCGGATATCCTCAGGATATTCCTGCTCGCCCGCCACCGGCATCGGCAGTTCTTCCGCAGCCGAAAGCACCGTCGCCCCACGCGCATAGACTTCGATCGCGCCGGTCGGCAGGTTCGGATTGACCGTGCCCTCTGACCGCGCCTTCACGGTGCCATCAATGGTCACCACCGATTCCACGCGAAGTCCTTCAAGGATCGCCAGCGCCGGGCTGTCCACGTCGGCCACGATCTGCGTCATGCCATAATGATCGCGCAGATCGACGAACAGCACGCCGCCATGATCGCGCTTGCGGTGCACCCAGCCCGAAAGGCGGACGGTCTGCCCGACATCGTCGCGCTTCAGGGCGCCACAGGTATGGGAACGATAAAGGTGCATCGAAACTCTTTCCAATCGGTCTGCAATCGGGCAGGGGAAACTCTCGCGGCTAACAGGCGATGGCCGCGGATTTGTCAAGCCACGGCCCTTCACGCTTAACAAGGCAGGGGGCCAAGGCGACGTCCCCGGCAGGGGGCACCACCGCGCCGCATGTTTCGCGCGCCATACAGAAAAGACCGATGAAGATACATCCCCTCATCACCACGACAGAAGCGCTCACCGATCTGTGCGAGCGTCTGGCCAAAGCCGATTTCATCACCGTCGACACCGAATTCATGCGTGAGAACACGTTCTGGCCGGAACTGTGCCTCGTCCAGATCGCCGATGACAAGGAAGCCGCCGCGATCGATCCGCTGGCTCCGGGTATCGACTTGAAGCCACTGCTCGACCTGATGTGCGACAATGAAGACGTGCTGAAAGTCTTCCACGCCGGTGGGCAGGATGTGGAAATCATCTACAACCTGACGGGCAAGACCCCGCACCCGATCTTCGATACGCAGATCGCGATGATGGCAGTCAGCCAGTCCGAACAGATCGGCTACTCCAACCTCGTCGAATCATGGCTCGGTCTCACCATCGATAAGGGCGCGCGCTTTACCGACTGGTCGCGCCGCCCCCTGACCGAACGCCAGATCGAATATGCCATCGGCGATGTCACCCACCTCTCCAAGATTTTCCCCAAGCTGCTCAAGCGCCTGATAAAGACCGGGCGCGGCGAATGGCTGGATATCGAGATGGAGAAGCTGGCCGACCCGGAGCATTACCGCGTCGATCTGGAAACCGCATGGCAGCGCATCCGCGCGCCCAGCCGTAACACCGCCGTCCTCGGCCGCCTCAAGGCCCTTGCCGCATGGCGCGAGCGGGAGGCGATGGACAAGAACATCCCGCGCGGCCGCATCATGCGCGATGAAACGCTGGCCGACATTGCCAGCCACCCCCCGCGCGATCAGGCAGACCTTGCCAAAGTGCGCGGCCTCTCCGCCGGATGGAAGGAAAACGACATCGGCCGCCGCCTGATGCAGACGCTCGCCGAGTCCAAGCCCATGACCGACGCGGAAATGCCTCCCAAGACACCGCGCGGCGCTCCGCTGGGCAAGGAAGGCGCCCTGGTTGCCGATCTGCTCAAGTTGCTACTGAAAATCCGCAGCCGCGAGATCGACATCGCTGCCCGCCTGCTCGCCCGGACAGACGATCTGGAACTGCTCGCCGCAGGACAGCGCAAGAACCTCGCCATCCTCGAAGGCTGGCGCTTCGAACAGTTCGGACGCGATGCGCTGGAACTGGTCGAAGGCAAGCTCGCCTTCGCGGTGGTGGGCGGCAAGCTCAAAATGGCGCACATCGATAACATCGCCGACAAGGACGAAGTCGTCGAAGTCGTCGTCCACGTCGACGAATGACCTCGAAATGAGCACCTACCTGCCCACGCTCAAGCAGCTGCAATACCTCGTCGCGCTGCACGAACACGGGCATTTCGGCCGCGCGGCTGATTCGTGCTTCGTCTCGCAATCCACCCTCTCGGCGGGCCTGCGCGAACTGGAATCACTGCTCGGCGTGGTACTGGTGGAACGCACCCGCCGCGTCGTCCGCTTCACCCCGCTCGGCAATCAAGTCGTCGCCAAGGCGCACCGCCTGCTGCGCGAGGCCGAGGAACTCTCCGAACTCGTCCAGAGCCACGGGGCACCCTTGGCAGGCGAATTGCGCATGAGCGTGATACCCACCATCGCCCCGTTCCTGCTCCCACGCATCCTCCCGCGCCTGCGCAAGGAACGCCCGCAGCTGAAGCTGTTCCTGCGTGAGGAACCGAGCGCTGCCGCCATCGAATCGCTGCACCATGGCCGCGCCGATTGCGTGCTGCTCGCCCTCCCCTACGCCACGGGCGAGGTCGAGGCGGAGCTCCTGTTCAAGGACGAACTGCTGGTCGCCTTCCCCAAGGATGATCCGCGCGATCCGCCCCCCACGATCACCGCCAGTATGATCGACGAAACGCGTCTGCTTCTGCTCGAAGACGGCCACTGCCTTAAAGAACACGCGCTGGCCGCCTGCAACCGCCCTGAAATGCGCGCCAGCGCCACGATGATCGGCACGTCCCTGCACACGCTGGTGCAGATGGTAGACAATGGCCTCGGCCTCACCATGCTCCCGCAAATGGCCATCGACGCAGGCATCCTCCACGACACCAACATCGTCGTCCGCCCCCTGACCGCCGACCACGCCTGGCGCGACATCGCGCTGGTCTGGCGTAGAAACAGTCCACGCGCCGAGGAATTCAGGATGCTGGCGGGCGAATTGCGGGCGGGTTAGCCCCCTTCCTCCTTACTGGAGGGAACCCGAGTTAGGGCCATTGTCGAACTAGCTATTGTGGCGCACCCTTCAACGTTGCTTACCCTGTGCGGCGTGAAGAAGGCCCCACCCCCTATGGCGATCAAACACGCCCGCGAGATGCGCCGCAATCCGACTGAAGCGGAAAAATCAATGTGGCGTCTTTTGCGTGTGTGCTTTCCAGAAGCACGTTTTCGCAGGCAGGTTCCAATCGCTCATGCCATCGTGGACTTCGCCAGTCATCGCGACCGCATCGTGATCGAAGTCGACGGTGGCCAACACAGTCCAGAAATGGATGCATGGCGCGATACGCAGGTCCGCAACGAAGGGTATCGCGTCCTGAGGTTTTGGAACAACGACGTTCTCGAAAATCCAGACGGTGTCGTACGAGTCATCGCTACGAACTTGCGCGCATCCCCCCTTCCCCCTTGATGGGGGAAGGATACGCAGGCTTGGCGGCTTGCCGTCTAGCCGAAGTTGGATGGGGGTGAAGCAAGGCCTGCGTCCGAAAATCACCCCCAACCAGCCTGCGCTAGCGAACAAGTTCGCAAGCTACGTCTTCCTTCCCCCATCAAGGGGGAAGAAAAACAGTCAATCCATGTGCTTCAAGCCCACGCGCAGGTAATCCCACCCGGTAATCACCGTCAGAACTGCCGCTGCCCACAGCGTTGTCAGCCCTACCGTATGCGGCACGTTCACCGAAATCCCGCCCACCGGCATCTGCCATCCGGGCAATGCCTGCCCCAGAATCAGCGCGCCCAGCGAGATCATCTGGAAAGTCGTCTTCCATTTTGCCAATCGGCTGACTGGCACTGAAACCCGCAACCCGCCCAGAAATTCGCGCAGGCCCGAAACCGCAATTTCACGCAGCAGAATCACCAGCCCGGCGATCACATGCATGTCGCCCACATAAGGCCCGCGCAGAATTCCTTGGGCGGTGAGCACCAGGATCACCGCCACAACCATGATCTTGTCGGCAATCGGATCGAGGAAAATCCCCAGCTTGCTCACCGCGCCCTGCGCACGGGCAAGGTAGCCGTCGAAATAGTCGGTTATCCCCATCAGGCAGTACACACCGAAGGCAAGGCCATAACCCAACCGCCATTCCGGCCACCACAGCAGCACCGCGAGCAAGGGGACAGTCACGATCCGTGACAGTGTGAGCAGGTTGGGCAGTGTCAACATCGAGGCTGGGCATAGCGCGCAATTGCGACAAACGGAATCGCAACATTCACGCCCTACCGCAGCAAACTTCAAAACTTCTTGCCCATGCCCCTTACCGGGCTAAGGGTGCGCACAACGGAAGATGTCGGCAAAGGGTTCATGACAACATCGACACATCTGGTGCGCACGCGCCGCTTCCTGCCATTGTTCGTCACCCAGCTTCTGGGGGCTTTCAACGACAATCTCTACAAGAACGCGATGGTCCTGTACGTGGTGTACAGCGTCTACAGTTCCGAAGCGGAAGAGGCGCGCTTTTCCGCAATCGCCTCGGGCCTGTTCATCCTGCCGTTCTTTCTGCTCTCCGCGCTCGCCGGGCAACTGGCCGACATGCGCGACAAGGCCAAAATCATTCGCGTCGTAAAGGCCTGCGAAATCGCGATCATGGTGGTCGGCGGCGCTGGCCTTGTCATGGCGTGGATGGGCATGGAAGTGGAAGCCATTGCCATCCCCCTGATGCTCGCTGCACTGCTGGCGATGGGCGTCCATTCCACGTTCTTTGGCCCGATCAAATATGCGATCCTGCCACAGCATCTGCACGACAATGAAGTCCTCGCTGGCACAGGACTGGTAGAGGCAGGCACCTATATCGCCATCCTTGCTGGCACGATTCTGGCAGGCTGGATACCGGTCGAAGTCGCCGCTGGTGGCGTCGTGCTCACCGCGCTGGTCGGCTATTTTTCCGGGCGGCAGGTGCCCCCTGCCCCACCGATGCAAGAAGCGCAGAAGATCGATTTCAACGTCTTCACGTCGTCCTGGCGGCTGATCCGCAACACCACGCGGCACCGTCAGGTGTTCATGGCCATCATCGCCATCAGCTTTTTCTGGACGGTCGGCACGGTATTGTTCATCCAGTTTCCGCCGCTTGCCAAGAACGTGCTCTATGCCAGCAAGGAAGTGGCTAGCCTGTTTTTAGTGATGTTCTCCGTCGGCATCGCTATTGGCTCGATGTCAATCAACGCGCTGCTCAAGGGCACCGTCTCGGCACGCTATTCGCCTGCATCGGTAATCGCGATGGGCGTGTTCGTCGTGGCCTTCTACATGGTGTGCAGGCTGTGGCCGGACATGCCAGAGCAGCAATTGATGGACGTCGCCACCTTCATCGTCCAGCCGCTGGCCATCCCGCTGCTGCTGTCGCTGCTGGGCATCGCGGTGGCGGGCGGCATGTTCGTAGTGCCGCTCTATGCGTTCCTCACCACGGTGGTCGACAAATCGGAAACCGCACGGACAATTGCCGCAAATAACATCGTCAATTCCGGCGCAATGGTGGTCGGCGCGCTGGTCGCAGGCGGTCTCAGCGGCTTAGGTGTTGCGCTGGTCGACCAACTCCTGCTTGGTGCGGCAATGTGCGTCGTGTCTGCATGGCTAGGCTGGCTGCTGTACAAGGCTGAAAGGGCCGCAAGAGCCGCATAGCTGGGAGTGGAGCAAGGCCCGCTTCACACCAATTCTCGTCACCCTGAACTTGTTTCAGGGTCCATCTATCGCCACACGCAGCAGCTTGATTGGCGAAATAGATCCTGAGCCGAAGGCCAGCGCAGCAAAACAAGTTCAAGATGACGGTCAAATTTGGGCTTCGCCACCTGCTGTGACGAAAAGGCTTGGAACTGCCCTTCAGGCGATAAACGCCATTACCGCCATGAAGCACGCGCAATAGGCAATTAGAAACTCGCGCACATCTTGCATAGTGATACGCTTGATATTGACCGGCTCAGACCGCACTTCCATTTCCCGCAGTCGCTCCTCGGCCCGGCGCATGGCGGCAATCACTTCCGGCTCCAGCTTGGGCAGTTCGCGCAGCGCGTGGCGCGGCAGCGATGCGCGGAATGAATGACGGGCGGTGCCATAAACGGCACCCGAAGCGGCGGTGGCAAGCGACCTGTTCATGACACCTGCTTAACGAATTATTCACCTTTAGGTATCCCGGCTTTCCCCCATTTTCGGGATCGTTCCAAGCCGGGACAGGTTGGCGTGCAGCGCTCAAACGCAAAGGGCCGCCCCTTATGGGACGGCCCTTTCTCCAACCGACGGGGAAGACTTTCCGCCAGTCGAAACTGTGTCAGTTCACGCTCAGACCTTGTCGCCCAGCGCGCCCTTGACCTTGCCCGCAACCTGCTGGGCTTCACCCTTGCGCTCCTGCGCAATGCCTTCGGCCTGCAGCTTCTGGTTGTCGGTTGCCTTGCCCACGGCCTGCTTGACGTTGCCGGCAGCTTCGTTGGCGAGGCCCTTGGCCTTGTCGGTCATTTCACCCACAGGGAATCTCCTTGATTTATCGGGCGAAACCTATCGCCCTCTCGGAGAATACTACGCCTGACAGGCCAATCCGGTTCCCGTCAGTCGACACCCGCCATCTTCAGAACCAGCGCCCACTCCTCCGGTCGCACTGCCCCCACCGACAGGCGAGACAGGCGGATCAAGTCCATGTTCTGCAATTCCGGCGTCGCCTTTACCTGCTTGAGCGTCACGGTCTGCGGCAGCTTCTTGACAGCTTTCACCTTAACCGCCGCCCACTTGCCTTCAGGGTCAGTCGGATCGATCAGCCCACCTTGGCTGATCACGATCACACCCACGATTTCGATCCCGATATTGGAATGATAGAAGAACGCCAGATCGCCCGGCTGCATCGTGCGCAGATTGCGCGCGGCCAGATGGTTGCGCACACCGTCCCACGTTCCCTCGCCCTCTGCCACAAGATCGTCCCAGCCATAGACGTCGGGCTCCGACTTCATCAGCCAGAGGTTGCGGTCAGTGGTGTCGGCCCAGTCGATTTCAGTAGCGTTGATTTTGGTCATGAAACCCCGCGAGAATCCCGTTAAGGCGGTTTCCATAGCGACAAATTTGCGAACTGGAACACCATGCCCCTCAAAACCCTCCCGGTGATCTCCTTGACCACCGCGCCCGATGCGCTTTCGCGCGAACTGGGCGAAAGCTTCCAGACCTTCGGCTTCGCGATGGTGAAAGATCACGGCATCGCCCCGGACCTGATCGCCCGCGCGTGGAAACTCACAGCCGAATTTTTCGCGCTGCCCGAGGACGAGAAGCGCAGCTACTACATCGAGGGCCTTGGCGGCGCGCGTGGTTACACGCCCTTCGGCACCGAAATCGCCAAGGGGGCAAAACGCCACGATCTCAAGGAGTTCTGGCACGTCGGCCGCGATCTCCCAGCCGATCATCCGCTCGCCGGCATGTCGATGTTCCCCAACATCTGGCCCACCCGCCCCGAAGGTTTCCGCGAGACGTTCGAGGAACTCTATGCGGAATTCGACCGCGTCGGCGCGCGCATTCTGGCACGGATTGCGGTTTGGCTTGGGCTGGACGAACACTGGTTCGATCCAGCGATCGAGGACGGAAACTCCGTGATGCGCCTGCTCCATTATCCGCCGCTACCCGCCGATGCGGAGCCTGGTGCGATTCGGGCGGGGGCGCATGAGGACATCAACCTGATCACGCTGCTACTCGGCGCAGAGGAAGCCGGGCTGGAATTGCGCACGAAATCAGGCGATTGGATCAGCGTTTCCCCACCTCAAGGCGCGCTGGCGGTCAACATCGGCGACATGCTGCAACGCCTGACGAATCACGTCCTGCCATCAACCACGCACCGCGTGCGCAACCCGGAAGGAGAGCGCGCGCAGCACAGCCGCTATTCGATGCCGTTCTTCCTGCACCTGCGCAGCGATTTCCGGTTTGAGACGCTGGCGCAGTGCATCACGGATGAGAATCCTGACCGCTATCCGGTGTCGATCACGGCGGACGATTACCTGCAGGAACGCCTGCGCGAAATTGGGCTGAAAAAGTAGCGTCAGCGCTGCACTCAAGGCGCGTTGTGGCGTCTTGAGTGCAGTTTGGTGTAGTTTAGGTGCATTTAGGTGCACATCGGGAATCAACGCCAAGACACGCGCCCCAAACGCAAAAAGGCCACCCGAAGGCGGCCTTTTGGAGGGAAATGGTGGAGCCTAGCGGGATCGAACCGCTGACCTCCTGCATGCCATGCAGGCGCTCTCCCAGCTGAGCTAAGGCCCCATATTTCCAACAGCCTCCCGTGGGAAGAAGGCTGTTCCGGCGGGTCTATCTCGCCGGGAGCCGCGCCTCTAAGGGAGAGTGCCCGGACTGGCAAGACGAAAAAACCGCCTGCGGAAATTTTTCGGAGCCGACCCGGAAGATCGGCTCCGAAATGAATCAAACTTCGTCGTCGTCGCCGCTCTTGCCGGGCACGCCAAGATCGTCGTCACCGCCAAGGTCAACATCATTGTCGGGCGAATCGCCATCGTCGTCGATGTCAATATCTTCGTCGGCCAGATCGACGTCAGGCGCGACATCGGCCTTCTCCTTCTGGATCTCCTCATAGGGGATCGGCTGCTTCGACTTCAGCACCGGCTCGGCGGTCCAGGTGTACTTGCATTCGACGCAGGTGATCGGGTCGGTTTTGCCCAGATCGTAGAAGCGGGTGCCACACTTCGGACAACCGTGCTTGGTGCCCCATTCCGGCTTGACCATGAAACTTCCTCAAGACTGGCCCGGCGCTGAAGGATTTCGCGCGGGCGGAGAAACTGCACACTTGATGGGTCCGCGCATCCACGGAATCAAGAGAGCGCGCGCCTTGCCATAGCGGCGCGCTGCTGTCAAAAGCCGCGCGCTTTATCCGCCCTCCCCGATCCGAAAGACCCAACGTGTCCTCACACGATCCCGCTGAAATGCGCCCCCGCCGCTTCACCGCCTCCGGCCCGCTGACCGGGCGAATTCGCGTGCCGGGCGACAAGTCGATCAGCCACCGCTCTATCATGCTGGGCGCGCTGGCGGTGGGTGAGACGCGGGTGACGGGGCTGCTGGAGGGCGAGGACGTGCTGTCCACCGCCGCCGCCATGCGCGCGATGGGCGCGACGATTGAGCGCGATGCAGACGGCATGTGGCACGTGCATGGCGTGGGTGTGGGCGGACTGCTGCAACCGCATGTGGCGCTCGACATGGGCAATTCGGGCACATCGACGCGGCTGCTGATGGGGCTGGTCGCCACGCATCCGATCACCGCGACATTCGTGGGCGATGGTTCGCTGTCCAAACGACCGATGGGGCGCGTGATCGATCCGCTCTCCACCATGGGCGCGGAATTTACTGCCAGCCCCGGCGGGCGGCTCCCCCTCACCCTGCGCGGCATTTCTCCTGCAGTGCCGATCGCATACCGGCTGCCGGTGGCATCGGCGCAAGTGAAGAGCGCCATCTTGCTGGCCGGACTGAACACGCCGGGAATCACCACGGTGATCGAACCAATCCCCACCCGCGACCATTCGGAGCGGATGCTGCGCGGGTTTGGTGCGGAGTTGACGGTGGATATTGCCGATGACGGCGCGCGGGTGATCCGTGTGCGCGGTGAGGCGGAACTTAAGCCGCAGGACATCGTGGTGCCGGGCGATCCATCGTCTGCCGCGTTTTTTGTGGTGGCCGCGCTGCTGGTCGAAGGGTCTGATCTTGTGGTGGAAAACGTCGGGCTGAACCCCACGCGCGCCGCGCTGTTCGATGTGCTGCGGCTGATGGGCGGGAGCATTGAGGAACTGGACCGGCGCGATGTGGGTGGTGAGCCGGTGGCCGACCTGCGTGTGCGCCATTCGCTGCTGACCGGCATCGCTGTGGACCCTGCCGTGGTGCCGAGCATGGTGGACGAATTCCCGGTGCTGTTCGTGGCCGCCGCGCTCGCCAAGGGCCGCACCGTGACCACCGGGCTGGAAGAACTGCGTGTGAAGGAAAGCGACCGGATCAGCGCAATGCGCGCCGCGCTGGAACTGGCAGGCGCGACCGTGACCGAGACCGAGGACGGCCTCATTATCGATGGCACGGGCGGCGATCCGCTGCACGGCACGGCAGACGGCGCAAGCGTGGTGACGCACCTTGACCACCGCATTGCGATGGCGATGGCGATTGCCGGAATCGCCAGCAAGCGCGGCGTGGAAGTGGACGACACGCGGCCCATCGCCACCAGCTTTCCGGTGTTCGAAAGCCTGCTGGCCAGTGTTCGACCTGAAGGCGCAGCAGCAGCGTGATCGACGGAACGCTTGCCAATATCGTCGGGTTTTGCGGGACGGCGTGCATCGTGCTCGCCTATGCCTATGTCACCAAGGTGGAGCGGCCCAATCCGTTTGTGCAGCATGGCGTCAACCTGCTGGGCGCGGCATTGTTGACGGTATCGCTGCTGGTCCACATGAACCCGGCTTCGTTCGTGCTGGAATTCTTCTGGGCGGCGATTGCCATCTGGGGGTTGGTTAAAGCGCTGCGGGCGCGGAGAGACAAGCAATGATCATCGCCGTGGACGGCCTGACCGCTTCGGGCAAAGGCACCATCGCCAAGGCGCTGGCCGCGCATTTCGGCCTGCCACATCTGGACACCGGGCTGCTCTACCGCGCGGTGGGGCGGCAGGTTTTCCTGAGCGGCGGCAATCCCGATGATGCCCACGCTGCGCTGGCGGCGTGCGGCTTTCCCGAAAGCCTGCTGGACGATCCCGAACTGCGCAGCGAAGAAACCGGCGGCTATGCCAGCCGCGTTTCGGTGCATCCAGCGGTGCGCGCGGCGCTGCTGGCGCGGCAGCAGGCCTTCGCGAACCAGCCCGGCGGCGCGGTGCTGGACGGCCGCGACATCGCCACCGTGATCGCCCCTCACGCCGACGCCAAGCTGTTCGTCACCGCCAGCGTAAGCGCGCGCGCGATGCGGCGCTGGGCGGAGATGAAAGGCCTGGGCAAGGACGTGGCGCGCGAGGCAATTGAGGCTGATCTGGCAGAACGCGATGAGCGTGACCGGAACCGGGCGGAGGCTCCATTGCGGCAGGCTGTGGGTTCGGCGTTGCTGGATACGTCGAATTTGACGCGGGAGATGGCGGTGGCGACGGCTGTTGCGCTGGTGGAGAAGCAGGTGGCGCGGGGGTGATGTAATGCGCTGACGCGCAGACCCACCCCCAACCCCTCCCGCCTGCGGGAGGGGGGAAATGAACGCTGCGTCTCGCCCTTCTTCTGCGCCCTCCCGCAGGCGGGAGGGCCGCGAGACTTGCGCTTTCGCAGAAAGCGTTAGTCGCAGCGGGGTGGGTTTGCGACGATGGCTACTTAAAACCAGCCTCGCGCTGATGGCGGATGGCAAGAACGGTCACAACATCACCGTCCACCCGATAACGTGCAACATACCCGCTATCCCCGAAGTCGATCACCCACTCGCGGAAGTCCTCGGGAAGGTCATCCACCATGCGGCCAATGTGTGGATGGCTTCCCAAAAGCTTGACGCTGCGAACGATGGCCTCACCTGCGCGGCGGGCAGCATCCGCGCTTTTCGGCTGCAGAAAATCCCGAAGCCGCCGAAGGTCACGGATTGCTGCAGTGGAATAAATTATTTGTGGCATTCGGGCGCAGGCAACTCATTGTCGGAACCCCAGCTTGCCAGCCATTTTTCGACCTCGTCAGCCGTAGCGTGCAGGCCAGTCGCCTGAAATTCATCCCACGCCTTCAGCGTGTCCTGACGAAAGGACTCCCGCTTTTCCTCACGCTCGACATATTGCGCGATGGCCTCACGCATAATCCAGTGGGACGTGCGGCGGCGGGTCTGGGCAAGCTGCTGGACACGGCCTTTAAGCGCGTCATCGAGCTTGATGGATGTGACAGCGGGCATTGGCGAGCCTTTAGTAGCGCTAGGTATTACCCTTCGATACTACATCAAGCTGGTAACGATGTCCACCGGACTTGCCCATCCACCACCACCATCCAACCGCATGTAATGCCGTAGAAAAGTCCTTCCTACAGCAGGTTGTTGACGACATATGGAGAACATTACGGTAGGTAAACAAATTATCGTGGGCAGGAGGCGGAGTTCAATGCAGTTCTATGAAACCTTAGCTGCGTGCGAACAGATTGAAATTAGAGTGAAAAAGCGTCGCAATAGAGCAGTAGTATCATTCTGTGCCGGTGCTGGATTGCTTTATATGAGCGCGTTGATCTGGACACCTTGGCAAAGCGGCCTTGAAAGCCATCCAGTTTTGACCAGCATTCTAACTGTTGCCTTCGGGTCAGTGTGCATCTTGTTTTTGGGACGTGCAGAACAGCGGCGCTATCAAACCTTCATCGATCAACAGCAACATATCGTTGCTGCTATGGCAGTCACAGAGTCGAAACCTCTTAAGGCTGCAATAGACCGCCTCAGCCAAGAAAAGACATCTTCCGGAGATGCCAGCGCTTACTTGCAGATATGGGCACCGATGCTGGATCAGCATCTTAATGACCTGCTCGACAAGGAGGCCAAAGAAGAACGCGAAGCCAGGATTGCGCAGCTTTGTCGAGACGCCGATCAATTGGTGAAGTCTGCAATCCGGCGGCGGCACGAAGCATTGCCTGAGGTCAAGGCCAAGATGCGGCTTGAGGAAGAGCTTCCCCATTTGCGTCGCCTCGTTCAGGAGGCGGACACCCAGTTCAAATCCGCGTTAGACAAGCGCAAGCTAAAATGGTGGTTGATGCTAACGCGCAATCGGAGCGCGCTTGAGGAAGTTGAGCGTCAAATACTGGCGCTTGAGACCGCACTGGAGAAACTGAACACATCGCCAACCGTCATCATAGCTGAAGAGCAATATCGCGAATTCAAAGCGATCGTTGACCGAAGAGTGGCACAGGCCAAAATGGCTGCAATCCAAGCAATTCCCGATAGTCGCGACATCCTTTTCGCACCGGACCACGCTCTCACCGCTGGCTTATTCGCAGGAGTTGCAGCCGGTGCAGGATCGTTGGTTCATGACGTCATCCAAGCCGGGAGCGTTTTCGATTCACTTCGTGAAGTGAATGGCAATTTCGCTGGCATGACTGACTTCGAAATTTGGCAGGAGGCTCTTGCCATGCCAACCGAATCTTTGATTGGTCTGGCGTCGTTGACCAAGGGCGCTTATTTTGAAAAGCTGGTCGAACGAGATTTTGGCGGCGAAAGGTTTGCAAATTTCAATCACCCCGACACCGACATTGTCATCGACGGGGTAGCAATCCAGATCAAAGCTACCGACAGCGTCAGCTACATCAACAGCGTCGAAGATCACATCCCCATCATTACAACGTCCGAAGTTGCGCAGAAGACCGATGCTATCGATGGCGGATTTTCGGACGAGGAACTGTCTGAAGCCATTGATCTGGCGCTGGGCGGAACTGTTATCGACATAGGCAATGCTGTTTTGGATGGCGTTGCTTCCGGCATTGGCGGTGTCGGCATCGTCGCAATCCTTGCAGGATCGCATAGTGCGTGGAAATCATATCAAAACAACGGTGATGCCATTGCTGCGTTAGGTGTTGGCTTACAAACGACGGCTGTCAGGACCGCCCGATCCACAGTCAATCTTGTCGAAATAGTCTATCGAGGTTCGGCGGCAGTTGTCGCTTCAAAGCCTGTGCAGTTCGTAACAAAGACGGTTCAAGCGGGCTTGAAGGCCACCCATAGCAAGATGAACGAACAGTCGAAAGATCGGACGCAAGCCAACTCCCTCACTCATCGTAGCGGGCCAGTTAAGCGACCATCATAGAACGTACCGCGTTTACCGGCACCCCCATTTTCCTTGCTTTTCCCGACCCATGCGCCTAAGCGCCGCCCATCTGCGCAGGCTCACGCCCGCTCGGATGCCTCCGCCAGCGTTCGGCTTCGGGGGCGGTTCGGCCCTTTTTGGCCCACGGTTCGCATGGTGCGGGGCGTGGAGGAAAGACCGGCGGAAACAACCGCCTGGCCGGTATATTTGTTACAGGAAGCTTGATTAATGGCTACCAACCCGTCGCGCGACGATTTTGCCGCGCTGCTTGACGAATCGCTTGGCGGAGCCGCCAACGGTGGCTTTGAAGGCCGCGTCGTCAAGGGCACCATCACTGCCATCGAAAACGACAAGGCCGTCATCGACGTAGGCCTGAAGAGCGAGGGCCGCGTTGCCCTGCGCGAATTCGCCTCGCCCGGCCAGCCGCACGGCCTTTCGGTCGGCGATGAAGTGGAAGT
>NZ_NCII01000055.1 GCF_002256775.1 Novosphingobium sp. 17-62-19 | reverse complement strand
CTCGACATCAGCGATGCTGAACGCCACGCGATTTTCGAGGGCAACGCGCGCCGCGTGTTCCCGCGCCTCGATGCCAAGCTGAAGGAGAGGGGCCTGTGACCACTGCCCGCCAGAACATCCACGAATACCTCGCCGAGCTGGACGATATCCCCGGCACGCGGATCTACACCGCCGCCCGCGCCCGCAAGGGCTACTGGATCAACCAGTTCGCGATGAGCCTGATGAAGGCCGAAAACCGCGCCCGCTTCAAGGCGGACGAGCGCGCCTATCTTGACGAGTGGAACATCTCGGAAGAGGCCAAGGTTGCCTTGATGGCGCGCGATTACAACACGCTGCTCGATCTTGGCGGCAACGTCTACTTCCTGTCGAAGCTGTTCTCGTCCGACGGCATACCGTTTGCCGAAGCGGTCAGCACGATGACCGACATGACCTGGCCGGAATACCGCCAGATGATGCTTGATGGCGGTCGCGCGCCTCAGGGCAATCGCTCCATTAAAGGAGGCTATTGATATGGCCAAGATTACCGCTGGCGTCGGCTCCAGCCACGTTCCGCTGCTGGGTGTCGCTGTCGATCAGGGCAAAAGCCGCGACGATTACTTTGGCCCGATCTTCGCAGGCTATGACTGGACCCGCGAATGGGAAAAGCAGGAAAAGCCCGACGTCGTCATTCTGGTCTATAACGACCACGCATCGGCCTTTGATGCGAACATCATCCCGACGTTCGCCATCGGTTGCGGCGAGCACTACAAGAGCGCCGACGAAGGCTGGGGGCCGCGTCCCGTGCCTGATGTGGAAGGCCACGCCGATCTTGCCTGGCACATCGCGCAGAGCCTGATCCTCGACGATTTCGACATGACCATCATCAACGAGATGGACGTCGATCACGGCCTCACCGTGCCGCTGTCGATGATGTTCGGCCAGCCTGAAAAGTGGCCGGTCAAGGTCGTGCCGCTCGCGGTCAATGTCGTCACCTATCCGGTGCCTTCGGGCAACCGCTGCTGGGCGCTGGGCGAGGCGATTGCCCGCGCGGTGGAAAGCTTCCCCGAAGACCTCAACGTGCAGATCTGGGGCACTGGCGGCATGAGCCACCAGCTTCAGGGGCCGCGCGCCGGGCTGCTGAACCGCGAGTGGGACAACAAGTTCCTCGACCTGCTGGCTTCCGACAACGACGATGTTCGCCACATCCCACACATCGAATATCTGCGCGAAACCGGCTCTGAAGGCAAAGAAAGGGACAAGACATGCGTATCGCACTGGCAGGCGCCGGAGCCTTCGGCGAAAAGCACCTCGATGGCCTGAAGAACATCGATGGCGTGGAAATCACCTCGATCATCAGCCGCCGCGCCGATCAGGCCGCAGCCGTGGCCGAAAAGTATGGTGCAAAGCATAGCTCGACCGAGCTTGAGGACGCGCTCGCCCGTGACGATGTGGATGCGGTGATCCTGTGCACCCCCACGCAGATGCACGCGCAGCAGGCCATCGCCTGCATGAAGGCGGGCAAGCATGTACAAGTGGAAATCCCGCTGGCCGATAGCTGGGCGGATTCACAGGAAGTTCTGCGCGTGGCTGAGGAAACCGGCAAGGTCTGCATGGTCGGCCATACCCGCCGCTTCAATCCTTCGCACCAGTACGTGCACAACAAGATCACGGCGGGCGAATTCAACATCCAGCAAATGGATGTGCAGACCTATTTCTTCCGCCGCAAGAACATGAATGCCAAGGGTGAGGCCCGGTCGTGGACCGACCACCTGCTGTGGCACCACGCCGCGCACACGGTCGATCTGTTTGCCTATCAGGCGGGCAAGATCGTCAAGGCCAATGCGGTCGAAGGGCCGATCCATCCCGAACTCGGCATCGCGATGGACATGTCGATCCAGTTGAAGAGCGAAAGCGGCGCAATCTGCACCCTGTCGCTCTCGTTCAACAACGATGGGCCACTCGGCACCTTCTTCCGCTACATCGGCGACACCGCAACCTACATCGCGCGCTACGACGATCTGGTGAACGGCAAGGAAGAACCGATCGACGTTTCGAAGGTCGATGTGTCAATGAACGGCATCGAACTGCAGGACCGCGAATTCATCGCCGCAATCCGCGAAGGGCGCGAGCCGAACAGCTCGGTCGCCAAGGTGCTCGATTGTTATCGGGTGCTGGGCGAGCTGGAGCAGCAGCTGGCTGCTGGCTAATTTGAGGAAGGCCCGCTGGAAACGGCGGGCCTTTTTCGTTGGGGCAGGACCCGCGCAAAGCAGGCCGCCCATGGAGAGCATGATGGAAGCGCTGATCGCCTATTCAGGCCGCAAGTTCGCCCGGCCGCGCTACTATGCCAACGTGCATGAGCGGGACGAAGTGGAAATCGTGCCCACCCCCATGCCGATGCACGATGCGCGCGCGGCTGGCACGACGATTGACCGCGAAGGCTTCCAGATCATCGCGCACACCAGCGCCGTCACCGACTTTGCCGACCGCGATGCGGTCGCTCGCATCCACATGCGCGAGATCGAGGAGCTGGTGCAGGCGCAGACCGGCGCGGACATGGTCCACGTCGGCGCGCCGGGCCTGCTGCGCTTCTCCGAACGCAGTGGCAAGGCGGGCAGCCTCAACAACTCCATGCCCGCGCGCTTTGCTCACATCGACATTTCCGATCTGACGGCGCAGCAATTCGGGGAGCGGGGCGCGAACGGGCGCGCGTTCCTGCGCTGCGCTCACTACAACGTCTGGCGTGCGATATCGCCGCCGCCGCAGGACGTTCCGCTGGCGTTCTGCGATGCGCGCAGCCTGACCGCGCAGGACTTGATCGCCGCTGATGCCGTGTTCGATGAACCCGGCAAACCGGAGTGGTCGTTCGAAGGTCTGGTCGTCGCGCACAATCCCGCGCACCGCTGGCACTGGTTCCCCGATATGCGCATCGATGAAGCGGTGCTGTTCAAGACCAATGACAGCGATCCGGCCCGCGCGCACCACGTGCCGCACGTGGCCTTCGATCTGCCCGATTGCCCCGCCGATGCGCCACCGCGCGTCAGCATCGAAATGCGCGCGACAGCCTATTGGTGGGCTTGATCTGTCTTTCGATCACGCTACACAAATCATAACAAATGATAGGGTGAGGCAAGGTCATGAGCGCATTTCCGCAGACGATCTATTTCATGGGTGCAAACGCCCCGGTCGGCGAAGTGCCCGACCTGCGCGGGCTGAAGGTTGAAGGCGATCTTCCCCCCGAAGTGCGCGGCAGCTTCTATCGCGCCGTGCCCGATCCCGCCTTCCCGCCGAAGTTCGACAATGACCACACCTTGTCGGGCGACGGCATGGTCAGCCGCCTGTCCTTCAACGGCGATGGCACGGCCGATTTCATCCAGAAGTACGTCGAAACCGCACGCTACAAAGCCGAGAAAGCCGCTGGAAAGGCGCTGTTCGGCAAGTATCGCAACCCCTTCACCGATGACCCGGAAGTGCAGGGCACAGACCGCACCGTGGCCAACACCACCCCGATCTGGCACGCAGGCCGCCTGCTGATGGCCAAGGAGGATGGTCGCCCCTACCGCGTCGATCCCGTAACGCTCGAAACGCTCGGCTCCTACGATTTCAGCGGCGCGCTGAAGAGCGAGACGATGACCGCGCACGTGCGCATCGATGCCGAAACGGGTGAGCTGTTCTTCTATGGCTACGAGGCGGACGGACAGGCCTCGCCCAAGGTCGCCTATTGCGTGGTCGCGCCCGATGGTACGCTGAAAAGCGAACAGTGGTTCGACGCACCCTATTGCGCGATGATGCACGATTTCACGGTCAGCCAGAACTACGCGCTGTTCCCGATCTATCCTACCACCGCTGACCTCAATCGGCTGAAGGCGGGCGGCGAACACTGGCATCATGAGCCGGAACTGGATTCATGGCTGGGCGTGATGCCTCGGTATGGCGATGTGTCGGAAATCAAATGGTTCAAAGGGCCAAAGGGCTGCCATTCGTACCACATGATGAACGCTTGGGAGGATGCCGAAGGTATGCTCCACTTCGACGCCTGCCTTAACAACACCAACGCTTTCGCCTTCATCCGCGAACCATCGGGCATTCACATGGGGCCGCAGGACGTGGTCGGTGCGCTCACCCGCTGGACGGTCGATCCGAAGGCCGATGGCGGCGAGGTGGTCGAAACCATCATCGGCCCGCCCGGCGATTTCCCGGTGATCCCCGCCAAGTTGCAGGGGCGGCCCTACAAGACCGGCTTCATGCTTTCGATGAACCCGCAGCTTCAAGGCCCGCCGCTGTTCGCAGGCCCGGTGGGCGTCAGCTTCAATATGCTGCTCCGGCTGGACGGCATGGACACGCCCGCCCCGCAAGTGACCAACGCACTCGCCCTGCTGCCTATGGCCGGGTTTAACGAGCCGGTCCATGTCCCCGCCGCCGATCCGGCAAAGGACGGCTGGCTGGTGTTCATCATGGATCAGCAGATCGGCGACAACCAGTTCATCCATGAAGCATGGGTGGTCGATGCCGGAAACATCGGCGCGGGGCCGGTGGCCAAGGTCCACATCCCCACCCGCTTGCGTCCGCAAGTCCACGGCTGGTGGGTGCCGCAGGCGCAGTTGGACGCGCTTTCGTAAAACAACTCGCTCCCCCGCGAAGGCGGGGGCCTCGGTGTTGTTACGGCACACTTGCGCAAACCGACTGAGGCCCCCGCCTTCGCGGGGGTGCAGGAATTTCAGCAGGATGAATTGAGATGAGCAGGATCGTCATCACCGGAGCTTCGGGCAACTATGGCCGTGGCGTAACCGATCGCCTCATCGCGCAGGGCCGCGCCGCCGACCTCATCCTGATCACGCGCAAGCCGGAGAAGCTGGCAGACCGCGCCGCGCAGGGCTGCACCGTCCGCTATGGCGATTTCGACAAGCCTGAGACTTTGGCCGCAGCCGTCCAAGGCGCTGACAAGATGCTGCTGATCTCCGGCACCCGCGTCGGCGCGCGCGTCGTGCAGCACAAGGCGGCGATCGATGCGGCGGCGGCAGGCGGTGTGAAGCACATCGTCTACACCAGCTTCATCGGCATAGATGATCCCGCCAACCCCGCCGAAGTGCGCCACGATCATATCGAAACCGAGGCCCTGATGAAGGCCAGCGGCTGCGCGTGGACTTGCTTGCGCGATGCGCACTATGCCGATGCCATGATCCTGATGGCCGGCCCCGGCGTGATGCAAAGCGGCAAGTGGTTCTCCAACGCCGGGCAGGGCCGCGAAGCGATGGTCTGGCGCGATGACTGCATCGAAAGCGCCGTCGCCGTGCTGACCGGCGAGGGACACGAAAACCAGACCTACAACATCACCGGCCCCGAACTACAGACCTTCGAGGAAGTCTCCGCGATCATGGCCGAAGTCACCGGCCGCCCGGTGGAATACGTTCCGCTGGATGACGAAGGCCAATACGCCATGTTCGACGCCATGGGCATCCCCCGCCGCCCGGTGGACGATTCCGAAGTGGGCGGCATCCCCTGGAACAGCGACGACATGGTAACCTTCGGCCAGGCCATCCGCGAAGGCTTCCTCGACCTCTGCACCGATGATGTGGAGCGCCTGACCGGCCGCAAGGCGCGCTCGGTCCGCCAGATGATCGAGGACAACGCCGAGATGCTGAAAGGGGCGTGAGTCCCTCCCCCTCCTCTTCAGAGGAGGGGGCCGGGGGGTGGTGCTGTTCCGGCACCGGCACCTCGTATCGCCACCACCCCCAACCCTCTCGGTGCAAGAAGAGGGGGCTTGATGTTGGCTTTGATGCGGTGCGCCTGATATGCAGCGCCAATGAGCGCAACACATGATCAATCCCCCGAAGTTTCTCAGTTGTATTTTAATCGACTGAATCTGCCATCTGACACGGCAAGCCCCGCTCACAAGGCGGCGTTGGATCGATCCCATGAACTGCGTAAATTTGAAATAGAGAACTACTGGAAGCGGTCCGCCTACTTCTGGGGTTTTCAGTTGGTTGCTTTTGGTGCTTTGGCGCTTAGCGGCAAGGAGGGCAAATTCCATCCGCCGGTCGTCCTAATAGTTTCAGTCTTGGGAGCGCTGGCGGCATTGACCGCCTTGCTGTCTGCCAAGGGATCAAAGTTTTGGCAGAAAAACTGGGAGGCGCACGTCGATTTTTTGGAGCAGCAAGTTGAAGGAAGCCTCCATATGACTGCACTCATGGACGGAAAAGTCAGCTTTTCTGTAAGCAGAGTGAATGAGCGCTTTCTTGAGGTGCTGCTGGCCGGATGGATAATCGC
Organism: Novosphingobium sp. 17-62-19; assembly: GCF_002256775.1. Classification (GTDB taxonomy): domain Bacteria; phylum Pseudomonadota; class Alphaproteobacteria; order Sphingomonadales; family Sphingomonadaceae; genus Novosphingobium. The sequence goes on along the minus strand of NZ_NCII01000055.1, from coordinate 15,378 downwards.
TTTCGTCGCGGCGGCGCTGGTTATCAGCTATCCACATCTTGCGGAGTTAACTCCGCAAGATGCTGGGACCGTTCAAATTGGTATAGCGACGCTTGCATTGGTCGGTGGGTGTACCCGGCTCGTGGTAGGGCAAAAATCCGAGTTGCGTGGAAGGGCTTACAATCGTCGCACGATGAAGGAGTGGAATGGCTGCTAAGAGTTCACACTATAAGTTTCTCTGATACAGCGCCAGCATCCGCCCCCAAGCCTTCTCGGCCTGCACCTTGTCGTAAACCGGTGCGTCCAGCGTGCACCAGCCATGCTGCGCGGGATAAACCTCGATCTCCGCAGGACGCCCCGCCGCATCTGCTGCCGCGCGGAATTTCACTTTGTCGTCCGGCGCGCGCTCATCGTCGTTCTGGGCGATGGCGATGAGGTAGGCAGCCTTGGTCCTGGCCAACAGGCTGGTCGGGCTGTCGGGCGCATCGCCGACAAGGCCGCCGCCGTGGAACGAGGCTGCCGCGCCCACGCGGTCCGGGTTGGCAAAGGCGGTGCGCACGGTGAAGGGGCCGCCCATGCAATAGCCGCACGAACCGATCTTTTTCTTGGTGTCGACCTCTGCCTGCATGTCGAGCCATTTCACGAAGGCACCGGCATCGGACACCGTGCCCGCAGGCGTAATTGCGGCGATCATGGGTTTCAGCTTTTCCTGTCCCGGCGGCGTGCGCCACTCCATCAGCGAGCCGAGGATCGGGGCGGGGCTTGAGCGGTAGTACTGGTTCACCACCAGCACGGCATAGCCTGCTTCGGCAAGCTGGGTGCCCATCGTCTTGTAAGCATCGCGCAGGCCCGCAATGTCGGGCCACATGATGACGGCGGCGTGCTTGCCCTTGGCGGGATAGACGAAGAACGCATCGGCCTTGCCATCGGGCGTGTCGATGATGACGGTGCGGCTCTTGGTCTTGCCGTCAGTCGAAACGGTTGCGCAGCCGGGCAGGGCGGCCATCGCGGCAGCACCCACGCCAACGCTGGCGAACTGGCGCCTGCTGAACCAGAGGGCGTTTTCCTGTTCGGTGATTTCGTCGCACATGGGGCACCTCGTCGCGTTGTCCGTCCGCGCGGCACGATAGCGGGGCGGTGGATGGCTGCAAGCGCCTTGGCAGCACCCGCACCAAAACGCGTCCTCCCTCAACCGCGCCCCCGCGAAGGCGGGGGCCTCAGTCGTGTTACTGAAGGGTAGCGTAAAAGGCCTGAGGCCCCCGCCTTCGCGGGGGAGCGGGCGATTCAAGCTTACGTCAGGTCATCCAGCCGGATGATCTGCCCCGCTTCTGCCGCCTTCATCGCCTCACGCCGCAGCCGTTCGATGTGCAAACGCTCAGGCGGCGCTTCCTCTTGCGGCAGTGCGGCCACCGACTTTTCATAAATCTCGCGGAAGTCATCCTGAAATTCCGGGTGCGTCAGGATCAGCCCGTCGTTGCGCGCCATGCCGCGGAACACCTTCTGCCCCACCTCATACGGGTCCATCCCCGCTTCAAACGCCCCGCCGAACTGCTCCAGTTCCGCCCGGTCTGCCGGGGCAAAGCCACTATCGGCAAAAGCGTCAGGCCGCTTCAGCGCGGAATCCCACGCGTTGGTCCGCGTCAGCGCCGGGCAGCACAGCGAACAGCCGATGCCGTGCGGCGCGAGGTTGTAGCGCAACGATTCGGTCAGCCCGCGCACCGCAAACTTGCTGGCGGTATAGATCCCCGCCTGTGGCCCCGGCAAAAACGCCGCCATCGACGCCACGTTGACGACATGGCGCAACCCGCTCGCCGCCTTGATCCGGGGCAGGAAGCTGACCAACCCGTTGACCACGCCACCGAAGTTCACCCCCATGATCCAGTCGTAATCGTCGTAGCTCGCCTCGTCACTCGGCCCGAACACGCTGACGCCTGCATTGTTCACCAGCACATGCACCGCACCGAAATGCGCCTCCACTTGCGCGGCAGCATCGGCAAAGGCGGCGCGGTCGGTCACGTCCAGCTTCACGAACAGCGGGGCCTCGCGCCCCTTGGCGGCAAACCATGCGGCGGTCTGCGCGCGGTGATCTTCGTTGCGATAGCTCAGCGCCAGCCGCAGCCCGGCATCGCTCAGCGCTTGTGCCACACCCAGCCCGATGCCCGTCACGCCCCCGGTGACGAAGGCCACCTGTCCCGTCCAGCCGCTCATATTTTTCCTCTCGCAATCGCTCTCCAGATTGTTAGTATCACATACAAATAAAGCAATTGGGAGAGTCGATATGAGCAACCCAGAGTCCTCTACAGAATCCCGCCTCGCCGCGCTCGAAGCGCGCGTGACCGAGCTGGAAGACCTGAACGCGATTCGCCGCCTGCAATGGGCCTATGGCTACTACATCGATTACAACCGGCCCGAGGAAGTGGCGGGGCTCTTCGCCAGGGAAGGTGCGGTCGTATTCCTCTCGGGCGAATACGTCGGCTATGAAGGCGTGATGCGGCTTTACGGCACGTGGTTCCAGAACCTGTTCACCGGTGGCAAGCGCGGCCCGGTCCACGGACTTCTGCTCGATCATTTCCAGTTGCAGGACGTCATCACCATCGCGCCCGATGGGCAGACCGCCAAGGGCCGGTTCCGCGGCATCCTCGCCGGTGGCTGGCATGACGATATCCTGAAGGACAAGCCCGAAGGGATGCCGCAGCAGTTCTGGGAAAGCGGCATGTATGAAAACGACTATGTGAAGGAAGACGGCGTCTGGAAGATCCAGCGGCTGGATTACATGATGCAGTGGCAGGCCGATTACGAAGCTGGCTGGTCAAAGACCGTCGCTCACCTTCAGCCCGCCGTGCAGTGCTCTCCTGAAAATCCGATCGGCCCGGACCGCATCCTGCCCGATACGCAAGTCCGCCAGACCTGGCCTCACCGGCAGGAAGTGCCGATGAGCTTCGCGCATCCGGTGCTGGCGCATAGCTTTGCCGTGGGCGATTTCACCAAATTGCAGAAGAAGTGGCCGTAAAGTGCGTCACCCGCCCCAGCGCCCGATCCGCGCCAGCACCGAAGCGGCTACGCGGCGGAAGGCATCGCGGTCACGCTGGGGCACGCCCTTGAACAGATCCGCGCCCACGCGCTCCATTGCGGGCATGGTCTGCGCGAACAGCTCTTCTCCGGCTGAAGTGAGTCGCACCGGCTTGCGCCTGCGGTTGGTGCGGTTTGCGCCCGGCTCAACCAGTCCGCGTTCGGTAAGCGCGGCAATCGCCCGGCTGACGTTCATCGGCGGCACGCCCATGATCTCGGAAAGGTCATGCCCGGCCAGTTCGCCTTCGCCGCCCAGCGCAAGAACAATGCGCAAATCGGTAGTGGTGAGGCCAAGCGGATCGGCCACACCTTCGCGCATGGGCGTGCCGATGAAGGTGCCAAGCTTCAGCAGGTCAATCAGCAGGCCGACATCGCCATCGAAGTCGGAGCTTGCAGAAGCATTCGTGATTGCGGGATCAACAGTCATCCCACCAGTCTATCGCTGCGTTGGCGCGGCGGGGCAAGTGCCGAACTGTGGGAAATCTGCATCACTTTCGCGTCCTTCCAACACGCGCAAATGTTAGGCTTGCAAAGCGCTAATTAGTATGTCTTACTAACAAACATCAGCTGGTCCCGAAGAGGACCATTCAGGAGAGGGGCTATGGCCAAATCAACACGTACCACGTCACACGTGCGCCTTCTTGCCGCAGGAAGCCTTGCGGCTCTGACACTTTCCATCGCCATGCCCGCCGTGGCGCAGGATGCGCAGGCCACTGACGCTCAGGCGACCGAAGGGCCGACCACCAACGAAATCGTGGTGACCGCGCAGTTCCGCGAACAGCGCCTGCAGGACACGCCGCTGTCGATCACCGCCGTCGATGCCACGCTGCTCGCCTCACGCAACCAGACCGACATTTCGCAGATCGCAGCGCAAGCCCCGAACGTGCAACTGACCCAGATGGGCGGCGCTTTCGGCTCATCAATGGCGGCCTACATTCGCGGCATTGGCCAGTATGACTTCAACCCTGCGTATGAACCGGGCGTCGGCATTTATATCGATGACGTATACTTCGCCACGCTGACCGGTTCGGTCATGGACCTGCTCGATCTGGAACGTGTCGAAGTGCTGCGCGGCCCACAGGGCACGCTCACCGGGCGTAACTCCATCGGCGGCGCGATCAAGCTGTTCTCGGCCAAGCCGAGCGCAGAAAGCAGCGGCACGGTCGAAGCGGTCTATGGTTCACGCCAGCGCACCGATCTGCGCGGCACTGCCAACTTCCAGCTCGCCGAAGGGCTCTATGCGCGCATTTCCGGCGTGTACAAGCGTCAGGAAGGCTATGTCGATCAGGTCGATTTCGGCTGTGCCAATCCGGGCAACCCGCTGGGCATCGGCGGCAATGCCTCCACCCCCAAGGACTGCGTCGTCGCCAAGCTGGGCGAGCGTGATTATGCGGGCCTGCGCGGATCGCTGCGCTTCAACCCCAACGACACGATCGACTGGACCGTCACCGGCGATTACACCTATGAAAACCGCACAAACGCGGCTGGCGTCATCGGCGCGACCAACCCTGCGCTCACCGGCGGCGTTGATTTCTCGTGCGGCAAGTTCTGCACTTATGCCGATTGGTACATGCCCGCAGGCGGTCAGGCCACGCAGGCCTATTACAACCCCAACAGCACCCGCTTCGAAGGCTGGGGCGTTTCCAGCAACCTGACCATCGGGCTTGGCGACAACCTGAACCTGCAAGCGATCACGGCCTATCGCAAATACAACCAGGTCTTCGGCACGGACGATGATTACACGCCCTACAGCCTGATTGCCGGCGGCGGCTTCAACGATCTCGATTTCAAGTTCTTCAGTCAGGAACTGCGCCTGAACGGCAGCATCGGCGATATGATCGACTGGACCGTGGGAGGCTTCTACAACAGCCAGACCTCGGTCTACTTCACCCGTCAGGACATCCGCTACATCGTGCCCATCGGCAACCCGGCGCTGTTCCTGCAGTTCCAGGGTGACGATCCGATCAGAGCCAACAGCAAAGCCGCGTTCGGCACCGTGTTCATCCGCCCGGTTGAAGACATGACGATCACCGCAGGCGTCCGCTACACCGATGAGCACAAGGATTACACCTTCGTGCGCACCCGCTGGGATGGCGGCACGCTGGTCGATCCGTTCGGCGTCGGCGCGCTCAACGGCACGAAGTCGGTTTACGATGGTGACAAGATCGACTGGCGCCTGTCGCTCGATTATCGCTTCAGCCCCGAAGTGCTGGCCTATGCCACTGTCAGCACCGGGTTCAAGGGAGGCGGCGTCACCGCGCGTCCATTCAGCCGGAACCAGGCCATCAACGGCACATTTGATCCTGAAACGCTGACGGCTTATGAATTCGGCCTCAAGACCGATCTCCTGGATCGCCGCCTGCGTCTGAACTTCTCGGCGTTCTACAATGACTACCGGAATATCCAGCTGCCGATTGGTGACTGTTCGGTACTCGATGGTTTCGCCCCGGGCACGGGTCCGTTCCCTTGCGCCGCTATCCAGAACGCGGGTGACGGCGAGATGTACGGCCTCGAACTCGAAATGCAGGCCAGCCCGGTCGAAGGTCTCGATATTGACGGTTCGCTCAGCTGGATTGATGGCAAGTGGAAGCGGATCGACGCCGCCGCGCTGGGTGCGCTGCGCATCGAAGACCCGATCACTACGCCGGCCTGGCGCGCCAGCCTTGGCATCCAGTACAAGGCCGATCTGGGCACTTCGGGTTCGATCACCCCGCGCTTCGACTTGTCCTATGTCGGCAAGCAGTCAATCGGCCGCCTGATCAATGGCGGCGTGTTCACCGATCTGCAGTACAATCCTTCGATCACGCTGGGCAACGCCCGCCTGACATGGAAGAACCCGGATGAGGATCTGGCCATTTCGCTTGAAGTCCAGAACATGTTCAACAACTACTACTTCCTGCCGCTGCGCTTTGCGGCCGTCTATTCCTTCGTCGGCACGTCGTATTCCAACGTCGGTCGCCCGCGCGAATGGGCGCTGACAGTGCGCAAGACGTTCTGATCGGTTTCGCAAGACGAGGAAGAGAGGGGCGGTCAGCAATGGCCGCCCCTTTTTCCGTTGGCGCTGACGTGCTTTGGGAGTGTTCCCGCAAACCGATAGTCATTGCGAGACCCGCGCAGCGGGTTGAAGCAATCCAGAGCGGTTTACGCACCTCTGGATTGCTTCGTCGGCTTCGCCTCCTCGCAATGACGAAGTGTAAGAAATCAGCCTTGGCGAAAATCATATCAAATGTTAGCGTCTATGGGCCAGCCGAATCCGGCCGCCACCGGGAGAGACCGCTTGCTCAGCCGCGAAGCCTATGACTGCTATGTCGCCGCGTTCAACGCCAAGGATTATGACGCGGTGGCCGATTTCTATGTCGATCCGCCGCTGATGACGTTCTTCGGCGTCGAGATCCGGTCGCGACAGGCGTTGAAGGACTTTTACGCTTTCCTGCACGAACACGTGAACGAAAGCGCCCGCGTGCTGAACTTTGCCGCGTCTGAAACGCTCACTGCGATTGATGCCATCATCCGGGTTGAAGGGATCAAGCCGCTCACTCGCGAAGCGCTCGATGCACGTGGCTTGCACGGCTTCTTCCCGATTGCCGTGGGCGAAGTGCAGGAAATGCGGCAGTTCATATTCTATACGATCAACAACGGCTTGATCGAGCGCGTGGAATGCGCGCTGGCACCCGAATGAGAGGAACGATCCCGATGAACCCCGAAGGTGTAAACGTCGCCCACCCCGACCAACTCTACATTGGTGGCCGCTGGGTGCCTGCGCATTCCGGCCGCATGATCGATCTGATCTCGCCGAACACCGAACAGGTGGTTGGCCGCGTGGCCGAGGCGGACGAGGTTGACATGGACGCCGCCGTGGCAGCCGCGCGCGAAGCCTTCGACAACGGCCCTTGGCCCACCACGCCGCCTGCGCAGCGCATCGCGGCCTTTCGCCGCATGGTCGCGCATCTGGAAACCCGCGTGCCCGAACTGGCAAAGGCATGGACCGCGCAGATGGGCGGTCTCGCCTCGTTCGCCGGGCCGATGCACGGCGGCAGCGTAATGGCGCTCGTCCAGATCGCAGGCTTTGCCGAACAGTTTGAATTCGTCCAGCGCCGCCCCAGCATGGCCGCCGATACCGCGCTGATCGCTTATGAACCGGTCGGCGTCGTCGCGGCCATCGCGCCCTGGAACGGGCCGTTCGGCATCATGGCCAACAAGGTTGCCTATGCGCTGCTGACGGGCTGCACCGTGATCATGAAGCCATCGCCCGAAACCCCGCTTGAGGCCTACATCATTGCCGAGGCGGCAGAGGCGGCGGGCATTCCGGCAGGCGTGGTCAATCTCGTTACCGGCCACCGCGAGGCAAGCGACCACCTCGTCTGCAATGAAGGCGTGGACAAGATTTCCTTCACCGGCTCCACCGTGGCGGGGCGGCGCATCGCCTCGGTCTGCGGCGCGCGCATGGCGCGTTGCACGCTGGAACTGGGCGGCAAATCGGCCGCGATCGTGCGCGACGATTTCCCCATTGAAGCCGCCGCCAAGATGCTCACCGGCACCATCACCCTCATGTCCGGGCAGGTCTGCGCAATGCTCAGCCGCGTGATTGTCCCGCGCCATCGGCACGACGAACTGGCCGCCGCCATCGCGGCTGAAATGCAGCAGGTGCGCATCGGCCATTCGGACGACCCCGAAGCGCAGCTCGGCCCCGTGGCGATGAAGCGCCAGCTTGAACGCATTGAAATGTATATCGAAGAGGGCAAGTCCACTGCCGATCTTGTGACTGGCGGAGGACGGCCTTCGCATCTCAATCAGGGCTATTTCATCGAACCAACCCTGTTCGCCAACGTGAAGAACGACAGCCGCATCGCGCAGGAGGAAATCTTTGGCCCCGTCCTCAGCCTGATCCCGGTAGAGGACGAGGAAGACGCGATCCGCACCGCCAATGCCAGCGCCTATGGCCTCAACGGTTCGGTACTGACGTATGACGCCGACGCCGCCTATCGCATCGCGCGCCGCGTGCGCACTGGCGGCTTTGGTCAGAACGGGCTGCGCATGGACTTCGGCCTGCCCTTCGGCGGGTTCAAGCAATCGGGTATCGGTCGCGAAGGTGGCCCTGAAGGCCTCTTCCCCTACATGGAAATGAAGACCATCCTGATCGACGGAATGCCGACAGAGCTTTGACCAACGAAAAACCCCCGCCGGAAAGGGCGGGGGTCTTGCTTGCCTTGAAGGTGTCCGATCAGCGGATCGGGCAATCCGGCGAAAGACGCATGTCGAGGTAGTTGTCCACCGCGCGCATCATGTCATCCATTTCGTTTTCGAAGAAGTGGTTGGCGCGGGGCACTTCATCGTGATGGATCGTGATGTGCTTTTGCGTGCGCAGCTTGTCGACCAACTTCTGCACGGCGTTGGGCGTAACAACCGTATCGGCCGTGCCCTGCACGATGATGCCCGATGCGGGGCAAGGTGCCAGGAAGCTGAAATCGTACATGTTTGCCGGCGGAGCAACCGAAATGAAGCCGCGAATCTCCGGGCGGCGCATCAGCAGTTGCATCCCGATCAGCGCGCCGAACGAATAGCCCGCAATCCAGGTGGTGCTGGCTTCCGGGTGGATCGACTGCACCCAATCTAGCGCTGCTGCCGCATCTGACAGTTCGCCGATGCCGTTGTCGAACGAACCTTGCGAGCGCCCGACTCCGCGAAAGTTGAAGCGCAGTGTGGCAAAGCCGCGCGCCACGAAGGTCTTGTACATCGCCTGCGTGATGCGATCGTTCATCGTGCCGCCCGCCTGCGGGTGCGGATGCAGGATCATGGCGACCGGCGCGCGCGCACGTGTAGCGGGCTGGAAACGGCCTTCGAGGCGGCCTTCAGGGCCGGGAAAAATGACTGCGGGCATTGCCTGTGCGGTAATCCTGTGGTCTGGCCGCACGGCACGGAATGCCGGGGCTGGGAATTGCGTTGATGGCTATATAGAAACGCACGGTCCGAAAGCAATCTTTCCACGCATTTCCGGGATTCAAGTTGCCAGCAAATCCGATCTATCTCGATCACGCCGCCACCACGCCGCTTCTGCCTGAGGCTCTCGCGGCGATGCAGGAGGGTTGGCGAGTCTGGGCCAACCCATCAAGTCCGCACGCTGCGGGGCGTGCGGCGCGGGCGGCATTGGAGGGTGCGCGGGCGAGGTTGAAGGCGTTGCTCGGTTGGCACGGCGAAGTGATCTTCACCAGCGGGGCGAGCGAGGCTTTGGCACTGGGCATCGCGCGCGCGAAATGCGGGCAAGTGCTTGTTTCGGCGGTGGAACATGACGCAGCCTTGCGCGCGGCGGGGGATGCCCAAAGGCTGGAAGTGGGCGCAGATGGGCTGGTAAATCTGAAGTGCACCAAAATGCACCTAAACGACACCAAACGACCTTTGGCCGTGGTTCAACAGGTCAACAGCGAGACTGGCGTGGTGCAGAACATCACCGAAATTGCGCAGGTCGTTCACGCCGCCGGAGGGGTGCTGCTGTGCGATGCGGCGCAAGGTGCGGCCAAGTTGGAAATTCCCGCCGAGGCCGACATGGTGGTCCTTTCGGCACACAAATTCGGTGGCCCGGTGGGCGTCGGTGCGCTTTTGGTGCGCGATTATGCGCTGGTGGAGCCAAGCGGAGGGCAAGAGCGCGGTTATCGCGGTGGGACCGAGTCTTTGCCGCTGGTGCTGGGCATGGTGGCGGCGCTGGAGGCGGGGAGCGGGTGGCTCAAGTCCGCTTCAGCTTTGCGGGAATCGTTGACTGCCCAACTGATTGAAAACGGAGCGGAAATTGTTGCCGCAGAGGCGCCGCGCTGCCCGACCATTGCCGCCTATCGTATGCCCGGAAAATCGAGCGCGGCGCAGTTGATCCGCTTCGATGGTGCAGGCATCGCCGTTTCGGCGGGCAGCGCCTGCTCCTCCGGCTCCCTGAAAGCCAGCCACGTGTTGACGGCGATGGGCTATGCCCACCCTGGCGAGGTGATCCGGGTGTCCATCGGGCGCGAGACGACTGAGGCGGAGATTGCGCGGTTCGTGGACGTGTGGAAGGAGATACGGGGTTGATATACCTCGATTATCAGGCAACCACTCCGCTTGCACCAGAAGCGCGCGAGGCGATGTTGCCGTGGCTTGCCGGGCCGGGCGAACCCGGATTCGCCAACCCGCACAGCCCGCACCGCTATGGCCGGGCAGCCGCAGCGGCGGTGGAAGTGGCACGTGCGCAAGTGGCGGCGCTTTTGCCGCCGGGCGGACGCGTGGTGTTCACCTCTGGCGCGACCGAGGCGATCAATCTGGCGATGATAGGCTCTGGCGCAAAGCGGATGGCGGTGAGCGCCATTGAACATGCTGCGGTGCTGGATACCGCGCGGTTTATCGATCCCGATGTAGCGGTACTGCCGGTGGATGGCGCAGGGCTGGTCGATCCCGATGCTGCTTTTGCGGAAGTATCTGATCTTGTTGCAGTAATGCAGGTAAACAACGAGATCGGGACAGTGCAGCCGGTCAATACTCTCGCCCGCCGCGCAAAGGAAATGGGGGCGCTGTTCCTGTGCGATGCGGTGCAGGGAGCGGGGAAAATCGACCCGCCGCAAGAGTCCGATTTCATCGCGATTTCGGCGCACAAGATGTACGGGCCGAAGGGCATCGGCGCGCTGTGGGTGCGCGATGGCGTCAAAATCGCGCCCCTCATTCACGGCGGCGGGCAGGAGGGCGGATTGCGTTCTGGCACGCTCAGCCCCGCACTCTGCGCCGGGTTTGGTGCGGCAGCCGCCCTGTGCACAAGTCTGTCGGAAACGGACCGGAGCCATGTGGAAAGGCTGTGGGAAAAGGCGCTGGCGCTGTTTGAGGGGTGGACGCTGAACGGCAGTGCCGATGCGCGCTGGCATGGGAATCTGAACCTGCGGCTGCCCGGGCTGGACGTGGGCAGACTGTTGTCAGAATGCCGCAACATTGCATTTTCAGCAGGTTCGGCCTGCGCCAGCGGCTCTGGCAGGCCAAGCCATGTCTTGCGCGCGCTCGGACTTTCGGACAGGGATAGCAAAACTGCGATCCGCATCGGTTTCGGACGCTATACGGGGGATGATGAACTGGAACAGGCCGCTGCGGCGATCAACGCTGCGGCACGGGCGCAGGGAGTCATGTAAGCATGGTCAGTGTCACCTTCGTCACCGCCAAAGGTGAAAAGGTTTCGGCGAAGGCTGAAGCGGGGCAGCGCTTGCTCGAAGTGGGCCAGAACGCCGGGATGCCGCTGGAAGGCACGTGTGAAGGGCAGATGGCCTGCTCCACCTGCCATCTGGTGATTGCGCCGGAATGGTTCGACAAGCTGGTGCCCGCCGTGGATGACGAGGAAGACATGCTGGATCTGGCCGCTGGCGTAACGCGCACCAGCCGCCTTTCGTGCCAGATCGAACTGACCGAGGATTTGGACGGGCTGGTCGTTCACGTGCCGCCCGAAGCGCGCGATATGCAGGGACGGTGAACATAGAGCACCGGATTGTCGGGAACCCGATCTGCGTTTAGGTTTTCCGACACATATGCAAGTTTCTCCACGTCCCGCGAATCCCGCCCTTTCGTCCAATCCCGAACTCCTGATCGCCGAGACCAGCGGCTGGCTGGCTGAAAACTGGCTGCGCATTGCAATAGCGGTCGGCGTAGCGGCGGGCATCGTCCTGCTGCTGCTGACAGTGCAGAAATTGGCCCAGCGCCTCTGCCGTGAAGGCGACGCATTGGTGAGTTGGCGCACGATCGTGGGCCGTCTGGCGGCGCGCACCAAGTTCTGGTTTCTTGTAATTCTGGCGGCGCGGGTCGTTGATAATTATGCTGCGGCGCCTGCCTGGCTCGATACGACGATCACCTTCCTGTTCACCATCGGCATGACGGTGCAGGCTGCGATCTGGGCGCGCGAACTGGTGCTGGGCGTGATCGAGCACCGCGCCGGAGATGCGCAGCACGCCAATGGTGCGCTGACATCAGCCATGAGCATCATCCGCGCGCTGGTGACGTTCCTTGTCTTTGCCATCGCGCTGGTGCTGATCCTTGGCAATCTCGGCGTGAACGTGGCGGGCCTTGTCGCCGGTCTTGGTATTGGTGGTATTGCTATCGGTCTGGCGGCGCAGGGCATTTTTTCGGATCTTTTCGCAGGGGTTTCGATCCTGTTCGACCGGCCGTTCAAGGTGGGCGATGTTATCGCATGGGGTGACAGCATCGGCACGGTGGAACAGATCGGGATGCGGACCACGCGTGTGCGGCTGTTCACCGGTGAGTTGCTGATCGTTTCGAACAAGAATCTGCTGGACAAGGAAATCAGGAACGTGACCGTGCGCGATCACATCCGCTTGAGCTTTGCCATCGGTGTAACGTACGAGACACCGACCACGACATTGGCGCGCATTCCTGCGATGCTGAAAGCGTTGGGTGAGGCCGAGAATGTGAAAGTGTCTCGCGCGGGGTTTGAGGGTTTTGGCGCCAGTTCGCTGGACTTCATGTTCATCATCGATGTGCCGGGGGCTGACTGGGGCGTTGCCCATCCGACGCGTGACCGGCTGCTGGTGTCGATTGTGGAGCGCTTTGCTGGTGAGGGCATCAACTTCGCTTATCCCACGCAAACATCTTACACTGCGGCACCGGATGGAACCTTGGTCATGCCCTATCCTGAAGGCGCGGTTGTTCCATTGAAGGCTGCTGAGCCTGCTGGTTCGCCTGAAAGCTAAGTTGTGCGTCCCCGCGCAGGCGGGGACCTTGGGCGGTTTACACCGATGTTCTGTAAAAGGCCTGAGGCCCCCGCCTTCGCGGGGGCGCTGGTTTTGTTGCGAGGTGGTGTTCTGGTCTTTTGATGGCTTGCCCTGATCGGCGTTTTGCGGTCCGATGGGGCGAGTTTATCAAAGAGGGTGGCAATGGCGGCGATCAATCTTCCCCGGATCATCCGTGTGGGCGGCGGGGCTTTGGCGGAACTGCCAGCGGCCTTGGCGCAATGTGGCCTGTCGCGACCCTTTGTCGTGACCGATGAATTTCTGGTGAGCAGCGGCATGGTGGCGCGGATGCTGGACGTGCTGGAAAGCGCTGGCATCACCGCCACGGTCTTTGCCGATACCGTGCCCGATCCGACCGTGACCGTGGTGGAGCAGGCGCTTGATGCGCTGCGGTGGAGCGGCGCGGATTGTGTCATCGGCTTTGGCGGGGGCAGTCCGATTGATACCGCCAAGGTGATCGCGGCACTGGCGCTTGATCCCCGGCCGATCCCTTCGCTCAAGGCTCCGGTCCAGACCGACGATGGCGGACTGCCGATCATCGCGGTGCCGACCACGGCGGGGACCGGATCGGAAGCGACCAAGTTCACCATCGTAACGGACGAGGCGACGAGCGAGAAAATGCTTTGTGCGGGGCTGGCGTTCCTGCCGACCGTGGCCATCGTCGATTTCGAACTGACGATGGGCAAGCCCGCGCGGCTCACGGCGGATACGGGAATCGATTCGCTGACCCATGCGATTGAGGCCTATGTTTCGAAAAAGGCCAATCCGTTCAGCGATGCCATGGCGATTTCTGCGATGAAGCTGATTGCGCCCAACATCCGCACAGCCTGTGCCGAGCCGGGCAATCGCGCCGCGCGTGAGGCGATGATGGTGGGGGCGCATCATGCGGGGATCGCCTTTTCCAACGCCAGCGTGGCGCTGGTGCATGGGATGAGCCGCCCGGTGGGGGCGTTCTTCCATGTGCCGCATGGGCTTTCCAACGCGATGCTGCTGCCTGCGGTGACGGCGTTTTCGGCGGCATCGGCGCTGGGACGCTATGCCGACTGTGCGCGAGCTATGGGTGTTGCGGGGGAGGCTGAAGGCGATCAGGCGGCGGTGGCGCGGTTGCTGGAGGAGCTTGCGGGGTTGAACCGTGATCTACAGGTGCCGACGCCGCGTTCGCATGGGATTTCGGAAGAGCAGTGGTTTGCGGTGGTGCCGGAAATGGCGCGGCAGGCGATTGCTTCGGGATCGCCGGGAAACAATCCGCGCGTGGCTGATGCGGCGGAGATAGAGCGGCTTTATGGTGAGGTGTTTGGGTGAGGTGAGGGCTTTGTTTTTAAGTCCCCCACACCCAACCCTCTCCCCTGAAGGGGAGAGGGCTTTTGTCAGCTAACCCCACTTCTCACTTGCTGTACACCTGTCACCCTGAACTTGTTTCAGGGTCTATTTGTGAGCACAAACAGCAGGTTGATTGGCGAAATGGATCCTGAAACAAGTTCAGGATGACGAGTGGTGGTGTTGGCGTCCAGCCGGAGCCAGCGCCGAGGAATTTCCCCCGCTCAGTCCGCCAGCGCTGCAATCAGCGCCTTGGAAAAGGCTGGAATGTCATCCGGGTTGCGGCTGGTGATGAGGTTGCCGTCGACGACCACTTCCTCGTCCACCACATCGGCCCCGGCGTTGGCCAGGTCGACGCGGATCGAGGGCCAGCTGGTGACGGTGCGGCCATCGACGATGTCTGCTTCGACCAGCAGCCAGGGCGCGTGGCAGATGGCGGCGATGGGTTTGTCCAGATCATCGAAATCGTTGATCAGATCGATCACCGAATCTTCCATGCGGAGAATGTCGGGGTTCATCTGGCCGCCGGGAAGCAGCAGTGCGTCGTAATCGGTCACTTCGACTTCTTCGATGGTCAGGTTTACCGCAACGGCATCACCCCAGTTCTTGTCTTTCCAGCCAGTGATTGAGCCGGACTTGAGGCTGGCGACGACGGTTTCGATACCGGCGTCTTCCAGTGCCTTCTTCGGCCCTTCGAGTTCGGACTGCTCGAAGCCATCGGTCGCGACGATGAGGACGCGCTTGGTCATGGTGTTCTCCTATGGGGAATCGGGGGGAAGGGCTGTTTGCCTTGGTAAGAGAATTGCCGGGGACTGCTGCGGTTCCATGACTTTCGCTCCGGCAATCGTGTTGCTAGGACGTTCCAACCATGGCGATAGATACGACTGAACCCGATCCGTTCGACGCAATCGTCGATGCCCCGTTCGACTCCGCGCTGTCAGAGCGCTATCTGGTCTATGCGCTGAGCACGATCACGGCACGGTCGCTGCCGGATCTGCGCGATGGGCTGAAGCCGGTGCACCGCCGCCTGTTGTGGGCGATGCGGCAGTTGAAGCTTAACCCCACCGATGCGTTTAAGAAATCGGCGCGCGTGGTGGGCGATGTGATCGGCAAGTATCACCCGCATGGCGATGCTTCCGTCTATGATGCAATGGTCCGCCTCGCGCAGGATTGGGCGCTGCGCTATCCGCTGGTCGAGGGGCAGGGCAACTTCGGCAATATCGATGGCGATAATGCGGCGGCCTATCGCTACACCGAAGCGCGGCTGACCAAGACC
>NZ_NCII01000054.1 GCF_002256775.1 Novosphingobium sp. 17-62-19 | reverse complement strand
TAGCTATGTCACGCGGCATGGCAACGTGTGCGCCTGCAAAAGGCGCTTGAATCAAGGGATGAGCCGTTCGATGGCACGCAAGTTTTTCGGCACCGATGGCATTCGCGGCCGGACCAATGCCGGCGTGATGACCGCCGCCACCGCGATGAAAGTGGGGCAAGCCGCTGGCACCTATTTTCAGCGCGGCGATCACCGCCACCGCGTCGTGATCGGCAAGGACACGCGGCTATCGGGCTACATGATGGAATCGGCGATGGTCGCCGGATTCACCTCGGTGGGCATGGACGTCGTGCTGCTCGGCCCGATGCCGACGCCCGCCGTGGCGATGCTCACCCGCTCGATGCGTGCAGACCTCGGCGTGATGATCTCGGCCAGCCACAATCCGTTTGAAGATAACGGCATCAAGCTGTTCGGCCCCGATGGCTACAAGCTGTCAGACGAAGCCGAACTGGCCATCGAAGCGCTGCTGGGCAAGGAACTGGACCTTGCAGACGCCACGCAGGTCGGTCGCGCCCGCCGCATCGAAGATGCACGTGGCCGCTATATCCACGCCGTCAAAGGCAGCCTGCCCGATAACGTCCGCCTCGATGGCCTGCGCATCGTGCTCGATTGCGCAAACGGCGCGGCCTATCACGTCACCCCCTCGGCGCTATGGGAACTCGGCGCTGAAGTCATCGCCATCGGCGTTGAACCCAACGGCAAAAACATCAACCTCAACGTCGGCTCCACCCACCTAGATGCGCTGAAAGCCAAAGTGCGCGAAACACGCGCCGATATCGGCATTGCGCTGGATGGCGATGCCGACCGACTGATCGTGGTGGACGAGAAATGCCAGACGGTGGACGGGGACCAGATCATGGCTCTGATCGGCACGCAACTGCACGCACGCGGCGAATTGCGCGGCGGCGGGGTGGTCGCCACGGTCATGTCCAACCTCGGCCTTGAACGACACCTAAATGCACATAAACTGCACCTAGAGCGCACTGCGGTGGGTGACCGGTACGTTCTGGAGCGCATGAAGGCGGGCGGATTCAACGTCGGCGGAGAACAGTCGGGCCACATGATCCTGACCGATCACGCAACCACCGGAGACGGCACTGTCGCCGCGCTGCAAGTCCTCGCCGCGATGGTTTCCAGCGGAAAACCTGCCAGCGAACTGCTGCACTGCTTCGATCCGGTCCCGCAACTGCTCAAGAACGTCCGCTTCTCGGGCGGAAAACCCTTGGAAGACAAAGCGGTAAAGCAAGCCATTGCCGAAGCCGAAGCGCGCCTTGCGGGCAAGGGCCGCCTTGTGATCCGCCCCTCCGGCACCGAACCCTTGATCCGTGTCATGGCCGAGGGTGACGATGCGGGCGAGGTTGAAGCCGTGGTCGACGAAATCTGCAACGCCGTACGGAAGGCCACGTAAATGCTTGAAATGCGGCCCGATTGTGAACGCTGCGGCACCGATCTTCCGGCCGAAGCGCCTGGCGCGTTCATCTGCTCGTTCGAATGCACCTTCTGCGCCGAATGCGCGGATGCGCTCGATGATCGCTGCCCCAATTGCAGCGGCGAACTGATGGACCGCCCAACGCGGGCCAAGGCGCTGCACGCCAAGCATCCGCCATCTGTCACGCGCAAGTTCAACGGCTGAGATGCAGCCCCCTCGCATTCTTTCCATTGCAGGCTCAGATTCCGGCGGAGGAGCGGGAATTCAGGCCGATATCAAAACGATAACGGTGCTCGGCGGCTATGCCATGACTGCCATCTGCGCCTTGACCGCGCAGGACACCACCGGCGTCCACGCGGTCCTGCCGGTTGATCCGGCAATGGTCGCCGCGCAGATCGATGCCTGCGTGAATGACATTGGCGTCGATGCGGTGAAGATCGGAATGCTCAGCTCACCCGAAATCGCCGCCATCGTGGCCGACCGGCTGGAAAAGCTCGCCGTCCCCATCGTGTTTGATCCGGTCATGATTTCCACCAGCGGCGCGGCTTTGGCGGATTCAGCGACAATTGCGGCGTTCGAACGGCTCATGGCCATCGCCACGCTGACCACCCCGAATGTGCCCGAATTGCAGGCACTTGGTGGCGATGCTGCCATGCGCACACGGGGTATTTCCTATATCGCCAAGGGCGGCGATGCCGATGGGTCGGAAGTGATCGACCGCCTCTTAGTGCCCGGCCAGCCTGATCGGGTGT
Organism: Novosphingobium sp. 17-62-19; assembly: GCF_002256775.1. Classification (GTDB taxonomy): domain Bacteria; phylum Pseudomonadota; class Alphaproteobacteria; order Sphingomonadales; family Sphingomonadaceae; genus Novosphingobium. The sequence goes on along the minus strand of NZ_NCII01000054.1, from coordinate 18,323 downwards.
GGACCGCACCGCGCATCGTCACGCGGCACACCCACGGCACCGGCTGCACGATGTCGAGCGCCATCGCCACCTTTCTTGCCAGCGGTGCCTCGCTGGAAGACGCGGTTGAAGACGCGCGCGAATTCGTCCGCGCCGCCCTGCTGGCCGCACCCGGCTTTGGCGCAGGCCACGGCCCGCTTGGCCATCAAGCGGTGCGCTGAACGCTCAACTCAGCAATCGAGATCGTAGAACTTGACGATGTGCGCCCAGGCCTCGTCCGCCGTTTCAACCGGCGTGAAAAGCTCCAGATCGTCAAAATTGATGACGCCTTCCTCGGCCAGCGCCTCGAAATTCACCACCCGGTTCCAGAAATCCTTGCCGAACAACAGGATCGGAATGGGCTGCATCTTGCCGGTCTGGATCAGGGTGAGCAGTTCGAAGAATTCATCAAACGTGCCGAACCCACCCGGGAACACCGCCACTGCCCGTGCCCGCAGCAGGAAATGCATCTTGCGCAGCGCGAAGTAGTGAAACTGGAACGACAGATGCGGCGTGACATAGCTGTTGGGGGCCTGCTCATGCGGCAGGACGATATTCAACCCCAGCGATTCGGCGCCCACTTCGTCCGCCCCACGATTCGCCGCCTCCATGATCGAAGGCCCGCCGCCCGAACAGACAACAAACTGCCGCTTGCCATCTTCCACCACACCACACTGGCTGGCAATCCGGGCAAGCTGCCGTGCTTCCTCGTAATACTTCGATTTCGCGACCAAACGCTCAACCACTGCCTTGCGCTCAGGCGTCGTCGCTGTGCTCAGCGCCGCTTCGCCCATTTCGGGCGAGGGAATGCGCGCCGATCCATACATCACCAGCGTGGAGCCAATCTGTGCCTCATCCAGCAGCATTTCGGGCTTCATGAGTTCCAGTTGGAACCGCACAGGCCGTAATTCCTCGCGCAGGAGGAAATCGGTATCGCGGAAGGCTAGCCGATAGGCCGGATCCTGTTGCTGCGGGGTGGTTCTGGGCTGGCTCTCGACGAAGCCGGCTTCCTGCTCGGCCTTGTAGAACTTGCGCTTGGTCAGCTCGTGCTGCTTTTCTTCTTCTGTCATGCCACCCTAAGTCGGGCCAAAGGACAAAAAGCACAAGAGGGGGCCATCCGCCGTCCACTGGCAGCAACAAAACAACAAATTGTGAAGGAAATGCGGTATTAGGTAGCAAGCGCACAAAGCGATACCTAGCCGACACCGTGCCCAGCCACCTACCCTGAGCGGCATGGGTATATCGAACTTCAAACAATCACTCGAAAAGCGCTACGCCGCCCTCACCGGCGAGCTTCAAGCCACGCAGGCCAACATCGACCGCATCAAGCGCGAAGTGGACAGGCTGGACGAACTGGAAGCGCGCATCTCCGAATTGGAGGCGCTGATCGCCGGCGCTGAGATGCTGCTTCGCGACGCACATCCGGACTGGAAGCCGGAAGATACACAGCCAGTCCAACCTTGGACTCACTTGTTGCCTGTGCCGTTTGGTTCATGCGGCCGACGCGGCATGGAGGTCTTGCGGAAGGCGGATCGCCCTATGACGGTGCGGGAGGTGGCGCTTGAAGTGCTCCGGGAGGTGGGCTGTGAGAGCCCGGATCGCGCGACGATCCAGCGAGCTTTCAACGCGATTGAGGCCTCCTTTCGGAAGCACAGAGGGAATACCCTCGAATCATCCGGTAAGTACCCGGCCCAATGGCGCACGGTCGTGAAAACCGACCATGAATTTGATATCTAACGCCGTTGAGTGTTCATTCAAAATAACGGTGAGTATAGTTTAAGTATATATCCGCGAGTCCGAACGACATTTTAAATAAAAATTGCGGAGTCAACACAAAATTTGTTGACTGACTCTCTTTCTCGGAGATATGAGGGCGGCTGTCGCCAGAAACGACAAAGCCCCAAGCTGTTGACGCAGCTTGGGGCTTCTAACCCCCACCCTTATCTTACAAGGGAAGGAGATTTCTTATGCGCATTATCCGCGCTTCGAGGGCTTTTTACTTGCGCCTGTAGGCGGAGTCCAGCATTTTCTTCAATCCAAGTGCAGTGTTTTGACGCCCATGGCGTTTAGGCACTCAAACAGAAATGCGGCTGTGAAGGAACCTCGGCTTACCTTGTTCCGCAGGTTGGCTTCGGTCTCCTTCACTCCACCTTCTGCCAGCATTCTCACCAAATCTGCATAGCTCACGCCTCTTCGGGTCATCTCCGCCCGAAGTAACCCCTTCGCGTATGCTGGCCAATCTGTCACAGAAATATCCTTTATGATGCCAACGTCATCACATTTGATGCGAATCCAGTTGACCTGCTTGGACTAGATCATCATATCCGATGCGAACGTAACGCATTGGAGGGTGAGTCGCAGCATTTTCTTCTCTCGGCACAGGCACGAACGCTTGATCTCAAGCGCGTAGCCCGCATGTCCGAAGAAGAGGGCTGGGAGGCGTTCGTCAAAATCCGCTTCGCTGAGAACGAAGGAGAACCCTTCTGCCCGCGCTGCGCTTGCTCAGCGCTTTATTCGATCAAGACGCGCCGCAAATGGAAGTGCAAGGCCTGCAACTTCCAGTTCTCCGTAACTTCGGAAACGATCTTCGCCAGTCACAAGCTCCAATTTCGCGACATTTTGTTCGCAATCGCCCTGTGGACGAACGGCGCAAAAGGGATGAGCGCTCTCCAGCTTGCGCGTGATCTGCATGTTCAGCCGAAAACTGCCTTCGTTCTGCTGCACAAGCTCCGTGAAGCTCTGGGTACTCTCCAGCACGAGCAAGGCTTGTCCGGTGAAGTCGAGATAGATGGCGCGTATTACGGTGGCTATGTGAAGCCTTCAACGAGGGCCGAGCATCGCCGGGATCGGCGCAAGCTTGCCAATCAGTCAGGCAAGCGCCGGTGCGTCACCGTCATGCGTGAGCGCAATGGTCGGACCCGGCCGTTCGTGTGTAGCGAACTTGAGGGGGCGAAGCTGGCACCTACGGTCATCGGCAGTGGGAGCATCATCTACGCCGACGAGGCGAAAAGCTACGATTCCCTGCACGCCTTGTTTGAGATGCGCCGTATCGACCACTCGAAGAGCTACGCGGAAGGCGAAATCTCGACCAACCAAGCGGAGTCCTTCCATTCTCGGATGCGGCGTAGCGAGAAGGGCGTTCACCATCGGATCGCCCATCACCTTGCGCCTTACGCCAATGAGATGGCGTGGCGTGAAGACAACCGGCGCGTATCGAACGGAGAGCAATTCCTGACGATTGCGGCGGCTGGTCTGCACCACCCGGTGTCACGGCAGTGGAAGGGCTATTGGCAGCGCCGGAAAGAGGCAGCGTGATGGCTGCTTTCCGTATCCACCTTATGGGCCAGAACCAGCCCCTTGATATTGATCTACCATGCCGCGATCTTACCGAACTCATGACCGACGCCTCACGCGCCAAGTTCCTCATCGGCCACCTGACAGCCGCCGACGAGGAAGGGGTATGTCGGGGAGTCATGATTGCGACGTGCCGCATCCAGTGCGTGGTCGAGGTCAGCTAACCTATTCGTAGCAACGACGACGAGTTCGCGAAAACTCGGCCACAGCGTTGTAATAGGCTGTCATCTGCTCGACATTTGCTGTGATAGGTTGCTCAGGTTCGAGCAAGACGATGCCTCTGACGTACACGAACGGCTTAAACCCCACGTAAGCACCAAGGGCGTTCTTCCCGTTTACCTCGCCGCAAGTTGCGCTCGATCCTTGCATGATGTTGCGGAACTCTGCACTGGAAGGGTCGCGGAGCTTGGAGGCCACGGCGTTTTCGATATCGCCGTAGCCCTTCTCCAGTACACCACTCCCAAGCACGGCATAAGCAAGTAGTGCTGCAACGAGAACGACGCCTAAACCTTTGATCGAATCATTCATCGCTTTTGCTCGATGTATTTCGCACCGCAGTCCTGTTGTTCGGAATCTGGTAGAACATCTTTGATTGCTGCGTTGGTCTCAAGGCAACTCTCGTAAAGAAACTTCTGATTTCCTTCGATCAGATCATTCGTCTCACTTATTTCCCCATGGCCTTGGAAAATGATGACCCCGATCAGTAATCCTAGGATCGCTAGAGATGCTATTTTTCGATTGTTCATGCGTAGCCCCGCGTTCGCCCCGGCTGGAGCCGGGACGGTTAGTCACGCGCGAACACGGGGTAGCACGCCCCGCATATTCAGCCTTGCGGCCTATTGTATTCTGCGGGCCGCCCGACAGAGCGGACCCGTGTTCAGTGCGCGATGCACACCCCGCGCCGGTGACTAAGCCATTGCGAGGTGAATGATCTTTAGGCGCACAGGATTGACATTTCAATCGAAATGGTTTATCATCGCGAATTCGAATTGATCGCGAGGTTGTGATCTTCGTAAGGGCAGCGCGGGGCGCAGCCCGCCTTCCCACAACAAAGCAACCAGCACCTGCGAAGGGTTGGTCCTGAGGTAATTTCTATGACTATGACAAGTGAGCGGTTGAAGCGCCGCTTCCGTGAGCTTGGCGTCGGCTACATCGGCGGCGCTGAGAATATGACGGATGAAGAGCTTATTCAGGCTGCTGCCAAGCTGAATAAATGGGCTCGCGATCGTCTTGACGAAGGACGGCCCCTTCTTCCCGCCAATGTATGTACAGGGTGCTTTCGCCCTCGTGAGGAACATGCAGAGGGATGTATTCTTTGATGAATCGGTCGCTCCATGTCATAACTTCTATATAGACATGGAGCTTGTTGTCCGCTGTCTTGTAAAAACGTCCCGAACACATGCCATTTCGGACATTGCCGAGATTACACGACTGTCCATCTTCGAGCCACGCTCCGGCTCTGGAAAAGGGATTAGAAGCGAGCCGTTGCCGGGTAGAGAGGTTGAGGGTTGATTAGTGCTGGTCATATGAACGCATTTACGGCCAAGTCACTACCATTCAGTTATACCGGAACACGCCTACCACGATCGCCGCTTAATCAGGTCGTTCGGAGATTTCATTGCGTCCTTGGTTGCCTGCGGAAGTGCGTCCCACGCGTTCTGCATGGCGACCTTCTCATCGTGGTATCTCTTCAAAAGCATCATTATCTTTTCGACGCTAGGCCAAGCACCTGCATCCGTTGAGCGGGCATCAGAAGTCATCGTCGCTTCCATCGGCAAGCCGATCGGCTGATTTGCAAAGATGAATCGATCAGGAGAGTCCCGTAGCACAGACCCAACGGACCCAATCACGTCCACCATCTGCTTGAGTTCTGCGAGGGTATTGGAAAATTTAGTCCGTGCAGTGAGGTAACCTTCCGCTGACATGGCGAATCTCTCCAACCTGATAAAGCGGGCATTTTGTTCACCAAGCGTTCCCATGTCTAGTCGGAATGGGTGCTTATCCTCAGGTTGGTGCCTTTTTAGGCCTGCCCTTGATATGGAGCAGGAAACAAGGCTGCAACGCGCTCTGCTACGCATCCAACAATCTTGGTGCGCTTGCTACCTAATACCGAGGAAATGGATGCCCCGCGAGGATTCGAACCTCGATAGACGGAATCAGAATCCGTAGTCTTACCATTAGACGACGGGGCAGTGTGAGGCGCGCAACTAGGGGGCGCGTCGGCTCAAGTCAAGCCGGGGAAATGGCATTTTTGGGCGCTGGCCTTGCGGGCCGGGCGTTGCGGCGCTAGCATTGGCGCCAAGTACCCGGCAGGCATTATGCGGCGCGGGAAAACATAAGCGAATATGTGACATGGCGGGATCCATTCCGCCGACCAGTGGGCAAGGCGCGCGTTTCGGCAGGAAGAAGGGGCAACGGAAAAAACCCCGCAAGCCACGCAGCAATGCCGGGAACAGTGTCCCGTCCGGGTCGGCAGGCAAGACGCAACCGCCCGCATCGTGCGGAGGCGGCAGCAATATTGATGCAATGGCGGCAATGCCAGCCGCATCTGCGCCTGATATGGTTATGCCAACACCGCCTGTGGCAGCGCTTGATCGCCCTATGGCGTGGCAAAAGCCCTTCCCTCACTACCGCCAAGCCTATGCCGCAATCGATCTTGGCACCAACAACTGCCGCCTGCTGATCGCGCGGCCATCAGGCGAACACTTTGTGGTGATCGATGCCTTCAGCCGCGTGGTGCGGTTGGGCGAGGGATTGGCGCAGACCGGACGGCTGTCTGACGCGGCGATGGATCGCGCACTGGGCGCGCTGCACGTCTGCGCCGACAAGCTGCGCAAGCGCAACGTCCACCTCGCGCGCTCTGTAGCGACGGAGGCCTGCCGCCGCGCCACCAACGGGCAGCAGTTCATTGACCGGGTGCTGGAAGAAACCGGCATCCATCTGAACATCATTACCGCGCAGGAAGAGGCGCGGCTGGCGGTGCTGGGCTGCCACATCCTGCTGGAACAGGGCACCGGCCCCGCCATGATCTTCGACATTGGCGGCGGATCGACCGAGATGGTGCTGGTGGAAACCGGCGAAACCGTGCCCCGCATCCTTGATTGGCAATCGGTCCCTTGGGGCGTGGTTTCCTTGACGGAAAGCATTGGCGCCATTGCCGATGATCCACACGCCCGCGCCGCTGCCTATGCCGAAATGCGCCGCCGCGTGGACGAAGGCTTTGCAGACTTCTGCGAACGCGTCGGCCCCATGCGCAGTGCCGCGCGCGGCGAAGGGCGCATCCGACTGCTGGGCACCAGTGGCACGGTCACCACGCTGGCCAGCGTCCATCTGGAACTGCCGCAATATGATCGCCGCGCGGTAGACGGCCTTGTTGTTCCGGCCGATTCGATGCGCGATATAAGCCGCCGCCTTGCCACCATGACCCCGGCCGAGCGCATTGCCCTGCCCTGCATCGGGCGCGAACGGTCAGACCTTGTCGTGGCAGGGTGCGCCATCCTTGAATCGATTATCGACATCTGGCCCGCAGACCGGCTTGGCATCGCCGATCGCGGCATCCGCGAAGGCATCCTGCGCAGCCTCATGGCCATCGGCGCAGACCCGCGCAGCCCCAAACGAACGGAAGCAGCATGAGCAGGTCTGACAAGAATCCCCACGAGCGGCTGAAAACCGCGAAGGGCCGCACCGCATCTTCCGTCCGCTGGCTCTCGCGCCAGTTGAACGACCCTTACGTCAAACAGGCCCGTGTCGAAGGCTGGCGCAGCCGCGCGGCCTTCAAGCTGATCGATCTGGATACGAAGTTCACCCTGCTGCGCAATGCCAAACGCGTGGTGGACCTCGGCATTGCGCCGGGTGGGTGGAGCCAGGTGGTGCGCAAAAAGGCCCCTGCGGCCAAGATCGTGGGAATCGATCTGTTGCCCACCGACCCGATCGAAGGCGTGACGATCTTCCAGATGGACTTCATGGCAGATGAAGCGCCGCAAGCCTTGCTGGATGCGCTGGACGGGCCGCCCGATCTGGTCGTGTCCGATATGGCCGCCAACACCGTCGGCCACAAGCAGACCGACCACTTGCGCACGATGGGCCTGGTGGAAACGGCGGTGGACTTTGCCGTGCAGACGCTGGCACCGGGCGGAGCCTTCGTGGCCAAAGTCTTTGCAGGCGGCACCGATACCGAACTGCTGGGCATCCTGAAGAAGAACTTCACCACCGTGAAGCACGCCAAACCGCCATCCAGCCGCAAGGATTCGTCCGAATGGTATGTGATCGCGCAAGGGTTCAAGGGCCGGGCCGAAACCCCGCCGGAGTGACGCGTTAACCGGTCGGGCCGCAGGCGTCATAGAACGGGACTCAGGGCAAACCCCTATGTGGCGCGGCGTGACGTTGTGGTTATCAGGCCGTTAACCCGACGCTTACCGAGAACCACCCGATGACTTTCCTTCGCAACCTGCTGCTTCCTTTCGCGCTCCTCGGCTTCTCCGGCGGGGCGGCGGCGGAAGGGGATGCGGCAAGAGGATGGTCTGCTGACTGGAAAGTCATCGGCGTGGCGCAAGATCGCACTGAAGTGCTGGTGCGGCGCGAATCGGTGCAGGACGTGCCACCCAGCGCCGAGCGCGCTTTTGCCGTGCGGCAGGTATGGGCTGGATTCGACTTCGGCGGAGCCAGTGCGCTGGATGCCGGGCGCAAGATCGTGCTGTTCCGCTACGATTGCTCTGCCCATCGCGTGCTGATCGCCGCCGCAACCGATTACGCCGCCGATGGCGCGCTGATTGCCCGCAACGCGGTGGAAGCGGACCGTGCCGACCTCTACGAACCCGTAGAACCGGAAACGCTGAATGCGGCGATTATGGCCGAGGCCTGTCCGGTCTGACTATCAGAACACCCATCAAAAAAGCGCCGGGAGCCAAGCTTCCGGCGCTTTCTCAATGTCCTGTGGCAGCAAAATCAGGCCGCAGGTGCAGCCTCGCTTGCGGCGGCATCAGGGGCCGCTTCGCTGGCGGCTGCATCTGCCGGAGCTTCAGCAGCAGGTGCGGCTTCGGCAGCGGGCAGCGGCAGGTTGGAGCCGAGCGAGTTGAGATAGAGAATCACGTTGGCGCGGTCTTCGCCCTTGGGCAGGCCTGCGAACGACATCTTGGTGCCGGCAGCAAACGCCTTGGGGTTCTTCAGCCACGCATCAAGGTTGGCGAAGTCCCAGTTGCCACCGTGTCCGGCAAGGTCTGCCGAATAGGCGAAACCGGCAACGTGCTTGCCAATCGGCTTGCCCACGATGCCATACAGGTTCGGGCCAATGCCGCTTGCGCCGCCTTGATCGGCGGTGTGACAGGCCTTGCACTTGGCAAACACGGCCTGACCCTTGGCAACATCGCCAGCAGCCAGCAGGTTGGGCAGCGGCACTTCAGCCTCGCCACCAGCGGCGGCTTCTTCTTCAACGCCTTCGATCACATAGCCCATTTCATGGGGGCGATGAGCTTTGTCAGCCAGGAAGTAGTGTCCCGAAAGGCTGGAAAGCCCCAGAGCCACGATGCCCCCGAACAAGGTCCATCCGGCGATGGTATTGAAGCGGTCGTCCATTTAGAAGCCCCATAGGCGCACGCCGACACCTTGCCGACACCCGCGCGAGTTGGGGCACGCTCTAGTGAGCGCCATGCCGCAACGCAAGATGGTTTCATCCCCAAAAAAGCAATGTCGCTTGCCGGAAAGGGCGCAGCAGCTTAACGCGCGCCCATCATGCAGAGCTATCCCGCCCCCGCGCTCGCGCTTGTCGAGCAGATGGCCGCCGCCGCCACCGCTGATCCGGCCCGCGCGGTTTCGTTTCAGGGCGCGCCGGGTGCAAACTCGCACCGCGCCGCGATGGAAGCCTTGCCCGATTGCCTGCCGCTGCCGTGTTTTTCTTTCGAAGATGCGCTGGATGCGGTGAAGGAAGGCCGTGCGGGGCAGGCCATCATTCCCATCGAAAATTCGCAGCACGGGCGCGTGGCCGATATCCACTTCCTGTTGCCGGAAAGCGGATTGTCGATTGTTGGCGAGCATTTCGTTGAAATTCACGCGAGCCTGATGGCGCTCGGCGATGGCCCGTTCACCGCGGCGTACAGCCACCCGCAAGCACTGGGCCAATCACGCTTTTATCTGCGCGAGCGGGGCATCGTGCCGATGAGCTATCCCGACACCGCAGGCGCGGCGGCATTCGTGGCAGAACTGCGCGATCCTGTTGTGGCCGCACTGGCCCCGCGCATTGCGGCAGAACTCTATGGCCTCAAGATCATCGAGGACAATGTCGAGGACGCGCATGACAACACGACGCGCTTCGTGATTCTCTCAAAGACGGCGCTCGATCCGGCCAGGATCACGGTCCCGGCCATGACCACTTTCGTGTTCGAAGTGCGCAACATTCCTGCCGCGCTTTACAAGGCGCTGGGCGGCTTTGCCACAAACGGGGTCAACATGACCAAGCTGGAAAGCTACCAGCGCGGCGCGAGCTTTGCCGCGACCGAATTTTTTGCCGATATCGTCGGCGCGCCGGGTGAGCGTGCGGTCGATCTGGCACTGGAAGAGCTGGGCTTCTTCGCCAAGGATCTGCGCATTCTTGGTACCTATCCAATGGAGCGCATCCGGGGCTGATGCAGTTGCGCTTGAACCGGGTTGACGCGCGTGCAAGGTTGCATGGGTGACAGTCGGGGCGGCAGCAAATTCTGTGAACGAAGACGCTGCGTCAGCCGAAGAGGCTTGGCGCTCGGTCCGTGATTCGTCCGACATCCAGTTCGCCCCCATTGCGCCCGATCCTCCGCCACAAACGCCTGAATGGATGAAGATTCTGGGTGAATGGCTGGAATGGCTGCTGTCCCCGCTGGGGCGGCTGCTGGGCGGCAGTTGGGGCGTTATCGAACTGCTGCTGATGATCGGCGCGGGGCTTGGCGTCGCATGGATCGCTTGGTCGCTGCTCTGGCCACTATGGCTGGCGCGCAAGGGACGCGGCACCGTGGCCGCGCCGGAATGGACGCCGCCGCGCGAAGAGGCGCTGGCCCTGCTGGAGGACGCCGACCGGCTGGCCGCGCAAGGGCTGTTCGCAGAGGCTGCGCACCTGCTGCTCCAGCGCAGCGTGGGCCAGATCGCGCGCGCACGGCCCGATTGGCTCAAACCTGCCAGCACCGCGCGCGAGATTGGCGCGATTGAGGGCCTGCCTGCCGAGGCACGGACGGCGTTCGGCACTATCGCCACGCTGGTGGAGCGTGCCCGCTATGCTCTACGGCCGTTGGGGGCCGAGGATTGGTCCACCGCGCGCGCCGCTTATGCCCGCTTTGCGCTGGAACCGCTGGGAGCGAAGGTTTGAGCGCCGCGCCCTCTCCATTCTCAAGGGGCACGGTGATCGGCATGTTGCTGGTCGGTGCGCTGGCTTTTGTCGCACTGCTCTGGTTCCTTGGCAACGATACTGGCGGCAGCGGCAACAACGGCGGCGCGCATGTCGGTGGCAAGGGGCTTAACGGCTTTGCCGGTCTCGCCCAGATGCTCGAGGCCGAAGGGCTGGACGTGCAGCGCCTGCGCAACCGCCAAACCATCGAAAGCGCTCCCGGTCTGCTGATCCTAACCCCACCCGCCGGGGCCGAGGGCAAGGAAATCGCCAAAGTCGTCGAAGCACGGCGCTACATCGGCCCGACGCTGGTCATCGCGCCCAAGTGGTTCGCGATGGCTGCCAATTCCACCAAGGCAAAGCGCGGCTGGGTGCAGATCGTCTCCACCGGCCTGCCGGAATGGCCCGGCTTTGCCGACAACGTCACGGTGGAACTGAGCAACGACAAATTGCCCCCTGCTGGCGGCTGGCGCGTGGGTGAGCGGCGCGGAAAGCTGCCCGATGACAAGCAGGTGGAGAGCGGATCGGGCAAAGGGCTGGTGCCCATCGTCAATGCCGGAAACGGCAAGATCCTTGCCGCGTGGCTGGACGATGATGGCTACTATCCCGGCCTCAACGATTTCGCCGGGATCGACCCGGACTATGGCGGGGACGACGAGGATCTCTATCCGGTGGTCATGGTGTTCGAACCGGACCTGCTGGACAATTGGGGCCTTGCCGACAAGGCGACGGCGCTCATGGCCCGCGATCTGGTGCTGGCGACGGCGGATGATCGTTCGATGCCGATCGCTTTTGACATGACATTCAATGGCTTCGGCGCAAACCGGAACCTGCTGACGCTGGCCTTTGAGCCGCCCTTCCTTGCCGCCACGATCTGCCTGCTGCTGGCCGCGCTGGCAATGGCATGGCGCGCGCTGCATCGCTTCGGCCCCGCATTGGCGCAAGGGCCGGAAATCGCGATGGGCAAGGCCGCGCTGGTCGCCAACGCCGCTGGCCTGATCCGCCGCGCGGGCCGTGTCCACCTCGCCGCCGCGCCTTATGCCGATGCTGTGCGGGAGCGGATCGCGCTGGCGCTGGGATTGCCAAGAGGCCTTGCGCCTGCCGAGATTGAGCGCCTGATCGATGTGGCGCAGGAAAGGCGCAGCGTTTCCGGCCCGACATTTTCCAGTGCGGCCCGGCACTTGCGCGATGCGCGCAAACCGCATGACGTGACCCGGCGCGCGCTGGTTCTGCAAAATATAGAAAGGCTTCTGAAGTGAACCAAAATGCACCTAGAATGACCCTAGGCGGCCTTGGCGCGCTTTCCGCCGCCATCCGGGCCGAGGTTGGCAAGGCTGTGGTGGGTCAGGAACAGGTGCTAGATCATCTGCTCGTCGCGCTCTTCGCAGGCGGCCATGTCCTGCTCGAAGGACCGCCCGGAACCGCCAAGACGTTCCTTGCGCAAACCTTCGCCGCCACGCTGGGTCTGGACTTCGGCCGCATCCAGTTCACCCCCGATCTGATGCCGGGGGACATCCTCGGCTCCAACCTGTTCAACTTCCAGACCAGCCAGTTCACACTGACCAGAGGCCCGATTTTCCACGAACTGCTGCTGGCCGACGAAATCAACCGCACCCCGCCCAAGACGCAGGCCGCGCTGCTCGAAGCCATGCAGGAACGCCGTGTGACGCTGGATGGCGAGGCACACGCCCTGTCCGACCGCTTCATGGTGGTGGCAACGCAGAACCCGATCGAGAGCCAAGGCGTCTATCCGCTACCCGAAGCGCAGCTTGACCGCTTCCTGTTCAAGCTGCTGGTCGAATACCCCTCTGCTGAGGAAGAAGCCCGGATCGTCACCCGCTATGGCGAAGGGCGCGGCGCGCCGAAGCCTGCGGATCTGGGCGTTTCCGCCGTGGCCGATGCCGCGCAGTTGAAGGCGGCGCAGGCTGCGGTGGCTGCGGTAACGATGGCAGAATCGGTGGTCGACTATGTCGTCCGGCTGATCCGCGCCACGCGCGAAAGCAGTGATCTGGTGGTCGGCGCAAGCCCGCGCGCAGCGGTGCTGCTGGCAGGCGCCGCACGGGCGCGGGCGGCGCTGGATGGCCGCGAATATGCGATTCCCGATGACGTGAAAGCACTCGCCACCGCCGTTCTGCGCCACCGCCTGATGCTCAGCCCGGCGGCAGAGATCGAGGGCAAGCAGGTGGAAGCCATCGTGGCCGCGCTGGTTGAGGGCACGGAAGCGCCGCGTTGAACAGGCCGCCCGCCCTTCTGCCAACAGGCCGCGCGGTCCTGCTGATCGCAGGGCTGGCCCCGGTAGCGCTGTTGCTGGCCGCAGCAGCCCCCGGCGCATGGATCGCCGCGCCTGCACTGGGCGGAGCGCTGCTGGTTCTGGTGCTGCTTGATGGACTGTTCGCCGGATCGCTCGACGATCTGCGCGTGGTGGTGCCCGGCGATGCCGAAGTGGGCGAGACGGCAAGACTGACGGTCATGGCCGACCTATCGCGCACCGCACCGCGCGCGCGCCCTGAAGCGGTGCTGGAATGCGACCCGCGCCTCAGCGCTGGCGGGCGCATCGCCCTGCCGCTGGCCTTTGCCGACGGCGCATGGAGCGGGACGACCCAGCTTGTGCCCAACCGGCGCGGCACCGGCGCAGTAACGCGCGTATGGCTGCGCTGGACCGGGCCGCTCGGCCTTGCGCACCGGCAGGCGAACCGCGCGCTGAATGCCGAAGTCCGCGTCTGGCCCAACATCGCCCCCGTGCGCAGCCCGGCACTGCAAATCTTCCTGCGCGACGCTCAGTTCGGCATGATCGCGCGGCGCATCCGGGGCGAAGGCACCGATTTTGAAGCGCTGGCCGAATACGAACCCGGCATGGACCGCCGCCGCATCGACTGGAAAAGCTCGGCCCGCCACGGACGGCTCTATGCCAAGGAATACGAGGTCGAGCGCAACAACCAGATCGTCTTCGCGTTCGATTGCGGGCAGGCGATGTGCGAGCCGATCGAGGGCCTGCCCCGGATCGACCGTGCCGTCACCGCCGCGCTGACCACCGCTTATGTCGCGCTGAAAGCGCAGGATCGCGTCGCCCTGTTCGGCTTTGCCGCGCGGCCCGAAGTCGCCACGCCCTTCGTCACCGACAGCCGCGATTTCGCCCGGCTGCAACGCGCCGCCGCCAAGCTTGATTACCACCCCGGCGAGCCGAACTTCACGCTGGCACTCTCCACGCTGGCCGCGCGGTTGCGGCGGCGTTCGCTGGTCGTGCTGTTCTCCGACTTTTCCGACCCCACCAGCGCTGAACTGATGGTGGAGAACGTGGGCCGTCTGGTCGACAAGCACTTGGTCCTGTTCGTGGTGATGACCGACGCCGAACTGGCCGGAATCACCACGGCGGACGTCACAGACATGCAATCAGTGGCCGAAGCCGTCACCGCCAGCAGCCTGATCCGCCAGCGCGCGCTGGTGCTGCAGCGGTTGCGGCATCTTGGCGTGCGCGTGCTTGAAGCGAGGCATGACCAGATCGGCACGCGGCTGCTCGACGCCTACCTTGCCATCAAGCGCGAAGGGCGGATCGGATGAACGCGGTAACGACTGGCATCGCCCAACGCATCGGCGGCTGGTTCTCCAAACCGTCCGAAACTGTCGTTGCCGCTGAACAGGCCGCTCTGCGGTCAGACCGGTTCCGGCTGGAGCGCGAGGCGGACTGGAAACGGCTCGATGCGATCCTGAAGCGCATGGAAGCAGGCCGCACGCGCGGGCTTTCGGACGAAGATCTGCTCGCCCTGCCCACGCTCTATCGCACGGCGGCCTCCAGCCTTTCGATCGCGCGCGAAACCTCGCTCGATGCCGCGCTAGTCGGCTATCTCGAAGCGCTCACGCAGCGGGCGTGGTTCCTAGTCTATGGCCCGCGCGCTTCGCTGTGGTCGTGGTTCCGCGGCTTTCTCGGCGGCGGGTGGAGCGCCAGCGTGCGCGGGCTTGGCGTGGATCTGCTGATTGCGCTGGCGCTGATGGTGGCAGGAACGGTGGTCGGCTGGTTGCTCGTCGCGTCCAACCCCGAATGGTACTATTCGCTCGTCCCCGGCGGATTTGCCGATGAACGGGTTCCGGGCGCGAGCAGGGAAGTTCTGCGGGGCACGCTGTTCGGCAATCAGGACCAGGATGGCATGAGCGTGTTTGCCGCCAGCCTGTTCAGCAACAATGCGCAAGTTTCGATCCTGTGCTTTGCGCTGGGCTTTGCCTTCGGGCTGCCGACGATGCTGCTGCTGATCCACAATACTGCGCTGCTGGGGGCAATGCTGTGGCTCTATCACGGGCAAGGCCTGTTGCTCGATTTCGTCGGCTGGCTTTCCATCCACGGCACGACCGAACTGTTTGCGATTCTGCTGGCCGGCGCGGCGGGCATTCACGTGGGGCGGTCGATGGCCTTTCCGGGCAACCTGCCGGTGATGGATGCGGCGGCCGCAGCAGGCCGGCGCGCGGCGCAAGTGATGACCGGGGTGGTTTTGATGCTGGTCATCGCCGCTTTGCTTGAAGGCTTCGCGCGCCAGATGGTGGATTCCACGCCATCGCGTCTGATCGTGGGCGGGTTCATGCTGGTGCTGTGGACCGGTTATTTCTTCGCCTTCCGCAGGGGTGTGCGCTGATGACGATTGCCCTGAAAATACCCTTCCGCCGCCGCGGTGAAACGCAAACCGGTCCGGTCCGCGCCGATGGTGACAAGCGGCGGCGCATGGTGGTCTCGCCCGAAGGGGTGCCGATCCCGTTCATGCTGGCATCGCGGGGATCGCGGGCCGCGGCGCTGTTCCTTGATCTGTTGATGATTTTCGGTGCCATCATCGGCTCCACACTGATTCTGGCCTGGATCGCCAATGGCATCGGCTTTAATTTCAACAAGGAGGATGGCCCCGCTGGGCGCGCGATGCAGGCGCTGGTGATCGTGTGGGTGGTGGCAATGTTCCTGTTCCGCAATGCGTGGTTCCTGTTCTTCGAACTCGGCCCGCGCGGAGCAACGCCCGGAAAGCGCATCTGCGGCATCCGCGTGGCGGCGCGAGCGCGCGGGGTAAACGGCGGGCGACTCACGACAGAAGCGGTGATCGCGCGCAATCTGGTGCGCGACATCGAACTGTTCATGCCGCTGATCTTCTTCATTTCCGCCAGCGTGGAAGGTGGCGACACCAAAATGGCCGGTTGGGCTGGCCTCGGCTGGTTCCTGATCTTTGCGCTGTTCCCGTTCTTCAACCGCGACAGGCTGCGCTGTGGTGACATGATTGCAGGCACGTGGGTGGTGGAAGCGCCAAAGACCAAGCTTGAAACGGCGCTTTCAGTAGGTGGCGCGGCGCGCGGGCATTCGCAGGAGACCGGCGCGCAATACCGGTTCAGCGATGCTGACCTTGCCATTTATGGCGAGTATGAACTGCAGGTGCTGGAACGCGTACTGCGCGAAAACCGCGCCGATGGCTTGCGCGATGTGACCGAGGCGATCTGCCGCAAGATTGGCTGGAATGCCGGTGCGGGTGATGAACGCGCGTTTCTGGAAGCCTACTACGCGCAGCTTCGGGCGCGACTGGAAACAGGGATGCGCTTCGGCAAGCGCAAGGCGGACAAGCACAGCGAAAGGGCCTGACGATGGACTTGCGATTCGTGGAGGACGATCTTTCGGGCAAGCCGATACGCGAGTTGGTGGCGCTGCACCTTTCAGGAATGCACGCGCATTCCCCCGCCTGCAAAGTTCATGCGCTGCCGGTGGAGCAATTGCGCCAGCCGGGCGTGACGTTCTTCTCGGCATGGGCAGGCGAAGAATTGGCGGGAATGGGCGCGATTCGCGAACTGGATGCTACGCATGGCGAGCTGAAATCGATGCGCGTTGCACCGGAATGGCTGGGCAAGGGTATCGGCGAGGCGATCCTGCTGCACTTGCTGGGCGTGGCGCGGACGCGCGGATATGGCCGTGTCAGTCTGGAAACGGGGCAAGGTGCGGCGTTTGAACCTGCGCTGGGTCTTTATCGCAAGCATGGCTTCGTCAATTGCGACGCCTTTGCCGACTACGTGCTGGATGATTTCAGCCAGTGCCTCACTCTGCGGCTGACGTAGGTTCATCAGCAGGCGGCTCGGCCTCACCCCAGGTCAGCGTCCAGCCCGGAAAGGCGATCTGAAGCGCCGCGAGGGTGGAATCCGGCAGCGGTTCTGCCGAGAACACGCGGGCCGAGCGGCGTTCAGGATCGACCAGAACTGCCGCGCCATCGGCATCGACAATCCGCGCAAGCGTGGCACGCAGGCGAGTGACTTCTTCCTTGCGCGAACGTTCGGTGGCGATGGCATCTTCCAGCGCGCGGCGAGCATCGTCAGCCTCAGGCGTGCCGCTGCGGATCTGCACGAGGCGGACATTGACATCGCGACCGAGCAGGCCCTCAACGCGGTCTGCAAAACGGTCTTGCAGCCCTTCGTTGTATGCGGGCGCCATCACCACGGCATCGACTTGCGCAGGCGTTCCGCCAAGGTTGCTGTCGAGCCGGTCGATCCGTGCCCCCGGCCCTGCCAGTTCCTGCAACTCGCGGTTGATGGCCGATTGCGCGCGTGCCTCGCGCACGTTGGCGGCAAGACGCAGGCCAAGCGGGATGGCCAGAGCGATCAGCGCCACAAAGATGCCGGTGGTCTGCGCCCAGCTTTGGCGCGGCGAAAGCTGCGTGCCGAAACCGCGCACGCGCGCAGTGATCGTGGCCATCAGCGCTATGGCCGTAGCATTGGTGATGAACAGCAGCAGCGCACCCCAGGCATAGTCCATGCGCAAAGTGGCGATGGAAAAGCCGACGACAGCAAGCGGCGGGACCAGCGCGGTGGCAATGGCAACGCCGACAAGACTGATCGCCTCGCGCCGGACAGTGGCATAGGCCCCGGCGATACCGCCGAACACCGCAACCAGCAGGTCGAGCAGGTTCGGCCGCACGCGGGCAAGCATACTGGGCGTTACATCCTGAATCGGAGAAATCCAGGTCAGGACAATGGCGATGAGGATGGCCAGAACCATGCCCGCGCCCAGCGATTTGGCAGCACGGCGAAGCAGGGCGAGTTCGAAAATGGCAACACCGAAGCCGAAGCCCATGATCGGGCCGAGCAGGGGCGAGATCAACATCGCGCCGATGATGACCGGGGCCGAGTCCATCAGCAGACCGACATGGGCAATGGCCGTGGCGAGCGCCACAAGCATCAGATAGGTGGGAGTGAGGCGCGCGCCGCGAGCAATGGATGCGAGAAGGGCCGCACGGCCGTGACTTGGCTTCGGTCCTGCCTCGCCTACGGACTTTGCAAGACGAACGGCCTTCACGTTCTCACCCATCAACGCACCTCAACTAACCCATTTGGAGTGTTTCCCCGGGGAAACACTCCAGCGTGGTACTTGGATCAAAGCTTGCCGGTGAGTTCCGGGACCAGCGTGAAGAGATCGCCGACGAGGCCGATGTCGGCGACCTGGAAGATGGGGGCGTCTTCGTCCTTGTTGATGGCGATGATGGTTTTGGAATCCTTCATGCCCGCAAGGTGCTGGATCGCGCCGGAGATGCCGACCGCGATGTAAACTTCGGGCGCCACGATCTTGCCGGTCTGGCCGACCTGGTAGTCGTTGGGCACGTAG
>NZ_NCII01000053.1 GCF_002256775.1 Novosphingobium sp. 17-62-19 | reverse complement strand
GAGGTGACGGCCAAGGCCGCCTGATGCCCGGAAGGCAACTCGCTCTTGCCGTGCCGCCAAGCGCTGGAGAACCGTGCCAATCAGCGCCGGAGGTCACACCTTTGCGCGAAATGGCGCGCCGTTCACGCCATTGCCGCAAGGGCGGGCCATAGCGCGGGTGATCGAGCAGGCGCTGCTCCCACACCGGGTTTGACCGGGCAAAGCAGAACGTGGCCAGCAGCAGGAACGGCACCGTCGGCAGCAGCGGCAGGAACACGCCCAGCGTGCCCAGCGCCACACTGATCAGGCCGCCAGCCAGATAGAGTTGGCGGCGCAAGCCCCCTGCCCGTCAGGCCGCAGCGGCAAGGCGCGCGGCATGTTCACGCACCAGCGCGATCATGTTGGGCACGCCCTGGGTGCGGTTCGAGGATAGCTGCTTCTTGAGATCGAACGGGCCGAGCGCTGCGGCAATGTCGGTTTCGGCCACTTCGGGCGCGGGCCGGTCCTGCACGGTGGACAGCACCAGCGCGACGATGCCCTTGGTGATCGCGGCGTTGCTGTCGGCCAGAAAGTGCAAGCTGCCGTCATCGCCTTGCGTCGGATAAACCCATACGCTGGCCGAGCAGCCGCGCACCAGCGTGGCATCGGTTTTCAGCGCATCGGGCATCTCTTCCAGCTCGCGCCCCAGCTCGATCAGCAGGCGATAGCGTTCATCGCCATCAAGGAATTCATACTCTTCAAGAATGTCATCGAGTTTGCGCATGATTCGCATCTAGCGGGTGGTTGGGGTGGCGTCCACCGCCTGGTGGTGCATCCTTCGACAGGCTCAGGATGAGCGGAGAAAGAAAATGTTCTCCCAAACCCGCTCATCCTGAGCTTGTCGAAGGACCGAATTACCCCGCTCCCCCGCGAAGGCGGGGGCCTCAGGCCTTTTGCGGAGCGCCGGCTTAAACCGACTGAGGCCCCCGCCTTCGCGGGGGAGCAGAGGATTTAGATTAAAGGTCTACCCCGGCGGCGATGGCTTCCAGCTTGCGCAGGCGTTCTCGCATGTCGGCAAGGTCGATCAGGCTCGCAGCATCACCCGTATCGTGGCGTTCGAGTTCGAGGCGCTTCAGGGCCAGCCACCCGTCCCAACCGCGCAGGGCAGCAAGGGCGATCATGGCAAGGCCGGTGAGGCCGGAGAAGGCTAGGACAAAATCGGAAGTCATGTCGGCAACTCCCTGTTGCGGTTGGGCTTACCTTGCGCGCGAAAACGCGGCGGTTGCTCAGTTCACCTTGGCATCGCGCAGGTTTTCGATGCGCAAGGCCAGATCGGCGTCGTTCTCGGTGGCGATGCGTTCCAGCACGCGCACCCGCTGCTCCAACCGCTCGGCCTGCGCAGCATATTGCGCGGCCTTTTCGGCGGTCTGCTTGGACAGCAATGCCAGCTCACGTTCCCGAAAGGCAAGGCGGCGCTTGTACATATCGGACAGCACACCCATCACCACCGGCACGACCACCAGCATGAAGGCAAGGCCGTAGATCACATCCTCGCTCATCGTGCGTCATCCTGCTTGAGGGCGGGGTTCTCGCGGCGCAGCGCTTCGATCTGGTTGGCCACATCGAAGCCCCGGTCTGTGACGATTGCCTCGACGTTGGCCAATCGCTGGTGCGTTGCCTCAAGCTGCTGGCGCAAAAGGGCATTTTCCTCGCGCAGCGCATCCACAACCTTGTCGTCGGTACGATGGGTCTTGCCGCCCCATTCGTCTTCCAGCGCATAGCCGTGGCGGGCGCGTATCCAGTTGTTGATCAGCCAGCTGCCGGTGCAAATCGCAATGATCGCCAGCACGAAAGTCGGTCCGCCAAAGTTCACTGCGGCCTCCTGTCACCGTTCTCCAACCGAAGCGCCTCGATCTGCTGCGTCAGGCCAAAGCCGCTGTCCGTTACGATCCGCTCCACATTGGCGAGGCGGTCCTTGACCGAGCCGAGTTCGGCGCGGAGCTGGGCGTTTTCCTGGCTGAGCAGCTTGATCCGCTCAAGTTCTGCGCTGGAAGTCTTGGGATAGACCGCCTGCCCCCAGGCGCCATCCAGCGGGTATCCGTGGCGGACGCGCAGCCAGGTGGTGAAGACCCATCCGGTCACGCCGGCCACTGTCACTGTGGCGATCAGCGGGGCGAGGTTGGTGATTTGTGCAAGGTTTTCAAGCGCCATCACACCCTCCGGTCTTCGATTGCGGCACTATCACGGCGGAGCGCTTCGATCTGCGCGGCGGTGTCGAAACCCTTGTCGGTGACGATCCGTTCAAGGACGCGGACGCGCTCTTCGAGTTCGCGGGTGTGCTGGGCGTATTGGGCGGCCTTTTCGGCGCTCAGTTCGGCCGTGGCGTTGATCTGCATCTCGGCGATCTTCTGGCGGTGCTTGGTCCAGATCGCGACGATCGGAATGCACAGCGCGATGATCGGGATCAGCGGCCCTATAACTTCGGGTCCCATGATGTTCAGTCCCCCTCAGGACGGTTTTGGTGCGTTTTAGGTGCAGTTAGGTGCAGGTCAGCGCAGCTTCTCGATTTCGGCCGAAAGGCGCGGGTTCGAGTTGACGTAGAAGCTTTCCACATCGGCCAGGCGGCGATCAATATCGCGGAAGCTGGCGCGCACTTCGCGGGCCGTGCGGGCAGGCGATTGGCGGACGCCCTGCCAGAACTTCTGCTCTTCGCGGTCGCTGTAAAGATGGCCAGGCTTCTTGGAAGCAAGCACGCCAAGTGCGAAGTAGAGGAAGAAGGGCCAGCCCATCGAGAAAGCGAGGATCAGGAAGCCGAGGCGTATCCACAGGGCATCGACCCCAGTGTAGTCGGCTATCCCCGAACAGACGCCCATGAACTTGCCGTTGACCTTGTCGCGGTAAAAGCGGGTGCGTGGGCTGCTCACTTTACGGTCCTTCCCTGTTCGGCGAACATGCGGTCAAGTTCGGCCAGTTTCTGGTTGTCGGTTTCACGGTCGTGCATGATGCGCGCCGGTTTGAATTCGGGGTTGTCGGCAGCGACGAGGCGCTCGACGGTGTCCATCCGATCATCGAGCCGCTTGGCAAGCTGGTACAGCTCTTCGAGCAGGGCTTCGTCACCGCTGGTGAGCGTCGGCGCAGTCTTCCACTTGGTGATGTAGTGGAGGATCAGCCACGGCAGGCCGACAAACAACATGCCGACGACGCCGATGGGAACGAGAACGTCTTCCATGACTTAGCCTTCCTTCCCAAGCTGGCGCTTCATCGCTTCGAGTTCTTCGTCGATCTTGTCCTGCCCGGCGAGAGCGGCGATTTCGTCGGCGAGGCCCGGCTTGGAGTTGCCATCGGCCAGGCTCAACGCATCGGCGCGGCCTTCGGCATAGTCGACGCGGCGTTCGAGCTGGTCGAAGCGGGCCATCGCCTCGTCCACACGCTCACTGGCGAGCAGTGTGCGCAGGCGGACGCGGTTTTCGGCGCTTTCGAGGCGGGCGGCGATGGCGGTCTGGCGGCTGCGGGCTTCGCGCAGGCGGGTCTGCAGCTTTTCGATGTCCTGCTCATAAGCGCGCATTGCATCGTCGAGCACGGTGATCTCTGTACGAAGTTGGTCGCCCATGTCGGCGGCCTTCTTCTTCTCCACCAGAGCAGCGCGGGCCAGATCTTCACGGTCCTTCGACAGCGCAAGCTGGGCCTTTTCCGACCAGTCGGCCTGAAGGCGTTCCAGCTTTGCCACGTGACGGCCCATTTCCTTTTGATCGGCAATGGTGCGGGCAGCGGACGCGCGGACTTCGACCAGCGTCTCTTCCATCTCCATGATGATCATGCGGATCATCTTGGACGGATCATCGGCCTTATCAAGCAAGTCATTGAAATTGGCAGCAATGATATCGCGAGTCCGCGAGAAGATGCCCATCAGGTTTACTCCGGTGTTGAAATTGGGGGACTTGAAGGAGGCATTGGATGAGGAGCCGTTGCTCTGGCCAAAAGCATCCTTGGCAGAGGCGCGGAGGCGATCCAGTTCAGCATCAAGGCGGGTGGTGCGACCACCCTCCTTTCCATGAGGACGGATCGGGGAAAGTTCATCGGTCATCATGCAAGCTCACCAGTGATTGCCGCAGTCGAAGCGACGACAGTCGGCACCTGGCTGACCTGCTGGCTGAGAGCGAAGCAGCACAGCACCACCATCGCACCAATGCTGGCTGGCTGAGAGCGAAGCAGCACAGCACCACCATCGCACCAATGCTGGCGAGGCTGGCGCGTCCGAGCTGGGTGGAGAAGAAGCGGGCGGTGTACATCTGAATGACCTTTCGGCGGGTTGGATCGGCGTGCTGCCGGGTTGTTCATGGTAGAGCAAGCAGTGTGCCAAACTGTATGAGGCCCGGATTTCCGGCACATTTTTAGGGTGCAGCACTTTTCGTGTTGGGAAATCTTGCGAAGGCTTGGGAAAATGCGCTAACCTTCAGGCATGGACCGGGAAACGCAATTCATGGGGCAATCGGGCGCGTTTCTGGACGCGGTCGAACGGGCCAGCCGCGCCGCGCCAATGCGGCGCCCGGTGCTGGTGATCGGAGAGCGCGGGACCGGCAAGGAACTGATCGCCGAGCGCCTCCACCGCCTGTCCACACGCTGGCAGGAACCGCTGGTTACGATGAACTGCGCGGCCCTGCCCGAAACGCTGATCGAGGCCGAACTGTTCGGGCACGAAGCCGGATCGTTTACCGGCGCGACCCGCGCGCGGACCGGTCGGTTCGAGGAGGCCGACAAGGGCACGCTGTTCCTCGACGAACTGGGCACGCTATCGATGGGCGCGCAGGAGCGACTGCTGCGCGCCGTGGAATATGGCGAGGTGACGCGTATTGGTTCGAGCAAGCCGGTGCGCGTGGACGTGCGCATCGTGGCAGCGACCAACGAAGACCTGCCCAAGATGGCCGAACAGGGTCGGTTCCGGCCTGACTTGCTTGACCGGCTAAGCTTCGAGGTGATTACCCTGCCCCCGCTGCGGGTGCGCGAGGGGGATATTGCAGTGCTGGCCGATTACTTCGGGCGGCGCATGGCGGCAGAATTGCATTGGGATTCGTGGCCGGGCTTTGCGGCATCGGTGCAGAAGGCGATAGAGGACTATCTGTGGCCGGGCAACGTGCGCGAATTGCGCAATGTGGTGGAACGGGCGGTCTATCGCTGGGACGACGCGACGCAGCCCATCGGCCATGTGCAGTTCGATCCCTTCGACAGCCCGTGGAAGCCGCTGACCCCGCCGCGCGCGGCAGATGCGCCGGATAGCGCAGCAGCCGTGCCGGTGCGCGCGACGGCTCCATCAGCGGATCTGGATGGGGTAAGCGACTTGCGTTCGGCGGTGGATGCGCATGAGCGGGCGATCATCGAGCACCATCTGGGCCGCAACCGCTATAACCAGCGGCAGACAGCCAAGGCGCTGGGGCTGACATATGACCAGCTGCGGCATTGCATGAAAAAGCATGGGCTGGGCGAGCGGGGGTAAAAAGGAAGGGTGTTTCACGCAGAGACGCAGAGAAGAAGGGGGACGCGAAGAGGTTGTGAGCGCCGCAGGCCTTCTTGGCAGATTCGTTCGGATGCGCGCGTTTCAAGATCGTAAGCGGCTGCGCCGCAAGCGCCACATCTTCGCGCCTCCCTTCTTCTCTGCGTCTCTGCGTGAAACACTCTTTCTTGCGCCACCAAAGAAACCCGGTAACGCCACCCAACAATGTCCCTCACCCGCCTGACCCTGCGCGATTTTCGCAATCATGCTGCTACGCGGCTTGAGGACATGCAGGCGTTCAACGTGCTGGTGGGAGAGAACGGCGCAGGGAAGACCAATGTGCTGGAGGCGGTGAGCCTGCTGGCTCCCGGTAGAGGTCTGCGGCGTGCGCAGCCATCCGAAATGGCGGGGCGTGATGGCGGCGGTGGTTTTGCCGTGGTGGCGGATATGGAGGACGGCGCGGTGCAGATCGGCACGGCGACCGATGCGCAGGCTCCCAATCGCCGGACGGTGCGGATCAATAGGGCGGAAGGCCCGGCGGCGCGGCTGGCCGAGTGGCTTTCGATCACCTGGCTGACGCCCGCGATGGACCGGATCTTTGCCGAAAGCGCGGGATCGCGGCGGCGCTTTCTGGACCGGCTGGTGCTGGCACGCGAGCCTGTTCATGCGCGCAATGCCACCCGCTATGAGACCGCGCTGCGCGAGCGCAACCGGCTGCTGTCAGACCCCACCGAGCCCGATCCGCTGTGGCTGGACGGGATCGAAGCGCAGATGGCGCAGACCGGGGCGGCGATGGCGGCGGCGCGGGCGGCGCTGGTGGCGGAACTGGTGCAGGTGCTCGACACGGTGCCCGAGCAGCCCTTTGCACGGCCGATGCTGGCCTATGCCAGTGAGGTGCCGCTGGAAGCCGAAGCCTTGCGCGCGATGTTGCGCGATGGACGGCGGCGGGACCGGGCGGCGGGGCGATCGCTGACCGGGCCGCATCGCGATGATCTGGCGGTGACGCTGGCGGCGAAGAATTCACCGGCGGCGGATTGCTCGACCGGGGAGCAGAAGGCGATGCTGATTGCCATCGTGCTCGCCCATGCAGGGCTGACGGCGGGGGAGCGGCCCCGGCTGCTGCTGCTGGATGAAATCGCCGCGCATCTTGATCCGGTGCGGCGCGGGGCACTGTTCGAGCGGCTGGCGCTGAGCGGCGCGCAAGTGTGGATGACGGGGACCGAAATGGCCCCGTTTGCCGACATTGCGGGTGAGAGTGCGGTGTGGAGCGTGCGCGATGGGGCGGCGACGCGGGTTTAAGCCGCTTCTGCTGCAACCTCACGCATTTGCTGACGTAGCCACGACAAGCCTGCATCCTCAGCGCGGGATTGGTGAAATTGCATCATCTCGTTCATCTTCGGGAAGACGAACGGCAGGGGCGACCATGCAAGATTGAAGCGACGGGCGATCTGCCGAACAAGGCGTTCGTGCAGGACGGCGAGGCGCGATGTGCCTTCAATGAACCACGGGGCCGAGGCGAAGCTGGAAACGGTGACTTCAATCTGCCGTTCACGCCCCATCCGGGACAGGGTGGAATCGGCAAATGCAGGTGTGCGGTTGTCCCCGAACGCGATGGTTACGTGACCGGCGGCATAGAAATCATCAACAGTGATGCCACGTGCAAAAATGGGGTTCTCGCTCCAACCGACAACGACCTGTTCTTCTTCGAACAGAACTTCGTGCGGGTGCCACGTAGCAAGGAACGGTTCGGGTGTGACAAGCAGATCGGCCTTGCCCGCCTCAAGCTCTCCGGCGCTGCTTTCAGTGGGCTGGACGATTTCGACGCGCAAGCCGGGTGCTGTGCGCGCAAAACGTTCGATCAGGGGGACCAGCACGGCCACCATGATGTAGTCTGATCCGATGATGCGGAAGCAGCGGTTCGAGGTTGCAGGATCGAACGCAGTCGGCGCGGTAATGGCGCGCTCCACCCCGCGCAGGGCCTGCTGGATTTGTGGATAGAGCCCTTCGGCAAAGGGCGTGGGGTGCATCCGTTTGCCTACGGCGACAACGATCTCATCCCCGAAATAGTCACGCAAACGGCGCAATGCAGCGCTGGTGGCGGGCTGGGTGAGGCCAATGCGTTCAGCCGAGCGGGTGACGCTGCGGGTTTCCATCAGCGCATCGAAAACCACGAGCAGGTTGAGATCGAGGCCTTTGAAACGCATGGGGATTGGCTCCGTTCAATCAGGGGATGATTGATTGCGGCCCTTAAGCAGAATTCCGGTGAATTGTGAAGGGCAGCCTTACGGCCCCTCTTTCCACTTGCCCTGTTCCTGCCGCCAGTAGCGGCGTTCCACACCCTCACGCGTTCCGAGCATCCGCCAGCAGCCGCGCGCATCGTCGATCCGGGCGGGCGGGAAGAGCAGGAAAACGCGATCGAAACTGCCTTCGCGCCATACGCCATCGGCCAGCGCAAGGTATTTTGCGCCATTCGCAGGGTCAGGTTCGGGAGAGAGCAGGATCGGCTGGCGTTCAGCGTGGGGGTCGCTGGCGTGGCCATTGGCGAGGAACGTTTCGGGCAGGCGCGTCCACAGGGCTTCACTGGCGCGCTGTAACTGGGCGGCATCCTCTGAGACGACGAGCAGGCGTTCCCCGGCGGCAAGCGTGTTGCGCGCGATCAGGGGAAGAACCTGTTCGGCGGGATCGTTGGTCAATTGGTAGAAATCAACGCGCATCAGGCCACTTTCCCCTTCCCGCTGCGGCATCGGTCGGAACAGAACTTCACGTTGTCCCAATCCCGCTCCCACTTCTTGCGCCATGTGAACGGCAGGCCGCAGGCGGCGCAAATCTTCGTCGGAAGATCAGACTTGCGCCGCATCTTTGGCATTCTTGTTGATCCCCAGCAAATCGGATTTCCATCTCTTTGCGTCACCCTGAACTTGTTTCAGGGTCCATTTATCACCCCAAGCCGCAGCTTGATTGGCGAAATGGGTCCTGAAACAAGTTCAGGATGACGGTGAGAGATAGTGGCGTAGCCCAACGCAATCACTGCCGACTTAGAGTGCGGTTCCTAAATCCTTACGCCTCCAATACGGTGCGGACGTACTGATCCAGCAGGCGCACGCCATAGCCGGTGGCGCCCTTGTCCCACGTCTGGCCGGGCTTGTCGGCCCAGACCATGCCCGCAATGTCGAGGTGCGCCCAGGCAACGCCCTTGTCGATATAACGCTGCAGGAACTGCGCGGCGGTGATTGAGCCGCCATAGCGGGGGCCGACGTTCTTCATGTCGGCGATAGGGCTGTCGATCAGCTTGTCGTAAGCGGGGCCGAGCGGGAAGCGCCACAGGCGATCACCGCTGGTTTTGCCCGCTGCATCCAGCTTGGCGGCCAGCGCATCGTCATTGGTGAACATGCCGCCATATTCGTTGCCGAGCGACACGATGATCGCGCCGGTCAGCGTGGCAAGGTCGATGACAGTGGCGGGCGCATATTCCTTTTGCACCCATGTCAGCGCATCGCACAGCACCAGGCGGCCTTCGGCATCGGTGTTGATCACTTCGACCGTCTGGCCAGACATCGAGGTAACGACGTCTCCGGGGCGCTGGGCGTTGCCATCGGGCATGTTTTCAACCAGCCCGCAAACGCCGATCACGTCGGCCTTGGCCTTGCGCTTGGCCAGCGCCAGCATGGTGCCGGCCACCGCACCTGCGCCGCCCATATCCCACTTCATGTCTTCCATGCCCGCAGCAGGCTTGATCGAGATGCCGCCGGTGTCGAACGTCACGCCCTTGCCGACGAAGGCTGTGGGCTTGTCGACGGTCGCGCCCTTCCAGCGCATCGCGAGCAGCTTGGGTTCGCGCACCGACCCTTGCGCCACGCCAAGGAGCGCGCCCATGCCAAGATCGGTCATTTCCTTGAGGCCAAGGACAAGCACTTCGACGCCGGTGCCTTCGAGGCGGGCCTTGGCGCGTTCGACGAAGCTTTCGGGATAGATCACGTTCGCAGGTTCCGCGACGAGTTCGCGGGTGAATTCGATGCCTTCGGCCAGCGCCGATTCGATTTCCCATGCCGCAGCCGTGCCTTCGGGCGCGGCGACGGCGACGATTTCTGTCAGCGAGGGCTTCTGCTCATCGGTCAGCTTGGTGCGATAGACATCGTGCCGCCAGCCGCGCAGGCGCGCGCCAAACAGAACCGAGGCGGCTTGTGCGCCAGTGAGGCCCGAACCGGTAAAATCAATGGCAAGCGCGGATTCGCCCGAAGTCAGGTACTTGGCGGTAAGCGCCGCGCCTGCCTTTTCGAGGTTGGCGGTGCGTTCTTCGGCGTCGGATTTGCCGATTCCGGTGAGTGCAAGGCGCTTTACCCCGCCCTCACCCGCCACAAACGCTTCAAACGTCTGCCCGGCCTTGCCGGTGAACCGCGCAGCGGCGGCGCCTTCGCGCACCACCGCGTCCAGATCGGCCGGAAGCGCGTCTTGCGCCACAAGGCGGGCAACAAGCCGGGGAAGCGGGGCATCGGCGGTGCGGAAGACGACCTTCATTCAGGACTCCTGTGGAAATGACGCAACGCTTCGGCGCAAGGTGGCCAGAAGCGGAAAATGTGGAATTGCAGTTAGGGTGCACTGGTGCGATAGGCAACCCATGCAACCCGCCCGGCGGCCGCAGCCGCAAGCCCTTGATCGACGCTTGCGCCTTGCGCACATGTTCGCCACTTCCCTCATAGCGCTGGCCGCTTGCCCTGCCCTTGCGCAGGAAGCGCCGATGGCCTCTCCGCCCGGAGATGAAGCCTCGGTGGACGATCAGGTTCGGTTCGAGGCGGACAAGGTCCAGTATGACGGCAATGCCGAGAAGGTGCGGGCCGAAGGTAACGTGGTGCTGCGCCACGATACGCAGACGGTACGTGCCGACAACGTAACGTGGGACCGCGAGAGCGGACAGATCCTTGCCACCGGCAACATCCGCATGGTCGATGATGATGGCAACATCGTCTATACCGACAGCGTCGAGCTGACAGATGAGTTCAAGGCTGGCGCAATCGAAGACCTGCTGGTGGTGCTGCGCACCGGCGGGCGCTTGGCGGCAGAACGCGGCACGCGCGACGAATCCGGCAACATGACGCTGGACTATGTGGCCTATTCAGGCTGCGCCGTGGAAGACGAGAACGGCTGCCCCAGAAAGCCAAGCTGGGAAGTGACAGCAGCGCGCGTCTATTTCGATGCCAAGGAAAAACGCGTCAAATACAAGGGCGCAACGCTGCGCATGTTCGGCATTCCGGTACTGCCATTGCCGGGGCTGGGCCATACATCGGATTTCCGCGCCGAAACCGGCCTGCTGATTCCCGACTTCCGTCTGGGCGCGGCCAACGGCGCGGAAATCAGCGAGACCTGGTACTGGCGCATTGCCGACAACCGCGATCTGGCGCTGACCGGCACGTTCTACACCGGGTCGCTGCCGATGCTGACCGGCAAATACCGGCACCTGACCAACCTCGGCGCGTTCCAGATCACCGGTTATGCCACGCGATCGGGGCGCATTCCGCTGGGCACATCGCTGACCGAAACGACCGTGGGCGAGCAGCGTTGGCGCGGCTATATCGAAGCGAACGGCAAGCTGCAGTTCTCTCCGCACTGGAGCATCACCGGGCACGGACGGCTGGCATCTGACCGCACGTTCCTGCGCCGTTATGACATCAGCCGCGATGACCGGCTGCGATCGTCGCTGAACCTCGAACGAATCGATGATGACAGCTATCTGAGCGTGGCCGGGTGGGTAACGCAGACCGTGCGCGTCAACGATCCGCAAGGCATGGTTCCGCTGGCCTTGCCGGTGATCGACTATCGCCGCCGCCTGAGCTTTGACGGGGTGCCGGGGCGGTTCGAGCTTCAGGCCAACAGCCTTGCCATCGTCCGCACTGCCGGACAGGACAGCCAGCGCGCCTTTGCCAAGGCCCAATGGGATCTGCGCACGATCACCGGCATGGGTCAGGAAGTGACGCTGACCGGCCTTGCCCGCGCCGACGCCTATCACAGCGCAGAGAACGAACTGACAACAACAGCCACCTATCGCGGGCTGCCGGGTTGGCAGACGCGCGGCATTGCCACGGCGGCGATTGACGTGAAGTGGCCGTTCGTGGGCGAGTTTTTCGGTGGTACGCAAGTGCTCACCCCGCGTGTGCAAGTGGTGGCAACGCCGGGCGTGCGCAATTTCGAGATTCCGAACGAGGATTCGCGCTCGGTCGATCTGGAAGACACCAACCTGTTCTCGCTCAACCGCTTTCCGGGCTATGACCGGATCGAGGACGGGGTGCGCGTGGCCTATGGCTTTGACTGGACGTTCCAGCGGCCCGGCCTGAAAGTGATGACCACGATCGGGCAAAGCTATCGCCTGTCCAATCAGAACACGCTTCTGCCCGATGGCACCGGTCTTTCGAACAAGGCCTCGGACTATGTCGGGCGAACGGTGGTGCGCTTTGACGATATTGTGAAGTTCACCCACCGTTTCCGGCTCGACAAGGATAGCCTCACGCTGCGCCGCCACGAGTTTGACGCGACGCTGGGTAATCACCGCCGCTATATCGAGGCAGGCTACCTCAAGCTCAACCGTGATATCGTCAGCACGTTCGAGGATTTGCAGGACCGCGAGGAACTGCGCTTTGCCGCGCGCACCCCGATCACGCGCAACTTCTCGGTGTTCGGATCGACCATCATCAATCTGACCAACCGCGATGAAGACCCGACACGAAGCTCGGACGGTTACCAGATGCTGCGGCACCGACTGGGCGTGGCCTGGACCGACGATTGCCTTGATCTGTCGTTCACCTGGCGGCGGGATTATGTGAACATTGGCGACGCTGTGCGCGGCAACTCGTTCCAGATTTCGCTTTCGCTCAAGAACCTTGGCGTGAAATAAAGGGTGAACTATTGCCCTTTTGCGTCTGATGCGCCACTCAGCCTGCGTTAAGCCGCGCAAGGCCAGAAGGCCGCAAATGCCCAAGGTTGCCTCAGACGCGCCCGTTCGACAGGACCGATATTCAAGCATGATGTCCAAGCTGATCCTTACCCGCAAGGCGCTGATGCGCGCAGCTGGTGCTTCGTCGATGACACTGGCCGCGCTGGCCCTCACTGCCTCGCCCGTGCTGGCGCAGGGTGCGAATGCTCCGCTGAACATCCCGGCAAACCCGACGATGTTCGGCACCAACGACCCCAATGTGCGTCGCGCCACCGCCATCATCAACGGCGAGATCGTGACCGGCACCGATGTGGAGCAGCGTCTGGCGCTGATCGTTTCGGCCAATGGCGGCAAGATAGAAGCCGAGGAAAAGGAGCGCCTGCGGATGCAGGTGCTGCGCAACCTGATCGACGAGACGCTACAGATTCAGGAAGCCAAGGCTGCCGACACTCCAGTAGACGACGCGCAAGTAGAAGCGACGTTCGAGCGCGTTGCCACCCAGAACTTCGGGCAGACGCCTGAGGCAATGGAGAAATACCTCACCCGCATCGGCTCTTCATCGGCCTCGCTCAAGCGCCAGATCCGTGGCGAACTGGCATGGCAGAACCTGCTGCGCCGCAACGTGCAGCCCTTCGTCAACGTTTCAGAAGGCGAAGTGCAGGAATCGCTTGCGCGCCTGCAAGCGTCGAAGGGCACCGACGAATACCGCATCGGCGAAATCTTCCTTGCCGCAACCGACGTGAACAAGCCGCAGGTCTTTGCCAATGCGGAACAGATCGTCGAACAGCTGAAGCAGGGCGGCAGCTTTGTGGCCTATGCTCGCCAGTATTCGCAGGCTTCAACCGCAGCGGTGGGTGGCGATCTTGGCTGGATCAGGCTGGCGCAGCTGCCTTCGGAACTGGCAGCGGCGGCAACCACGATGAGCCCGGGACAACTGGCAGGGCCGGTGGAAATCCGTGGCGGCTTTTCGATCCTTTACCTGATCGACAAGCGTCAGGTGCTCACCGCTGATCCACGCGACGCGTTGCTCAGCCTCAAGCAGATCTCGATTGAGTTCCCCAAGGGCACGAACAACGATTCCGCAGCCAAGCGTGCCGCAGAATTTGCCGCGACTGTCAAAGCGATCAAGGGCTGCGGCGATGCAGAAACGCAAGCCAGCAAGATTGGCGCGACCGTTGTCGCCAACGATCAGATCAAGGCGCGTGACCTGCCCGGAGCGTTGCAGGAAACCCTGCTCAACCTCGCCGTCGGCCAGACCACGCCCCCCTTCGGATCGATCGAGGAAGGCGTGCGCGTGTTGATGCTGTGCGGCCGCGATGATCCGCAAGTGGCCAATGGCCCCAACTTTGACGAGATGATGGCCCAGATCGAGGATGACCGCGTCAACAAGCGCGCGCAGACCTATTTGCGCGACCTTCGCCGCGATGCCGTGATCGAATACAACTGATTTTCTCCCTACCGGGGGCCGTGGGGAATTGCTGCATGAGGTGACCGGCACCTCTTGCAGTTGCGCGCGCACCCGCCAATATAGTATGTAACACTAACAATTGGTTGGAGAGCCACCATGTCGGAAGAATACGTCCCCCCCAAGGTCTGGACCTGGGACAAGGCCAACGGCGGCGCCTTTGCCAGCGTGAACCGCCCTATCTCAGGGCCGACCAGCGAACGCGAATTGCCGGTGGGCAAGCACCCCTTCCAGATCTATTCGCTCGGCACGCCCAATGGCCAGAAGGCCACGATCATGCTGGAAGAGCTTCTCCAGCTAGGCATTGCCGAGGCAGAATACGATGCCTGGCTGATCAAGATTTTCGAAGGTGACCAGTTCACCAGTGGCTTTGTTGACATCAACCCCAATTCAAAGATCCCGGCGATGGTCGACCGGTCTGGCGCGGAGCCGTTCCGCGTGTTCGAATCGGGCGCGATCCTGATGCATCTTGCTGAAAAATTCGGTGTGTTCCTGCCCTCGTCCGGTGCGGCACGTGCGGAATGCCTGTCATGGCTGTTCTGGCAGGTTGGCAGCGCGCCCTTCATCGGTGGCGGATTTGGCCACTTCTACAACTACGCCCCGTTCAAGATCGAATATGCGATTGATCGCTATTCCATGGAAACCAAGCGCCTGTTCGACGTGGCCGACCGCCGTCTTGCCGACAGCCGGTTTCTTGCAGGCGACGACTACACCATCGCCGATATCGCCACCTACACGTGGTTCGGAAACATCTATCGTGGCGAGGCTTATGGCGATGCCGCCACGTTCCTGTCGATGCACGAATACGAACACGTCGGCCGTTGGGTAGGCGAGATCGACGCGCGCCCTGGCGTGCTGCGTGGGCGACTGGTCAATTCCAGCAAAGGCATCGCCGAACGCCACGACGCCAGCGATTTCGACGTGCTACCACCCGAAACGCTGCAAGGCATCGTCAAGGGATTCTGATCTGAACCAAAGGGGTGGCAGGAGTTTCTCGCCACCCCCTTTACCCCCCTTGGCAACCGCGCCGACCGCGCTATAAGCGCGCGCTCTGCTGGGGCGTCGCCAAGTGGTAAGGCAGCGGCTTTTGATGCCGCCATTCGCAGGTTCGAATCCTGCCGCCCCAGCCAGATTTCACTAAGCCTATAAGTTATCGGTATGAACGAATTCGTCTGAATGGACGGATGTTCGCGCGATTTTCGCCAACCGGGGCATACGGGATCGCAAAAGCCAAATCAGCTTTGCCTTTCCGTCCTCAAAACCAGCTCCAGGGTCTTCGCCGCTATATCGCCTTATGGGTGGATGTAGACAAACCCCATGCCCTGTAGCCGCGCGATTTCGGCAACGCCGCTGGGTACCACGTCTGCCTCGGTCACGCCGTAAAGGTCAGTCGGTTGCAATTTCAGGCCTTTGAGCGTGTTATTGCAGATCAGGAACTTCACACCTTTGACGCGCAAACCGTCCAGCCCCTTGGCAAGGTCTGCATCCTCTTTGGCCATCAGGAACAGCTTTGCGCCGGCAGCAAAGCTGACCACGCGGATTTCCACTTTGCCATCGGTGGCAGCCACGTGCGCGCCGATATTGCGCAGCAGCCGCTGGGCATAGCTCTTGTCATCGGGATAGCCGCCCGAGTTCTGATAGACCACGCGCTGAAAGACATAGCGGCTCGCATCCATCGGTTCGGCCACAGGGCCGCTTTGTGGCCTTGCCATGGCTGCGCCTGCGATCAGGCCGAAAAGGCCAATCGCGATGGTCCGGCCAAGAATGTTCATGCGGGACATCGTGTTCCTCCTGTCAGGGTTGCGTCTTGCGCATCGGGGCAAATGGGCCAAGGCGGTGCTGCTCCGCCGGAGAATCGTCAGCCCAAGGGCCATAGCCAGCGTCGACCGGCTTCTCGGTGCGCTTGGGATAGTCTTTGTCCAGCCCCGCCATCTGCGGCCTTGGCTGGCTGTTGATATAGGCTGCCACGTCCCAGGCATCGGCATCGGATAGCGCGGTGGCCTGCCAGTTTGCACCCAGCGGCATGTTGGCATGGACGAAATTGGCTGCCGTGATCAGCCGCGCCATGCCCGCGCCGTTGTTATAGCTGTCCGGCCCCCACAACGGCGGATAGGCATAGCCCTTCGCGTCGCCCACTTTGCCTGCCCGCGTGCCAAGCCCATCTTTGCCATGACAGGCCACACAGTTGGCCAGATAGACCACCTTGCCCCGCACCGGATCGGCGGCGCGCGAAAGCTCAGGGATGCGCGGCAAGCCTCGGCCTTCCACTTCCTCGCCCGCCTTGCGACCGCTGCTCAGGAATGTGAGGTAGGATACCATGGCTGCCATGTCGGCATTGCCTGGAGGCAAGGCCCGCCCGTTCATGCTGCGCATCAGACAGCCGTTGATGCGATCTTCGATCGTGTTCACCTTGCCCGAACGACCGCGATATTGTGGAAAGTCTTCGACCACGCCCACCAGCGGCAGCGCAAACTGGAGGGTTCCTGCGTCCAGATGGCAGCTTTGGCAATTGAGGTTGTTGCCTGCAAAGCGCCGCGCCGGATCGGCCACTTCCGGCCCGATCAGCGCCGAGGTTTGCGCGATCAGATCATGGCCCCGGCGCACAATCTGGCCATGGGCATCGTCTGGCAGCATCGTGATGTCGGGCACGGACCATGCAACCTTTACCGTGCTGCCTGTTCCTGCCTCTTCCGTTTGGGGCACCGGTTTTGCGCATCCGGCCAGCAGAGCGAGGCCGAGGATGACGACAAGGTAGCGATCATCACGCATTACCAAAGCCTTGCTACCAGATATCATGGACGCCCCCGCGCAGGCCAGCTGATGGCGATGGCACCACGCAATTCGCCGGATCGGAAACCGGTCGCGCGGTCATCGGGGTAGAGTTCCTGGATGCGGGCCTGCACATCCGGCGCAACATTGGTACCGTGACAAGCGGCGCAAGGTTGCTCCTTCATCGGAATGGCGCGCAAGTAATGCACGCGCGCGGATTTGCCCGCGCCGCTGGTCCATCGCACAGATGCAGGCTTGCCATCAGGGCCAAGCGGAGAGGCCGCCAGTTCCTCCAGCTTCTGCCGCATATCGCCCTGTGCCAGCGCCGACGGGTTGCGCTGTTTCAGTGCGATGCGCCTGATCTGCGCGCCGCTCTCGTCGGACAGGGACTGGGCAATCGCGGGGGCCACCTCATGGCAGACCGCGATCGCGCCCGCTGCGCCGCCCTGTTGCATTGCCGCCATCAATTGGCCCTGCAAGTCAGCCTGAAAACGGTCGGCCAGCGCGGCCGATTTTTGCGATATGCTGGCATCGGGAGCATCTGTACTCGCCGCTCCGTTGCTCACACAGGCTGACAAGATAAGCAAAACGGGGGCCAGCCCGAAGTATATGCGCTTGGCCATCGTCAAAGTCCTCCTGACGCCTTGTGACGGACCTTGCATAAGACATTGCTTATATGCAAGGGGGAACCATGACCCCAGCGCAGATCATCACCATTGGCCCGCTCGCCTTCGCGCTTGATCGACTGGTTGCGCTGGGCTTGATCCTTGCGTTTCTTGCAGGCTTGGACTGGGTCGTGCAGCGCTGGGGCAGTGTGCGTCGCTATCCCGCAACGCTCGCACTTGGCGCGGGCCTGTTGGCCGCGCGGATTGGTTACGTCTGGCACTATCGAGAGAGTTTCGCGCTTGAACCCGCTGTCGCATTGCAGGCCTGGCTTGGCGGGTGGGACTGGATCGCTGGTGCATCTGGCGCTGCCATCGCGCTGATGCTGCTGATCCGGCACAGGCACGGGAAAGTTGCCAGCGTTGCGCTCGTGGTATCGCTTGCGTTCGTGTGGTGGGCGTTTTCCGCTCTTGAAAGGCCACCTGCTACCAAGGCTCTTCCACCGCAGATCGCATTCGGCATGATCAACGGCAAGACAGTCACCGCACAGGATCTGCGCGGCCAGCCCGCAGTGATAAATCTCTGGGCGACATGGTGCCCGCCCTGCCGCCGCGAATTGCCGATGCTGGTGCGCGCCGCTGCATCAGTGCCAGACTCGCGCATCCTGCTGGTTGATCAGGGCGAAGCGCCCGATATCGTGCGCAAATTCCTTGCAGCACAGAGCCTGCCCGCCGATGCCGTCGCCCTCGATACTGACGGCGCGCTGTCGGCGTTGGTCGGTGCCCAGGCGCTGCCCACGACGCTGTTCGTCGACAGCCAGGGCATGATCCGCAAGGTCCACTTGGGCGAAATCAGCCGCGTCCAGCTCGATATCGCGATCCGCGAATTGCGCGCGGCAACGCCGTAGTCTTCTCAATCCCGGTTGGCCATGTGCCAGCCAAGGCTGTCGACTTTGGCCAGAATCTCGTCGGCCATCGCCGATTGCGGGGCCAGTTCACCCCATGCCCGGTGAAAGCACAGCAGCCATCCTTCCACTTCCGCCTTGCCAATGGGTGCGACGAAATGGCGCTGGCGCAAGCGTGGATGGCCATATTTGTCGGTATAGAGCGGCGGACCGCCAAGCCATCCCGTCAAATACTCGACCAGCTTCTCCTCTGCCCGCGCCAGCGACGGCGGATGCACCGCGCGGCACGCTGCCGCCTCCGGCAGCGCGTCCATCAGCGCATAGAACCGTGCGCAAAGCGAACGCACGAAAGCATCACCGCCAAAAGCATCGTAGGGTGTCATGCCTGAGTGCCCATCAAATCGTTGCCGATACGTGCCTTGGAGAAGCCAAGGGTCGTGTGGACGGCCTGATACCCGATGCATCCTGCCTGGCAATGCTGCCGCATCAGTTGAACGCCCAGCGCAGCCGGACAAAGGCCGAACGCCCCGCTCCGGGCAAACGCGCGCCCACCGCCACGTCAGATCCGGTGATACGATTGTATCCGGCAAGGTGCTCGACATAGAGTTTGTCGAACAAATTCTCGACACCGGCATCGACTCGCAGCCCCTCGCGCACGATCCAGTGACCATAGAGGCTGGCCAGAACATATCCGGGCGAGCGGACTTCGCCGTTGCTGGCAGAGACGCGGTTCTGTGCGGCGGTGCCTTGTGCTTCGGCGCTCACGCTCCAGCGCGATGCTTCCCATGTCAGCGCGATGCGGCCATTCGCAGGTGCCATGCGATAGAGGTTGTCAGCCAGATCGCGGCGCTTGCCCTGCACCCAGCTTGCCACGCCATCCACGCGCAACGGGCCAGCCAGCCTTGCGCCGAAGGCCACGTCTGCCCCCCATATCTCCGCATCGGTATTGGCAAAGCGCAGCGGCGTGGGATCGCCGCTACCCGCAGAGACCATTTCCACCGGGCTGTTGATCACGCCCGGCGTGCTGTCAAACGGCACGCCTTGAATGAAATCGTCGATGCGGCGGTAGTACACCACCGGGCGGGCATAGGCGCGCTCGCCCTGCCAATCGATGCCTGCCTCGGCAATCCATGCCGTTTCGGGCCTCAGGTTGACATCGCCGACATAGATGTTGCCATCGGCAAGCCCGCCGCTGGCCTCGGTCGGCAGCCACGAAAAGCGCTCGATCAGGCTGGGCACGCGGGTCTTGCGCGCCAGCGTGAAGCGCGGCGTAACCGCACCAGCCTCCGCCCAGAGCCGCAGCGACGCGTCCCATGTCGTGCCCTCCCAAGCACGGTCCGCACGCCCGAAGGCCAGCGCCAGATTCGTGGGGCCTGCCGGAACGCTCGCCCCCGTGCGCGGCGCGGCCGTGTTGGCAGTGTGCCGGTCAATCCGCGCGCCAAGTTCGGCCTCGATTGGCCCCAAGCCCGTGCGCCATTCGGCAAATCCGCCAAACCGCTCGGCCCGCGCACGATCCAGCGGGTGGATGAAGAACGCCGGAACCGAGGGATTGTAGAGCACATAGCCCCGGTCCCCCAGTTCAAAGTCTGCGCCCATGCGCAGATTGCGCTCGGCCGTACCAAGGCGCAGTGCCAGATCCCCGGTCAAGGTATCGGCATAAGTGTCCGACTGGCGCTGCATGGCCACAGCAGGTGCGGGCCGCAGCGAAAAGTTGTTCATGCGGTGGCTGACACCGGCAAAGTTGGCGTGTGCCTCCAGCCGCACATTGCGTGCCAGATCGCCTTCAAAGCCCATCCGCACGAAATCGGTATGGAAATAAACGATGTCCATCGCAAAGGGCGGATTGCCCGAACGTCCGGTTTCCTGCCGCCGGTATTCAAAACTCAGTTCGCCGGGACCGGCCTTGAACCCGGCCTGCACGCCATAGACGGCCCGGTCGAACGAAGTGCTGGCAACGCGTCCTCCCGGAAAACGGGTATCGTCCCCCTTTTCCTTCGAAGCGACCAGGCCAATGCGCAACCGTTCGCTGGCAAGGCCGACCATGCCGCCTGCGGCCACGCTATCGTCAACGCTGCGATACTGCGCGGTAAGATCGACCTGTGGCGCGAGTGTCGGGCCGTCGCCGAACGCCACATGCTTGAGCACGGTGTTGATGCCCCCACCCAGCCCCGGCCCATCGCGCACCGGTGAAATCCCGCGCGCAATCTCCGCCCGGTCGATCAGTGCCGCCGGAGCATAGTGCATCACCGGGTCCATCGCATTCGGCCCGCCCGAGGCAAAGCGCTGGCCGTTGATGCGCAGCAGGATGCGTTCGCCAAACAGCCCGCGCAACTGCACCTGCCCGGAAAGCGCCCCGTTGTCGACCAGCGCCGCACCGGGCTGGCGTGCTATGAATGCTGCGCCATCAGGCGCAGTGGCCAGTGTATCGCCATCGTCCTGGGTCACCTGTGTCGAGGTGATGCGCGGCGCTGTAACTACGATTGTTTCGGGATTGAGTTCCGCCTCTTCGGCAAAGGCAGGCATTGCCATGGCAAGCGGAAAGGTGACGAGCGCCATTGTCATGGCAGCACGAGAAATTGTCATGAATATTGTCCTGAACAAACACTGTGCGCGGGCCTTTGCCGCGCGAAATCGGGATCAGCGGATGAAGTTCAGGAGATGACTGGTGGCGCACGCAAAGGCGGACGCAGGCGCATGACCCTTTGCTGCCGTTGGAAGGGAAGCGGTGCAAAGGCCAGCGAAAGGACAAACGCCAGTGCCGCCAGCAGTTGCGCCGGATCGACAGGCCCGGTCAAAGCCATGGTCAGCGCCGAAAATGCACAACCCTGCTGGCTTTCATCGGGCGCGGGCTTCCCCTGCATCGGCACAACGATATCGCGCACCGCATGGTCACCCGAAATACCGTCGCACAAGGCCACGGTCAGCACCTTGTTCACCGGTGTCAGCATCGTGCCTGCTGGCATTATCGCCTTCAGCAAAAGCGCGGCGAAAACCATCGCGAAGGCCAAGGTGCGATAGCGCAGCAGGTGTTTGCGGACGCGATTCATGACGGCCCGCTAGGGCATTTCGTCGCACGAGTCACTCATCATATTAGCATATCCTGTTTTTACATTTGAAATCAGAAAGCTGAAGGCGCCACACGGCCTTTGCGCTGTCAGGCCCCCGATCAAGGGCAGCCCCAATCCCTGCCTCATGCGTCGAACGACGTATGCTCAACCCGACCAAACCGGCTGACAACGGTGCGTTGCAGCATTGACTGCATGGGGACCACCTGATGCCGCTCAATCCAGCGCTTCCAATGAGCAAGCGCGATCTTCTCACCCTGATCGGCAAGGCTGGTGGGGCGTCGGCCATGTATTTCGCGATGTCGAGCATGGGTCAGGCGCAGGCATCCCCGTTCAAAGGCGTGCCCACGTTTGAAGGCGGGGCAAAGGGCGCGTCAGCGCTGATCATTGGCGCTGGCGTAGCTGGCCTCACCGCCGCCTACGAATTGCGCCGTGCCGGGTACAACGTGCAGGTTCTGGAATACAATGGCCGCCTCGGTGGCCGATCATGGACGCTGCGCGGGGGCGACACGTTCACCGAATTGGGCGGAGCCTCCCAGACCTGCCAGTTTTCGCCCGGCAACTACATCAACCCCGGCCCTTGGCGCATCCCGCACAATCATTATGCGACCATGCATTACTGCCAGGAGCTGGGCGTCGCGCTCGAACCTTTCATGCAGTTGAATTACAACGCCTATATACATTCGACCAAAGCCTTCGGCGGCAAACCGCAGCGATACCGGCACATTCAGGCAGACTTTCTCGGCCACGTCAGCGAGCTGATGGTCAAGGCAGTGAAGAAGAGCGCGCTGGCCGATACCGTCACAAAGGAAGACGGCGAAATCCTGCTCGAAGCGCTGCGCGATCTGGGCGCGCTCGACAAGGACTTCCGCTATGTCGCAGGAAGGCAATCGAGCGAGCGGCGCGGCTGGACCAAGGGTCCGGGCGGCGGCCTTTCGGCAGAGCCAATCACGTCTGAACCGCTGACGTTCGAATCCGTGCTACGATCGGGCATGTGGAACCACATTTCCGACAGCATGGGCTCCACCCACCACACCGCAATTTTCCAGCCCGTGGGCGGCATGGACATGATCCCCCGCGCCTTTGCCACCAAGGTGGGCGACGCAGTGCGCCTCAACACCAAGGTCACGGCGATCAAGCAGGACGAAACCGGCGTCACCGCCGCCTATGTCGATACCAAGACCGGCGAAAAGGGCACCGCCCGCGCCGACTGGTGCATCTGCACGATCCCGCTCTCGATCCTCAGCCAGATCGAGATGAACGTTGGCGCGAGCATGGCCGCTGCCATTGGTGCGGTGCCCTATGAAGCCTCACTCAAGGTCGGCCTCGAATTCAAGCGCCGCTTCTGGGAGCAGGACGAGCAGATCTACGGCGGCATCACCATGACCGATCTACCCATCGGCCAGATCAGCTATCCCAGCAGCCGCTATGGCTCCCCCGGCTCCGCCACGCTGCTCGGCGCGTACGGCTTCGGCGCGTTCGCCTATGAATTCACCTCGCTCCCCCCGGCAGAGCGGGTTGCCCGCGCGGTCGAATGGGGCAGCCGTATCCACCCGCAATACAAGGCCGAATTCGTCAACGGAGTCGCCGTCGGCTGGCACCGCGTGCCGTGGACCCAAGGCTGCTTCGGCACATGGAGCGATGAGGCGCGTGCTGAGCACTACAAGAACCTGTGCCAGATCGATGGCAGGATCATGCTGGCGGGTGAACACGCCTCGTACATTCCCGCTTGGCAGGAAGGCGGGATCACCTCGGCGCTCGATGCCATCGGGCGGCTGCACCAACGCGCGATGGCAGGATAAGGAAGCCCATGCAGATGAAGCGGACATCCAACATTCTCACCCTGTCGATGGCGCTTGCCGCAGGCTCCATCGCCGCTTCGGCAGATGCCCAATCCGCACCTGAGGCCGCAGCTCCGGCGCCCCTTACCGGCGTCCATGGCGGGGATCTCGACGGTGCCTTCATCAATGCGCGCAGCTTCAGCGAACCTGACGGCGAAAAGCTCTATCGGCGCGTCTGCGCCGGGTGCCACATGCCCGATGCGCGCGGAGCGCAGGGCGCGGGCATGTACCCCGCTCTGGCCGGGAACCGGAACCTCGCTTCGGCCGACTATGCCATCTATGTCGTGGTGAAAGGGCTGCACGGAATGCCCGGCGTGGGCCGCATGATGACCGACGCGCAAGTGGCCGATGTGGTCAACTACGTCCGCACCCATTTTGGCAACAGATACGGCGACAAGGTGACCGCCGCTCAAGTCGGCACAGTGCGTTAAGCTCGTCCGCAAAACTGTAACAGCCTTGACTTGCCCGCCCATACCCTCCTAGGGCGCGGACCGAAAACCGGGGCCGTGCCCCGTTCATCCCGTCCACTACGCCGAGTCCTGTCGAAGGGCGTTTTAAGGATCCACCCGGGCAGGGTGGAGGAGTGTATCCATGGCCAATGTAACCGTGATTGGTGCCCAGTGGGGCGATGAAGGCAAAGGCAAGATCGTCGATTGGCTCGCCAGCCGCGCCGATGCCGTCGTCCGCTTTCAGGGCGGGCACAATGCTGGCCACACGCTTGTCGTGGGCGATCAGGTGTATAAGCTGTCGCTCCTGCCTTCGGGCATCGTCACCGGTACGCTCTCGATCATCGGCAACGGCGTGGTGCTCGATCCGTGGGCGCTGAAGGCAGAGATCGAGAAGCTCACATCGCAAGGCGTGGATATCAACGCCGAAAACTTCGCCATTGCCGATAATTGCCCGCTGATCCTGCCCCTCCACCGCGATCTTGATGGCTTGCGTGAACATGCCGCAGGTGCGGGCAAGATCGGCACCACCGGGCGCGGCATCGGCCCTGCCTATGAAGACAAAGTCGGCCGCCGCGCCATCCGCGTGTGCGATCTGGCGCATCTGGATGCGCTGGATTCGCAGCTTGATCGGCTTTGCGCCCACCATGACGCGCTGCGCGCAGGTTTCGGCCAGCCCCCGGTTGATCGCGCGGCCCTGATCGAGG
Source organism: Novosphingobium sp. 17-62-19 (assembly GCF_002256775.1). Lineage (GTDB taxonomy): Bacteria > Pseudomonadota > Alphaproteobacteria > Sphingomonadales > Sphingomonadaceae > Novosphingobium. The sequence goes on along the minus strand of NZ_NCII01000053.1, from coordinate 1,059 downwards.
AACTGCGCGGAATCGCACCCTATGTGCTGCAATTCGCCCAGCCGGTATGGAAGCGCCTGAAGAAAGTGCGCAAGGCAGGCGCGCGTATCCTGTTCGAAGGCGCGCAGGGTGTGCTGCTCGATGTCGATCACGGCACTTATCCGTTCGTCACCTCGTCGAACACGGTTTCGGGCACTGCTGCATCGGGTTCGGGCCTTGGCCCCAATTCCACCGGCTTCGTGCTGGGTATCGTCAAGGCCTATACCACCCGCGTCGGCTCCGGCCCCTTCCCCACCGAACTGGAAGACGCAACCGGCCAGCGGCTGGGTGAACGTGGCCACGAATTCGGCACCGTCACCGGGCGCAAGCGCCGTTGCGGCTGGTTCGATGCCGTGCTGGTGCGCCAGTCCTGCGCCATCTCGGGCGTCACCGGCATCGCACTGACCAAGGTCGACGTACTCGACGGGTTCGACAAGGTGAAGATCTGCACCGGCTACCGTCTGCGCGGAAAAGTGCTGGATTACTTCCCCAGCCACGCCGCCGATCAGGCCGAAGTTGAGCCGATCTACGAAGAAATGGAAGGTTGGAGCGGCACGACCGCCGGTGCGCGTTCGTGGGCCGATCTGCCCGCACAGGCGATCAAGTATATCCAGCGCGTGCAGGAACTGATCGAAACACCGGTCGCACTGGTCAGCACCTCGCCCGAGCGCGAGGACACGATCCTGGTGCGCGATCCATTCATCGATTGACTGTTCCGGGGGCGGTGTGCCGCCCCCGGCAGCTATTAGCATTATCTGTTGCAACAACGATTCGCACACCAGACCCTTAGGATACATAGCGTGATATAAGCCGCTTCCGAAGGGAACAAGCCGTCCCGATCACCTTATTTGAAATATTATCTTTTTATTTTTGTTAAATTTCTTCTCTGATCTGATATTACCAATATCTGACTTTGAATTTTATCGCACGCTCGTCGTATCCACTAAGGCCTGTGGACATTTAGGGGATTCCCTTTTTCTGCGAGATCGGATTCAAGACTGGCGAAGGGAGAGCTGGTTTGGATCGACACGGATTGAGCGA
>NZ_NCII01000052.1 GCF_002256775.1 Novosphingobium sp. 17-62-19 | reverse complement strand
CGCAACAGCAAATGGTAGCCAGAATTCACCAACCGGCGCGGCCACCTATCGGCCATCAAAATTGACGCCGACCGGACACCGTAATCGTCGCGCTACATGGTTCGCAAACCGAAGCCCTTGAGGCTGGTATCCCAGGTGTAGACATCCCGTTCCGGGCATGGTTGAAGTGCTTCGACGGTGCGAAGTGTGATCGGCTGATTGGCCATGGTGCAACGCTCTCACGTAATCGCCACGTAATCATTTGCGGGAAAACCGTGGCGTAGGTTAAGGTAATCCACGGCGGATTTATTCCAACCGTTTCAAGACCTTGAGCGTAGCCTGGCGTGGAATTGCAAAGACCCGAGAAGGCCCCGTGAGGCCCCTCTTAATCAGCGGGTCCTTGGTTCGAGCCCAAGTGCGTCCACCAAATTCTCCATATATCTCAACGTATTAAATGGCCCTTGGGCCAACCGGATTTCCGCTCGCAGATCGCTAGGTAGCTCTCTAGGTAGCAGCGGATCCGGCGACGGTTGATCAAGGTATTGCGACGAAAAGCTGGCTCCAGCGTGTGCTCGAGCCTGTCTTGCTCTATCAACACCTAGGGTTCAGTGACCCGGATTGAGAATCGCGGCGTTTTTCCGCAGTGCTTCGACAACTGTATCGGTCACTGCCCGCACTCTCGGCATGTGGCGCATGTCCACATGCACACCTATCCAGATGTCTCGAACAAGGTCAGGTCTGTCGGGGTACAGGCGAATTAGCCCGGGCTCCCCATCGGCACGATAGCGGGCGAGCGCCGCAACCCCGGCCCCTGCAAGAGTCGCGTGAACCTGCACTTCGCGGCTGTTGGAGCGAAAACCGATAAGCGCATCGGGGAAGGCATCCCGCAGCCATTTGGCCTCCGGCAAATGCGCCTGATCGTCGAGCACCGTTACGAGGCGGGCTTGCCCCTCCTCAATGGGCCGGGCCATATCCGGGGCTGAGTACAGTCCCATGGCGAGCGCGCCGACGCGTCGGGCTACCACCTCGTTCCCCTCGAAGCGAGACATGCGCAGCGCGATATCGGCCTCCCGCTTGGACAGGCTGAGCGAACGCGTGTCGGGAACCAGTTCGACAACGATGCCCGGATGCTTGGCTTGCAGGGCAACGAGCGCCGGGGTGACGATCCGCGCTGCAAGCGTGTCGACCGTGGTCAGCCTGACTAGGCCTTCGAGCGCCACGTCCTTGCCGGTGATGGTGCGTTCGGCGGCCAGGACCTCTGCTTCCACGCGTTCGGCGTTGCCCAGCACAGTCTCTCCAAGGGGAGTCAACGCATAGCCACCGGGCAGGCGCTGCAGCAACCGCGCACCCGTCCGTGACTCCATCGCAGTGAGCCGGCGCCCCATCGTCGGCTGCGTCACTCCGAGCGCACGTGCCGCAGCAGACAGTGTCCCGTGCCGGGCAATGGCGAGGAATGTGCGAAGATCGTCCCAGTCCATGCAACTTCATACGAAAACGCATGGCCACTAGTCAATCTTCACGAATGGCATGCAGCTTCGCAAGCGCGTATCTGAGGGTCAACGAGACAAAGGACGATTGACCATGACCCAGACAGCTTCGACTTCGCAAGGAATTGCCCTGCTCCGCGTGACCAGCGGCGCCCTCCTCCTCACCCACGGGCTGATCAAGCTCCTGGTGTTCACGCCCGCCGGAACGGCCGACTTCTTCGAAAGTATCGGCTTTCCGGGCATCCTGGCCTATCCGGTCATGGCTGGTGAGATCGGGCTTGGTCTTGCATTGATCCTCGGCTTCATGACGCGCTGGGCCGCACTGGCGGCGCTGCCGATCATGATCGGGGCGATCGTGCCACATGCCGGCAACGGCTTCACCTTTTCCAATACCGGCGGTGGTTGGGAATATCCGGTGTTCTGGGCCATCGCTCTGGCCGTCCAGGCGATGCTCGGTGACGGCGCCTATGCCATTGGCAACCCCCTGAAGCAGAAGGACTGAATCACATGATCCGCCCGCTGTTCCTCTCGCACGGCGCGCCGACGCTGCCCTTCGAGGATGTCGCCGCCCGCGACTTCCTCAAGGGTCTCCCGGCCGCCCTGCCGCGGCCCCGCGCGATCCTGGTGGTTTCCGCGCACTGGGAAACGCGCGTTCCCACCGTCAATGTGGTCGAACGCAACCGGACGATCCACGACTTCGCAGGCTTTCCGGAGGCGCTATATCAGCTGACCTATCCCGCGCCGGGTGACCCGCAGCTTGCCGACCGGATCGTCGATCTCCTCGCTGAGGCGGGACTTCCATCGGCCACGGATACCGCAAGGGGTCTCGATCACGGAGCCTGGGTGCCATTGATGCTCGCCTGGCCGGACGCCGACATCCCGGTGGTGCAACTGTCCGTGCAAAGCCAGCTCGGTCCCGGCCACCACCTGGAAGTCGGCCGAGCAATCGCGCCGCTCGCTGAGGAAGGCGTGCTGATCGTCGCCAGCGGCAGCTTCACGCACGACCTGTCGAGCTGGCGCGGCCAAGCCAGGCTGCGCGGCTGTCCTCGGGCAGCGCCCGAAACAGATCGTAGCGGGAGATCGCATCGTCTCCAGCGCGCCAGCTTTCGTCGAGACTGGAGCGGAACTCGGCAAGCCCGCTGCTCGCCGGAGCATCCTTTGCTTCGAAGCCGATGATCGGGCCTGCCGGAACAGGCGCGCGCAGCGTGCTCGCAGCCCGCGCCCGCCAGTCGTGGGTATCGACATCGGCAAGCGTGAAGACCATGATGTCGAGCGCCAGACCGGGGTCAGATGCAACGTGCAGTGCCAGGACATCCCGGCGCTGCATAGCGAGCTCGTCAACCAGGCGCTTGGACAAGGTGGTCCGCCGCTTGTCCGAACCTTCCCCGCCAGCAACGACTTCGATCCCATCGTCGGCTTCGGCGGGTTCAGCCTGGCGCTCGCCGTAGAACACCGGCTGGAGAACCGGCGTGCCATCGCGCGAAAGCACCAGGATCATCCCTGCCTCGGCCTTGAGTTCGGCCGCGATGGCGGGCGGCCGGGCCCGGATTTCCTGGCATTCGCGTTCGATCGCTTCAATGGCCGATCCGGCCGCAGCCACAGCCTCCTCGGCACTGTCCTCATCCTCGAGGATCGCCGCATGCTCGTCATAGGAGGCATCGAGTTCGTCGAGCCTCGCTAATTCGGCTTCGGTCAGCGGCGCCGGTTCGGCGGGAAGCCGAACCAGCCCTTCGACCAAATCGTGGCTGGCATAGGGATCGAGCGTGGGCATGACCCAGGCGAGTCCCTGCTCGGCGGCGAGGGCTTTGGCCTGCTCTTCCATCTTTGCAGCCGCGAGGCTTTCGAGCAGCGCGACATCGACCCAGGACTCGCTGTCGTCGTTGTCGAACAGCTCGCGCTCGATCTGGCCGCCGGCGGCAATGTAGGCATCGCGGCCGACAAGGCGCGCTCGCGGATCGCTGCCCCGGACTGTGCCGGAGAGGACCATGCGCCGGATGCTGTCCGGATTGGGCGCATAGTAGGCAGAGGAAACCTGCTCGAAGACACGGGCCTGGATGTCCTGATCAGAAGTTGCCCCGAATGCTTTGGCGATGTCGAGCGTGATCTCATCGGCGGCCAGTGCTTCGAACACGACCGGCGCAAGCGTCGCGAGACGCAGTCGGCCCTCGACAAAGCGTACAGTCAGGCCGAAGCGGCGCGCTACGTCCTCAACAGTCGCTCCGCCTGCGACAAGCGCGGCAAAGGCCTGGGCTTCGTCGGCCGGGTTCATGGCGAGGCGGTGGAAGTTCTCCGCAAGGCTGGTCTCGACCGCGGCTTCAGCACTGTCCTCGATCACGAGGCAAGTAACTTCGCAATCACGGGCGAGGATCTTTTCGTCCGCAAGGGCAAGCATCGCGCGGCGGCGGCGCTCGCCGGCTTCAACCTCGAACTTGCCCTTGGCAGCGGGTTTGACGATGAGGTTCTGCAGCAGACCGTGTGCAGCAATGCTCGCTCTGAGTTCGGCATCTGCAGCCGGATCGCTGTGACGACGGACATTACGGGGAGATTGAACGAGCTTGTTCAACGGAACCGATTTGATCATGGGACACACTCCTGAATGTGAGCCCGGCGCATCGACCATCGACGCCCAACTGGCTCATTCAGGGCAGAGCCCACTCCCCTCTAGTACGTTCGCAGCAGATCTCCCGATAGGCACGGACAATGACGGATGGCGATGGTTGGGACAATGGAGCCATTCAAGCTACTGTCCCGAACGGAAGCTTCTGCCGAGAGCGGTCATTGCGGGTGACCGATGGTGGTGAAGGCCGCCGCCATCAGTCGATCGTTTTCAGCGCGTCTTCCTTGTGCGCCGCGATGTGGTCGGTCTTGTCGCTGGCGATCTCATACTGGGGCGCCTCCTTCGAGGCGCGATGCCGGTAGCCTTTGTAATTGAAATCCCGTTCAGGCAGCTTGATGATCCAGCCGCTCACATGGCCGGCTTCGGAATTCCAGCTTACATGGTCGCCTGTGGAGTATCGCGCCATACTGTCCTCGCTCACCAGAGTAACGAGCGTTCCCGGGCATCCGTTCCAAGGGTTTACCTGCTGGCAGCGCGTGCTGGTGTATTCAGTGGCACCGGTGACTTCCACGCCGTTCGCGCGTTGTCGGATATGATTGTATAAGACTGTCTCGAAGGGGATCTGAGAATGGCGCTCCAGCATGCAAAGTCCGGCGAAGTGATCCATCTGGGGGCATTGGCTCCCGAGCGCGGGGCCACCGGGACGGCCGCGCTGGTCAAATCCGACCGGTTCGAGGCCATTCACCTCGTCGTTCCCGCGGGATCGACCATACCGCCACATCATGTTGCCGGCTATCTGACACTGCATTGTCTGGAAGGTCAGGTCACGTTGGGACCAAAGGATATTGCGCTCGGCGCGGGAGACTGGATCTATCTGGAGCGCGGCGATCAGCATTCGGTTCAGGGGGTCGAGGATGCACGGCTGCTGCTCACGATCTTGTTCGATACCCCGCCGACGCCGTGATCAGGCTTGATCTCTGGAAGGCCGTTGCAACGCCATGCGGCCGTAGACGAAGATGAACAGCAGGAAGGCGCCGCCCCACAGGCCGCCGGCCAGACGAATGCTCAGCATATAGTCCAGCGGCAGCAGCGGCGCGGCGACCCGCAGCAATGCACCCAGATTGACCAGCACATAGATGCCAACCGTGGCCCCGTCCGCTTCCAACGGGCGGCCGGTATGACCGCGTGTCGCCCGCGTCATCACCGCCAGTGTCATTCCCGCCATTGCGCCGGCACCCAGCGCATGCATCGCGCTCGATACGGGCACGACAGGCCACAGGATAGCAGCTCCGAGCAGCAGCAGGCCCGCCGGCAACCATGCGTAGGCGACGTGCAGGACGAAGACCAATGGATTGCCGATCACACTCAGCCCGGCCCAGCGGGTCAGCCGCACGGCTTGCGATGCGCCGGCGACGAGCAGCAGCCATGCCGCTGGATGCGCCGCCGGTGCGAACACCCAGCCTGCCAGGGCAATCGCCGTGACCGCGAGCACGGCATGGTCGAACCGGTTGGCCATGATCGGCAACCCGTCCGTGCGGCCATGCTTGGTCAGCCAGTTGCGGGTGAAGGCCGGGATGATCCGTCCGCCGATGATCGCGATCAGCATGAGGACAAGCGCGAAGCCGGCCCGCATCCCGATAGCCGGATCGGTGGTCAGCCCCATCGCTGCGGCATGATCCAGCCCACAGGCGGCAGCGAACAGCAGGAGGACAATCAGGATCGGCTTGTTGCGGTTGCGCGCCGCGAAGATCTGCCGTGCCGCATAGCCGAACAGTGCGAGCAGGAAGCCGACATCGAGCACCGAGCCGACGAGCGGCGGCACATAGGCGGAGAACAGCACCGCGAGCCGGGCGGCCGCCCACAAGCCGACGAACGCCGCCACCGGCCAGCCCGTCATCACCGGCCGCCCGGTCCAGTTGGGGATCGCCGCGCTCAGGAAGCCGGCAACGACCGCACCAAGATAGCCGAACAGCATCTCATGCTGGTGCCAGGTGAGCGGCTCCATTGCCGTCGGCAGCGTCCACGCTCCACCCAGCGCGCCGACCCAGAGCGCGACGACGACAAGCGCCCACAGCGTGCCGCCGGTGAACAGCAGCCGGAAGCTGCCCTGGAGCCAAGTCGGTGTTTCGGCTTTGTGATCCTGTTCGGCGGCGGCCTCAGTCATACGCGAGCACCCTTCCTCCACAGACCCAGGATCACCACCTGCCAGGCGATAGCGATGGCGCCGACCATGAACACGACATCCCCGAAGGTACGGACCCAGCGCAGGGTTTCAAGGAAACCTTGCTGCAGGAAGGTGTCGCTGCGCGCGTACCACATGCCGGTGGTGACACTGGCCTGGAACTGGAATAACCCGACCGGCAACAGGCTGGTGAAGATCATCAGCACCAGCCCGGCGTTGAGCCCCCAGAAGCCGATCGCCATCAGCCGGTCGTTGAACCGAATGTCGGGGCGGATATAGCGCAGCACCAGCAGGGTGAAGCCGAGCGCCAGGAAGCCATAGACCCCGAACAGCGCGGCATGGGCGTGGACGGCCGTAGTGTTCAGCCCCTGGAGATAGAACAGCGCGACCGGCGTGTTGATCATGAACCCGAAGACACCGGCGCCCAGCATGTTCCAGAACGCCACCGCGACGAAGCACATCAGCGGCCACTTGACCGCGCGCATCCAGGGCGTGCGCTCGCGCAGGCTCCAATGCTCGAATGCCTCATAGCCGAGCACGATCAGCGGTACGACTTCCAGGGCGCTGAACGCGGCACCCACCGCCGTGATCGGCGTGGTGGTCCCGGAGAAATACATGTGGTGGAAGGTGCCCGGCACGCCGCCGACCATGAACAGCGACGCCGAGGCCAGGCTGGCCGCCGTCGCCACCCGCCGCGATACCAGCCCCATCGTCGCGAAGATGAAGGCGATGGCCGAGGTCGCAAAGACCTCGAATATCCCTTCCACCCACAGATGGACCACCCACCAGCGCCAATATTCCATGACGGTGATGTTGGTGCGCTCGCCGTAGAACAGCCCCGTGCCGTAAAACAGGCCGATCGCTATGGTGGCGATAGTGAGCAGCGCCAGCAGGCTTTTGTCGCCGCCCTTGGCACGCAATGCCGGCACCATCCCCCGCAGCATCAGCACCAGCCAGAGCAGCAGTCCCACGAACAGCCCGATCTGCCACACCCGGCCGAGGTCTAGATATTCATATCCCTGATGACCCAGCCAGAAGCTGAGTTTCGTCGGTAGCGCATGGGAGAGCGCCAGATAATTGCCGATGAACGATCCGGCGACCACGACGATCAGCGCCCAGAACAGGATGTTGACGCCCAGCTTCTGACATTTGGGATCGCTGCCGTGGATGACCGGCGCCAGGAACAGGCCGGCAGCCAGAAACGCGGTGGCGATCCACAGCACCGCGCTCTGCACATGCCAGGTGCGGGTCAGCGCGTAGGGAAAATATTGCGAGACATCGATGCCGTAAAAACTCTGCCCCTCGATCGTATAATGGGCAGTGAAGGCGCCGATGAAGACCTGGAATATGAACAGGGCCAGCACCACGAACAGATATTTGCCGAGCGCCTTTTGCGATAGCGTCAGACCGGCGACTTGCAACGGGTCGTTTGCCGTCGCTACCAGTGGCGTGTCGTCGTGGCGGCGCAGGAACGCCCAGCCCCAGATCAGCGCGCCCACCCCCGCGATCAGGATGACGACGCAGGCGAGCGACCACAGGATATTTTCCGGCGTCGGATAATTGCCGATCAGCGGCTCGGGCGGCCAGTTGTTGGTATAGGTCGCGACCGTGCCTGGCCGCTCGGTCGATGCAGCCCAGGCCGTCCAGAAGAAGAAATTGGTCAGCTTCGCCCGCTGCGCCGGATCGGGCAGCGTGCCTTCCTTCATCGCATAATTATCGCGCGTGGGCCGCAGCGTGGGATCGGAGCCGTAGAGCCGCTCATAATAGCTGGCGGTCTGGGCGATCGCCTGCGCGCGGCGGTCCGAGACCGTCACCACGCCGCTCGCCGTATCATAGCTGTTGTGGCGATATTCCTGCTTCAGGCGATAGGTCAGCGCGGCCTTCTGTTCGCCATCAAGTGCGTCGAAGGGCTTGCCCAGCGTGTCCCGTGCCGCAAGGTCGAGCCACGCGACCAACTCGCGATGCAGCCAATCGGCGGACCAGTCCGGCGCCTGATAGGCACCATGCCCCCAGATCGAACCGAGTTGCATCCCGCCGGTGCTCTGCCAGGCGTTCTGACCGTCGAGGATGTCGTCGCGCGTCATCAGTACCTGACCCGACGCGGTGACGACCTGCGCCGGGATCGGCGGGGCCTTCCGGTAAACCTCCACCCCGGACACGCTCAGTATGCCGAACGTCACCGTCAGCACGGCGATCAGCGCCCACCACAGAACCTTATAGTTTCCCACGGCGCGTTCCTTTTTACCGACCGTCAAAGCCTGTCCGCCATGGAAGATGAAGGCTTCGCGTTACGTCCAGCAGTGAGGCTCGGCGCGCAACCGATCCGCCCCTGATACTCGGGCGCCGCACCCGCTCTCTGCGCTTGGAAAAGCAGCATTTCAACTTCCGTCCCCGCCAGCAAGTGAGAGCGCAATTGTCTCCCAGTCACAAGATGACTGCCAACAAGATCCGGTGATGACCAGTCCGTAGCACAGTAGGTCCACTAGACCCATCAAGGAAAAGGTGTCGCGATCTGAGTGCGTCCGCCTTTAGGAAACGTTCAGGCGGACTAGCGGCCTGTTCGCCACAGCGGATCCCAAGGCGCCTGCGCTGTTCGCGGCGATGGACAATCTCAATAATCGCTTCGGGCGGAATTCCGTCATCATTGCTTCGCAAGGTTGCGAGGTGCGGTCTTTCGACACGAAACGAGCGCCGAAAAATCTGGCGTGGACGACACGGATTGGTGAAATACCCGAGGCCAAATAACACGGTCGAAGGTTTGAGTGCGATCCTGCGGTGTATTAAGAGGCCCTGATGACGAAAGAACAAGCACCCGAGACGATTGCCGCAACGTGCGGCGTGGCAACCGATACGGCATTTGGGGCGGTGGCTCCGCCGATCTATCTGACAAGCACGTTCACTTTCGAGGGCTTCGAGCAGCCGCGCGAATTTGATTATGGTCGCGCGGGAAACCCGACGCGGGCGATGCTCGCCGAAGCGCTTGCTCGCCTCGAACATGGCGCGGGTGCGGTCATTACGGCAAGCGGCATGGCCGCTGTCGATCTGCTTCTGGCGCAGATCGATTCCGACGATCTCGTGTTGGCACCTCACGACTGCTACGGCGGAACCCGCCGCCTCCTGCTGGCGCGAGCCGCAAAACGGCAATTCCGGGTAACATTTATCGATCAATCGGATGGGGATGCGCTCGCCGTTGCCTTCTCCGACAAGCCGGCGCTAGTCTTGGTGGAGACCCCGAGCAATCCGCTGATGCGCGTTGTCGATATTCGCGGGATCTGCGCGCTCGCCAAGGCCGCCGGCGCGCGAGTTGCAGTCGATAACACCTTCCTCTCGCCAGCGCTGCAACGGCCGCTCACACTCGGGGCGGATTATGTAATCCACTCCACCACCAAGTATCTCAACGGCCATTCGGACGTGATCGGCGGCGCTGTCATCGCGGCCGATGCCGACGAATCCCTGAAGCTTGCTTCTTGGGCGAACGTCGTAGGGGTGACGGGCGCACCCTATGATGCGTGGCTGACGTTACGAGGATTGAGGACGCTGTTCCCACGTATTGAGCGGCAGCAGCGGACCGCAGGCATGATTGCCAAATATCTGGAGCAGCACGCCCGAGTGTGCGCTGTGCACTATCCCGGCCTCGCCTCCCACCCAGGCCATGTCATTGCCACATCTCAACAGCACGGTTTCGGAGCCATGTTGAGCTTTGAGCTCGAAGGCGGGGTCGAGGCGGTGGGCCGCTTTATCACCGCGATCGGCACCTTTACGCTCGCAGAATCGCTGGGAGGCGTCGAAAGCCTCATCTCTCATCCGGCGACGATGACGCATGCCGACATGGGCGTTGAGGCGCGGCAATTAGCCGGCATCAATGATGGCCTGCTACGGCTTTCAATTGGGCTTGAGCATTTGGACGATCTGATTGCTGGTCTGGAGAAGGGGTTCGGCGCATGAGCGAGGCCTCGGATTCGGTCCCGCTCTGCCGCTATGAGGAGCTGGTTCGCCGAGAAAAACGGCAAAGTGCGGCGCGCAGCTCAGCTGCGGTCGCAGCGCCGGAGCAACTCCCCCGTGCCGATAACCTCAAAGGTGATGGGGTCGATATACCGGACAGGCTCTCCGGTGGAGAGAGCTAGGCGCTGCGCACCTGGGTAACGGCGTCGACCGACTTTCGTTTCAGCTTGAGCGAAGTATTGAAACTCCAGAACGGTGATCGAGGAGCCATTTTCTCCCTCACAACGATAGCGCGCACACTCCTTCTCCACGGCAGACACTCTATGCCGCTTCGGGTGCAAAGAGACTGAGCATATCGACCCGCCTCGCCAACAGGTCGTCGAGCGTGTAGCTGTCGAGTACGGCCATGAATGCGGCAAGTGCCTCGCGAAGAACGCCCGTCGCGCCGCACGCCGGCGCGATGATGCAGCTCCCGCAATCGACTAGATCGAACCCATCCTCCGTGTGCCGCACGACCGATCCGATGATAATCTCACCCGGTGGTTGCGCGAGCCGGATTCCACCAAGACGCCCCCGAACGCTCGCCACAAAGCCCGCTTTTCCGAGGTCGTGAACCACCTTCATCAAATGATTCTGCGAGATGGCATAGGCACCCGCCATCTCGGAAATCGAGCATAGCCGATCAGGCCGCGCTCCAAGGTAAAGCAGCACCCTGAGGGCATAGTCGGTGTAGCGCGTCAGTTTCATGTCGCTTCCCGGTCACAGCGCCCGATCGACGCCGTACTTATATATGCATTGTTGTTGCATGTTTCCAAGCCGGTGATACATGCAGCATAGATACATGATTTCGGAGTCGGTCAATGGATGACGATAGGCAGGTTGACGAAGAAGGGCTGAGCCGTCTCGTGAAGCTGTTCTATGCGCGGGTCCGAGAGGATGCCGAGCTGGGGCCGATCTTCAACGACGCGATCAGCGATTGGCCGGAACATCTCGAAAAGCTGGCGGCATTCTGGTCATCGGTAATGCTCACCAGTGGTCGATATAAGGGTCAACCGGTGCCGGCTCATTTGAAGCACAAATCGCGTATTACGCCGGCGCTATTCGACCGATGGCTAACGCTTTGGTCTGAGACGACCAACGAAATAATGTCGGCCGAGGCCGCCGCCGCCTTGCAAGCAAAAGCGAAGCGGATCGCCGAAAGCCTGCAGCTCGCCATGTTTTTTCGGCTCGATCGCCAACGCGCGGAAAGCTCAGCGAGCCGTTCCGACACGACGGAATACCCGCAGCGGCGAGTGCAAAGCCATGCCTGACATCGTGCCCTACCGTTCTACACCGGTTTTCAACGAGGATACGCTCCCGTCTGCCTTGCGGGCGCGACACGATACCAAGGCTGGTGTTTGGGGCCTGATCCGCGTTTTGGAAGGCGAGCTCAAGCTCTCCTATCTCGATCCGCCTTCGGAGATCGTGCTGACTCCGGATCAGCCAGGATTGGTTCTGCCGCAGCAACCGCATTTCGTGACGCCGATGGGCCCCATGAAGATGCAGGTCGATTTCTACGATCAACCTCCCGCGTGCTGATGTCCCGTATATTCCAACGCCTTTCACAAGGAGAAGTTCATGTCGCAGCCGCTTAGCGATCAGACCATCGCGCTCGTCAAGGCAACCGTTCCCGCGCTGGAAGCGCATGGTCTGGATATCGTGCACGAAATGTATTCCCGGATGTTCCAGAACCCGGAAATCCGCGACCTATTCAATCAGTCGCATCATAGCGACTCCGGATCGCAGCCGCGTGCGCTCACGGGCGCCATTCTCGCCTATGCCAGCAATATTGAAAATCTCGGTGCGCTTGCGCCTGCTGTTGAGCGGATCGCGCAAAAGCATGTGGGCCTTCAGATTTTGCCCGAGCACTATCCGCACGTCGGCGAGGCGCTCCTTGGCGCGATCAAGGCGGTGCTGGGAGATGCAGCAACGGAGGAAATCCTTGCGGCGTGGGGTGAGGCCTACTGGTTCCTCGCCAATATCCTGATCGCACGAGAGCAGCGGGTCTACACAGAGCAGAAGGACGCGGCGGGCGGATGGAATGGCTGGCGTGACTTCCGCGTCGAAGACGTCGTGCGCGAGAGCAGTGTCATCAATTCCTACATTCTCCGCCCGGTCGATGGCGGACCCGTCATGCAGCACAAGCCGGGGCAGTATCTGACTTTCTGGCTGGAGATTCCCGGTCATCCGCCGGTCAAGCGCAACTATTCGATTTCGGCCGCCCCCAATGGCGAAACCTATCGCATTTCGGTCAAGCGTGAACCGCATGGCCTGGCCTCAGGCTGGTTCCATGAGGAAGCTAAGCCCGGAACGGTGCTAAAGGTGGCCGCACCAGCGGGCGAGTTCTTCCTTGCTGAGCATGTCGAACGCCCGGTGATCCTCCTGTCCGGTGGGGTAGGCCTGACCCCGATGGTGGCGATGCTCGAAGCGCTTGCGCAGAGCGGCGCCGAAGTGCCCGTTCATTACATTCACGGGACCCATGATCGCGACACGCATGCGATGCGCAACCATGTTCGCGCTGTCGCCGGCCAGGGCAAGGCGGTGTCGGTTACTGATTTCCATCAAACTCCGCTGGAAGGCGAAGCGCAGGGCCAGGATTATGATGTCGCCGGCATCATCACCGATGAGTGGCTCATCGCCAACACGCCGGTCGGTGAAGCCGACTACTACATTTGCGGACCGCGCCCGTTCCTGCGTCACGCGGTTTCGACCTTGTCGCTCGCCGGCGTGCCGTCCGACCGAATTCACTACGAATTTTTCGGCCCGGCGGACGAACTGCTGGCAGCCTGATGGAGTAGGGGATGGGCGATATCACCATAGCCCGGGCAATTCATGTCCTGGCGGTTATGTTCTGGATCGGAGGCGTGGCCTTTGTCACGCTCGTGGTGATGCCGTCCATTCGCGGCGCCCATCCGCCAGCTGACAGGCTGGCGGCCTTCCACAAGCTCGAAGGCCGTTTCGCGGCGCAAGCGCGCATTTGGGTGATGCTTGCCGGTGTCAGCGGCTTCTGGATGGTAGAACGCGGGCAGATGTGGGATCGGTTCGCCGATCTGCGTTTCTGGTGGATGCACGCAATGGTTGGCCTCTGGGCGATTTTCGCGGCGATGCTGTTCGTGATCGAGCCGCTGTTTCTTCATCGGCGCATGGAGGATTCGTCGCAGCCTGCCACAGACTTTCATCGCATGGAGGTCGGTCATCGCGGGCTTCTGGGTCTTGCCGTGGTCACGCTTCTCGGCGCCGTAGCAGGCAGTCACGGGTTGCTGTGAAGGAATTGACTGGTGACCGGCATCGTGCCGATTGGTTTGGAGCACCGTGGCGGGAACCCGGAGCGGACTAAGGTGTTGCAGCTTATGCGCAAGTTCCGTGGCCCGCTCCCCGGAGGCAATGCTGCGCTGAAAAACCGCATGGCAGCAACCAAAAAGGGGGGATTGATCGGCCATGATTTTGACATTGACCGAAGCCGAGCGACAGATCGCACTCGGAATTTCTGTCGCTGTCGCCTTGGGTGGGTTGGTTCTCGCCGCCGCAGGTACCCAAGACACGATGGAAGTTCACGGGTGGTTGATCCTGGTATTCGGTGCCATTTGCGCAATTGTCGTAATCCGAGATTTATGGGGACCGGAGCCGCCAAGATCCCGCCTCGAGAGCTACTATGATGAGCCGATCAAGGCCGGCATCATCGCGAGCATGGCCTGGGCGGTGGTCGCCATGTTCGTGGGAGTATGGGTGGCGGCCCTGCTCGCGTTTCCCGATCTGACATTCGATGGCGCCTGGGCGAGCTTCGGCCGCCTACGACCGGTTCACACAAGTGGCGTGATCTTTGGGTTTGGCGGCAACGCGCTTATCGCGACATCGCTGCATGTCGTGCAGCGCACGTCGCGCGCGCGGCTTCCCGATCAGCTTTCCCCCTGGTTTGTCCTTGTCGGCTACAATTTGTTCTGCATCCTGGCCGCCAGCGGATATCTGCTCGGTGTCACCCAATCGAAGGAATATGCCGAGGCCGAATGGTACGCCGATATCTGGCTGGTGATTGTCTGGGTGACCTATTTCGTCCTCTACATCAGGACGCTGGCGCGCCGCAAAGAACCCCACATCTATGTGGCCAACTGGTATTTCATGGCCTTCATCCTCGTCGTCGCAATTCTGCATATCATCAATAATCTCGCTGTCCCCGTCTCGCTGGGGCACGCCAAGAGCTATACGATATGGTCGGGCGTGCAGGATGCGATGGTGCAGTGGTGGTATGGCCACAACGCCGTCGCTTTCTTCCTCACGGCCGGCTTCCTGGGGATGCTCTATTATTATCTGCCGATACGGGCCCAGCGGCCGATCTTTTCCTATAGGCTGTCGATCTTGAGCTTCTGGGGCATCACATTTTTCTACATGTGGGCTGGCTCGCATCATCTTCATTATACAGCGCTGCCGCATTGGGTGCAGACGCTGGGGATGACGTTCTCGGTCATGCTTCTCGTTCCGTCCTGGGCTTCGGCCGGAAATGCCTTGCTGACGCTAAATGGCGCCTGGCACCGCGTGCGCGACGATGCCACGCTTCGCTTCATGATGGTCGCAGCCGTGTTCTACGGCATTTCGACCTTCGAAGGGTCCTTCCTCGCCATCCGTCCTGTCAATTCGCTGTCCCATTACACCGATTGGACCGTGGGCCATGTTCACGCAGGCGCGCTCGGATGGGTCGCACTTATTACTTTCGGCTCATTCTATACGCTGGTTCCCTCGCTCTGGAAGCGCGACACAATGTATTCGCCGGCGCTCGTCGAGTGGCATTTCTGGCTCTCGCTGGCCGGGACCCTTATCTACATTTTTGCAATGTGGAATTCCGGCATCATCCAAGGTCTTATGTGGCGGACTTACACCGAGGAAGGCACGCTCGCCTATTCATTCATCGACTCGCTGAGAGCGATGTATCCCTATTACATCGCGCGCACCCTCGGCGGCTTGTTTTTCCTGATCGGAGCGGTGATCGGCGCATACAATATGTGGAGGACCATTCGCTCAGCGCCATCTAGCGCGCCGGTAGAAGGCGACGTTCCTTTGAGTGCCGCCACAGCGGTGGCGAGGGGCTGAGCGATGGCGGAACTTTTTCATCGCAAGCTTGAGCGAAGCGCCATCGGCTTCGTGCTCGCAATTGTCGCGGCTGCCAGTGTCGGGGGTCTCGTCGAAATAGCCCCGCTCTTCACGATCGATGAGACAGTGGAGAAGGCGCCTGACATGCGGCTCTACACACCGCTCGAACTGGCAGGTCGGAATATCTACGTTCGCGAGGGCTGCTATGCCTGCCACAGCCAGATGATTCGCACATTGCAGGATGAGGTCGAGCGCTACGGGCCTTATTCTCTGGCGGTCGAGTCCAAATATGACCATCCGATGCTCTGGGGCTCGAAGCGTACTGGTCCTGACCTTGCCCGTATCGGCGGCAAATATTCGGATTTTTGGCACGTCGCCCATCTGACCAATCCGCGCGACGTGGTGCCCGATTCAAACATGCCCGCCTATTCCTGGCTGGCGCGCACCGCACTGCGGGTCGATGATCTGCCCTTGCATCTGAAAGCCCTGCGCGCTGCCGGCGTCCCCTATACGGACGCGATGATCGAAAACGCCAGCGTCGATGCTTACGACCAGGCGACCCCGGATAGCTCGACGTCGTCCGGTGTTGCGGATCGCTACGGCAAGGAAACGCAGGTGCGCGTGTTCGATGACGTGGCAACCGAAGTCACCGAAATGGACGCTCTGGTGGCTTATCTCCAGGTCTTGGGGCGGCTGACCGATGCGCCGTATAAGAATACGGCAGCGCCGCAAAAGCCTCCTGAGCCGGTAAAATGAAGAGAGACCCATGGATATAAGCCACGACGCTCTCGTCGCATTCTCGAAAAGCTGGGGGCTGTTCTACCTCATCGGGCTGATGGTGGGCGTCCTCATCTATACGTTCCGCCCATCCAACCGAAAGAAGTTCGACAAAGCCAAGCAAAGCGTTCTCGATCAGGATGACAAGCCGTGGACGTAGAACGCGATCCGGTCAGCGGCCGCGAGACGACCGGCCACATCTGGAACGGCATCAAGGAGCTTGATACGCCGGTTCCCAAAGGCGTGCTGATCTTTCTGATCGTCACGCATCTTTTCGCCTTCGCCTGGTGGATCCTGATGCCGACCTGGCCAGTCGGCCATACTTACACCAAGGGCATACTCAACACGGACCAGCGCACATCGGTCGAGAAGCATTTGGTCGACGCGCAGGCGGGCCGCGCTGCCTGGATGAAGCGGATCGAAAGCGAGAGCCTCGAACAGATCGCCGCTGACCCGCAGCTCATGTCGATCGTGCGCAGCACCGGTCACCGGCTTTTCGGCGATAATTGCGCCGCCTGCCATGGCATCAATGCCAAGGGCGGCTATGGCTATCCCGATCTGACTGATGACGACTGGATCTGGGGCGGTGATCTCGAAACAATCGCGCAGACCATGCGTGTGGGGGTCAATGAGCAGCATCCGCAGGGACGAAACTCGCAGATGCCCTCTTTTGGTCGCGATGGTATTCTCGACGCCGATCAGGTCAGTCTGGCGGCCAATTACATATATTCCTTGTCGCATCCCAAATTCGTGACGGCGGCCAATCGTGCTTCGGTCCTGTCGGGGCGCGAAGTGTTCATGTCGAATTGCGCGATTTGCCATGGCGAAGATGCGCGCGGCAAACGCGATGTTGGCGCGCCCAATCTGACGGATGCGCGTTGGATCTATGGCGGCGACCTCGATCAGATTGTCGAGACGGTGCATGGCGGTCGCCAAGGCCATATGCCGACCTGGGACGAACGGCTGAGCGCCGCCGATATCAAGATTTTGGCGCTCTATGTTCACTCACTGAGCTCACCGGTGCCATGACCGCGACGCGAAGCAGATCGCGATGGCTTGTTTGGAGCCTCGTAGCGGCGGGGCTGCTCCTGTTTGTGCTCGCGAATGCGCATTTCCTTTACGTAGCCTTTCAATCGCAACCGGATTGTGTGGGGCATTTGAAGGAGCGAGCGAGCGAGAGCGGCCAGTATCGGGCGGCGAAATCGGCATGCTGAAAGGTTGCTGGATATGAGCGAGGAGAGCGCCTCCTACGGATTGCTGACCGAAACGTCGGGGATCGATGAAACCAGGAACGCCCGGCTTCAGCGCCACCTCCCCTCACTCGTCGGCTTCCGCTGGCTTGGAGCGGGTTGGCGCGATCTGATGGATCGGTCGGTCCCCAGCCTTCTTTACGGCTTGGGCATCTTTGTCCTGTCGGTCGCCGCGGTCGCGATGCTCACCTTGTACGGGCGAGACTATATCCTGTTTCCCGCGCTCGCCGGCTTCATGATCGTCGCCCCGCTGCTCGCCGTGGGACTCTATGAAAAAAGCCGGGCCCGTGAGCAGGGTGAGACAATCGGCCTGCGCCGCATGCTTCTCGTGAAACCCGCAGCGGGGCCACAGGTCTATTTCACCGGCTTGCTGCTCAGCCTTCTGATGCTTTTGTGGATTCGTTCGGCGGTCCTCATCTATGCCCTGTTTTTCGGCGTTCGCCCGTTCCCCGGCCTGACGCACATTACCGCCTTTCTCGTGACCGAGCCTGTGGGTTGGATCATTCTCGGGGTAGGCACCGCGGTAGGGGGCCTGTTCGCGTCGTTCGCCTTTGCGATCAGCGTTTTTGCCATTCCGATGCTGCTCGACAGGAAGGTCGATGCTCTCACGGCGATGGGAACCAGCATGGCGCTCGTATGGAACAACCTTGCACCCATGGTCGTGTGGGGAGGGATCGTGCTGGCGCTTTTCATTCTTTGCGCGGCAACGGGACTTCTCGGGCTCATCCTTATTTTCCCATGGCTGGGTCATGCCACCTGGCATGCCTATCGCGCGGTCGCCAAAGCGGGCGCCTAGGAATGGCGTCCCGCGCCGACCTGGACGATAGCGCGCTGTGGTCGACACCGACCCGCCAGTCGGTTGACGAACTCATCCTCGCCAGCAGGGCGCTGGATGATGGTCTGCTTCAGACCCAATTGTCGGTTCCTACCGCGCACTGCGGGGGATGCATGGCGAAGATCGAGCGCGTCCTGGGTCAGCTCGATGGGGTGATGTCGGCACGCGTCAACCTCTCGACGCGGCGGGCGACGGTCACGTGGAAAAGAACGGCGACTGTCCCCCCGTTGCTCGAAAGCCTGGCCGAAGCTGGCTTCGAAGCGAATCTGCTGAGCAATCTCGAGGATCAGCCAGACCGCGAAAGGCGCAAGCTGATCGTCGCCATGGCGGTCTCGGGATTTGCGGCGATGAACATCATGCTGCTCTCGGTGTCGGTATGGTCAGGAGCTGATGCCAGTACGCGTCATCTCTTCCATGCGATATCGGCGCTGCTGGCGCTTCCAACGGTGGCCTTTTCTGGGCGCATCTTCTTTCGATCGGCATGGTCCGCCTTGCGCGCAGGTCGCACCAACATGGACGTGCCCATCTCAATCGGCATTCTTCTCGCGCTCGGCTTGAGCATCTTCGATACATTGCATTCCGGCCCGCATGCCTATTTCGACGCTGTCGTCACGCTGATCTTCTTTTTGCTAATCGGACGAACGCTTGACTATCTGATGCGCGACAAGGCGCGTTCCGCAGTGCTCGGTCTCGCCAAAATGATGCCTGCGGGCGCGAAGGTCATCGCCGAGGATGGTTCACGGACATTTGTGGCGCTCGACAGCGTTGCAGTGGGCGATGCCATCGTCGTCGCTCCGGGAGAACGCGTGCCGCTCGACGGGGTCGTGCTTGCCGGAGAGGGAGACGTCGACACTGCCGCGGTAACGGGCGAGGCGATGCCGACGCCCGTAATGGCCGGAAGCAAGCTTCTGTCCGGCATGCTCAATCTCAATGGCTCGTTGGAAGTGCGCGTCACCAGCACCAGCGCGCAATCCTTTCTCGCGGAAATGGTTCAGATGATGGAGGCGGCCGAGCAGGGCCGCGCGCGCTATCGGCGCCTGGCGGATCGCGTGGCGGCCTATTATTCGCCGATCATCCATTCGCTGGCCTTCGCCGCCTTTGTCGGATGGTTCCTCTCTACCGGCGATTGGCATCGGTCGCTCACGATCGCGATTTCGGTGCTCATCATCACCTGTCCTTGCGCGTTGGGTCTGGCCATTCCCATGGTGCAACTCGTGGCGGCAAAGCACTTGTTCGAGCGCGGGATCGCCATGAAGGACGGAAGCGCGCTCGAGCGTCTGGCCGAGGCCGATACTGTTGTTTTCGACAAGACGGGTACGCTGACCATCGGCGATCTGCACGTGACTGAAGCCGACATCGACCAGCGCTACCGCGAGATCGCCTTGACCATGGCGTCGCGATCTAACCACCCTGTAGCGCGCGCCATTGCAGTGAGTGGCGAGGGCCGAGCGGGCGTCGATCTGGAAAGCTTTTCCGAGCTTCCCGGAAAAGGATTGGAAGCGCGCCGCGCCGGCCATGTATTCAGGCTGGGGCGACCCGATTGGGCGCTGTGCGGCGCCGATGCCGATATCGGCAGCCTCCGCACGGCGTTTTCGGTCGATGGCGAACCGGCAGGCCATTTTCGCTTTTCCGACCTCGAGAAGACCAGCGCACGAGACGCGGTGCGGCAGGTGAGAGATCTTGGGCTGGATGTGGAGCTACTTTCGGGGGATCACCCGGAAGCGGTATCGGCGGTCGCGGCCTCGATCGGTATCGCGAAATTTCGCGCCGGCCTCCTGCCTCAGCAGAAAGTGCAGCGTCTCGAAGCGCTTGCTGGCCAGCAGTGCAAAACCTTGATGGTGGGTGATGGCTTGAACGACGGGCCGGCTCTTTCCGCCGCATATGTTTCGATGGCGCCGTCCAATGCCGCCGACATCGGCCGCGCTGCCGCCGATATCGTGTTTTTCGGACAGGATCTCGCCGCCATTCCGCAAGCCCTGCGCATATCCCGCGCTGCCCGCAGGCTCGTCAGGCAGAACCTCGTTTTTTCAGTCGGATACAACTTAGTGGTGTTGCCGATGGCCGTCACGGGTCATGTCAGTCCTTTGCTGGCGGCGATCGCAATGTCGCTATCCTCCATCTCGGTGGTGGCAAATGCTCTGCGCGTCCCTTCTCAAACTGGACCCAGGCCAAATACGGTTCGTCGAGAGCGCGCGCTGGTTCCTGCAGGGAGTGCAGCATGACAGCTCTCGTCTGGCTGGTGCCTATTGCCCTGGCTATGGGTTTGGTAGGCTTGGGTGCCTTCCTGTGGTCTATGCGCAGCGGGCAGTATGACGATCTTGATGGTGCGGCAGAACGCATCTTTATAGATGCCGATGTCGACAAGCCAATGGCGAGCGCCCAGGAAGAGGCGACCGAGCCGAAACTGTCCAGATCGTAGCGAGTTAATGAATGGGGATGATATTGGCAAAAATGCGATTGAGGAAATCCGATGACGCGCACACATGATTGGAATTGGGTCGGCATTCTAGCCTTCATCTGCGGTGTGGCGGTCATAATACCCAGCCTGGTCGCATTGACGCTGAGTTTGCTTGCTGTTGCACGTAATATCTTTTGAGGTCTGCTGCGCCCCGACAGGTCCCGTTGCCGGCCTCAAGATTGGCAGAACCGCCTCTATAGGCCTCGAAGGGCGACTGCTAGAACTACGGCTGACGTTCTACCTTCGTTCGCCTCTGGCATGCGTAAATGTCACTTGCGCCAACGACCGGTTCTGACGCCCATTTTCCATTGCGAATAGCAGGTATTGGCGTGAGCTGACTTTCCCGACATGGCGGCGGAACGACCTATTATGGGTCGGTCATTGCCATTCCAGCCTCGAAGTCGGTAGCGTAAATGGACTCGCTCAGCAGCGAGCACTATCGTTCGCCGTGATGTTCTATCTCCAATGCACCAGTAAACTGCTTGATCGGGTCAAGCCCGACATTTCTGTTCCCGGGCAAAGCGACACCGCTCTGGGCAACTGGTATGCCACCGTCCTTTTCTGGAAGCCGCAAGTGGCTTTGCTGGTTTCTGAGCGTACGCTGCTTCCCGTTCTTATGCCGCTGGCCCCAGCGGCCACGCTTGCTCGAAGATTCCCTGGCCAGCTCGCGCTCGTCTTGAAAGAGCACGGCGTCTCATCCGAATTCATTGCCCAGGAAGTCTGGCGGATGGACAAGGTCCAGTA
>NZ_NCII01000051.1 GCF_002256775.1 Novosphingobium sp. 17-62-19 | reverse complement strand
TCGGGGCTGCGCCCCTCCCTACGATCAGACCAGACAACCGATCCTACCGGCCATCATAGTCGCCGCTCAACCGGCCATCGTAGTTGTCGCCGCGCATGGCCTGCGCGCCATGCACTACCGTGCGCAAGGCTGCAGCGTTGCTCTGATCGCGCTTCGTCTGGGACAGACTGAGAGCGGCGTCAGAGGGCTGTTCAAGCGCCTTGAAAAGCAGCGCGCGGACCAATTGGAAAGGAAGAATTGATGCCGATGGTTGACCATGTGCAGGCCGATGCTCTCCCACTGGTGAACGCGGACGGACAGGTTGCCAAAGACGTGAAGCTCTTGCCCTATGACGATCCTTTCTATGGTCGCGATGGTCGCGGGCCGTGGATATTGCGCGACCAGGCACATGCCGAGAGTGTCCTTGCACTGACGCGCGTCACGCTGGGCAGTATCGACATGCTGGTCGATTATGACCATGCGTCCGAGCTGGCAGCGCCGGAAGGAAAAGGCCGCGCCCTTGCAGCCGGATAGATCAAGAATTTGCGTGCCGAAAGCGATGGTATCTGGGGCACGATCGGATGGACGCCACAGGCCAAGGCCGAGCTTGCTGCACGGCAGTACCGCTACATCAGCCCCTATTTCCGGGTGAACAAGACTACGCGGGAAGTCACGCGCCTATTCGGAGGGAGCAACTCGACGAAGTCGTGATCTCGGCGTTGGAGGACGAACTGTTGTCTCCTGATCGCCTCCTCCAATTGCTTTCAGGTCTTCTTGATCTTTCGGACAGCAAGCGAAAGACCCTTGAAACCAGTATCTCGTCAGCCCGGGCTGAAAAGACCCGTCTGGATACCGCGATCAGGAATCTACTGATGCTGGTGGAAGATGGCCATATGAGTCCCCGGGACCCGCACTTCGCTGAACGCATGGCATTGAATCGCTCGGGACTTGCGCAGGCGGTGAACCGTATAGAGGTTCTGGAAAGGCAACTTACACAGGGTAAACGCCGCATCGATGAGAGCACAATCGAGCGATTCGGTAGTTTGATCTCGGAGAAGCTCCGCGAAAAGGACAACACTTTGCGTTCGGCATACATCAAGATGTTCGTCGACGCTGTGACTGTCTCGGACACGCAAATCGTCATCTCAGGACAGATTTCAGCCCTTGAGGCCGGTGTTTCGACCGGAATTCCAGTGAAGCCGGGCATGGTGCCCAGCTTTGACCGGCCAGAAGAGCTTTCGGCCAGGCGCCCTAAGCGATTGATTTCGCAAGAAAATCATAGGCTTACGAATTCGCCAAGGGCATTAATAGTACGATCTGGATTCGTGGAAAAGGCTGGACATGAATGGACGGGCGGTTCGAGCCCATCTGGGCATTGGAGGTGGAGCTGTGTTAGATTTTGGATGGGTACTGCCTGTCTTCGATGGCAATCAGAGGACGCTCACTTTTTTTCGGTGCATGAGGCGGCGATGCTGAGTGAAGGTTTGCCCGACCCGTTGGTGCTGACCGAACGGCCCGCGAAGGCGATGGGCGAACACAGCCGGCGCCAGCTGCCAGCGCCGGTCGACGCGGACTTATGATTTCCTACGAGATTGCGAGCCGCTTGAACGGCAAACCCGATCGGCGTGTTACCCGCTAGCTTGGCAGCTTGTCGGCCAGCACATTCGCCTTGCGAATTTCTGGCGCGACCGCGAGCAGGGCGTCGGCATTCGCCATCAAGGCTTCGGCAACCTTGCCGGCGAGGTGGGCATCCCGGCCCGCCTCGTCGTCGAACGCATCGAAGATCGCGAACGTGCTTTGGTCGAAGCGGACGGCGAACCATGTGACCGTACCGGGCTCAGCGTCCACCAGGCTTTTGGCGCTCGCCAAGAATGAAGCGACCTCTTCTTCTTTCCCGGGCTTGGCTTTGAGTTCCACATAAAGCGATACGGCTGTCATGTTATGTTCTCCGACTCAGCCCCCAGCGACTTGTCCTCCTTAAAACGCGCTTTGGGAAATTGTTTGTGGGGTGGGTCGTCGGGCCGCGCGGAGCATGAACGTGCCAACCCCATAATGACGATTGTTGTGCTTCTTGGGCGGCGCTAAATGACTCTTGGGCGCCCCCGCCGCGACTGCCGTTGGACCCTTCGATCTGCGAAGTTGCACGCTCGGGTCCGTGAGCTTGGCGACAACGGATAGCAGTCCCTATATCAGCGACTTCTCGAGCGCGCTGAGAGGCTCCGCAATATGGAGCGGCAAACGTGGTTGGACGGATGATTCGGAGGGCACGATTCCGATAATCCAACACAATAACCTAATTTACGCTCGACAGAATAACCTAAAAGTGACACAGCACGAAAACCTAATAACCGCGCGACACGAAAACCTAATGGTTGCGCATCATCGAGGGTGAATGCCGTGGCCACTCCCCAGCAAAAGCTCGCGGACGCGCTCGACGTGCTCCGCACACTCCAGGACCGCAACCTCGTCGCCATACGCAGTGACGATCTCAGCCGGTCCCAGCGCGAGCTGCTCATGAAGCACGGCTTCCTGCAGGAAGTCATGAAGGGCTGGTATATCCCCGCACGGCCTGATGCGGGTACTGGCGAAAGCACGGCCTGGTATACCTCCTATTGGGGCTTCTGCAGCGCCTATCTGAACGAACGCTTCGGTGAAGACTGGTCCCTTTCCCCTGAGCTCTCGATCGCGCTGCAAACGGGGAATCGCACGGTTCCAAAGCAGCTCCTCGTGCGCACGCCGAAAGGCGGCAACAAGCCGACGGCACTGCCCTCGGGCACTTCCTTGTTCGACGTCCGTGCGGCGATCCCGACGCCGGAGGATGCCGCGGCACAGGACGGGTTGCGC
Source organism: Novosphingobium sp. 17-62-19 (assembly GCF_002256775.1). Lineage (GTDB taxonomy): Bacteria > Pseudomonadota > Alphaproteobacteria > Sphingomonadales > Sphingomonadaceae > Novosphingobium. The sequence continues at coordinate 18,556 of NZ_NCII01000051.1, read as the reverse complement.
CTCTTCTCGATTCCCGCTGCCCTCATTGCGAGTGCACCCGGTCTGTACGAAAACAATGCGATCGACGCCCGGGCAGCCTTGGCAACCGTGCGGGACGCGTCCGAATTGCTGGGACGATTGCTCCAGGGAGGCCACAGCGCGATCGCCGGCCGTCTGGCCGGCGCCTTCCGCAACATCGGGCGCGAACGCATTGCCGACGACATTTTGAAGGCGATGCGGTCGGCAGGCTATACCGTGCGCGAGCAGGATCCGTTTGCGACAAAGCTCAAGACTCTCCTGCCGGCACGTGAGCGTTCTCCCTATGCGGGCCGGATCCGCCTGATGTGGCAGGAGATGCGCGGAGCAGTCCTTGAGCGATTCCCACCGCCGCCGGGCCGCCCCGCCGATATCGGCACCTATCTCAAGCGCGTGCAGGACAGCTACGTCACCGACGCCTATCACTCGCTGTCGATCGAGGGCTATCGCGTCAGCCCGGAACTGATCGAGCGCGTCCGCGGCGGCACGTGGAATCCGGAAGCCGACGAGCAGGATCGCGAATATAAGGATGGACTGGCCGCACGCGGCTACTGGCTCGCCTATCAAGCTGTTCTCAAAAGCCTAAATCGCGTCATGGCCGGCGAGAATCCTGGCCTCGTCGCCGACGAGGAGCACGGCGACTGGTATCGCGAGATGTTCACGCCGAGTGTTACCGCAGGATTGATCAGCGCGAGTGATCTCGCTGGATACCGCAACAGTCAGGTCTATCTGCGCGGCTCGATGCATGTACCGCTCAACTGCGATGCTGTCCGCGATGCGATGCCGGTGTTCTTCGAATTGCTGAGCGAGGAAACCGAGCCTGCGGTCCGCGTCGTCCTCGGCCACTTCATCTTCGTCTACATCCATCCCTATATGGACGGGAATGGAAGAACCGGCCGCTTCCTGATGAATGTCATGCTCGCGGCTGGCGGCTATCCGTGGACGGTCGTGCCAGTCGAGCAGCGCGCCGACTATATGGCTGCTCTTGAGGAGGCCAGCGGCCGGCAGGACATTCGCCCCTTCACGGAGTTCCTGGCGCAATTGCTGGACCGCGAACTGAAGGGGGAAACAGTCGCCCGGCTTCCGAAAGCGTGATTGCCGTGGCCGGCCATAGCGCTTCGAAATATGCGCTCGCATTATACCGCTGGTATATTCCGAGCATAAGTTTCAATGCTTCGAGGCGTACCGGTTCGCACTACGACGGTCACTGTTGCCGCATTTGGTGCAGATCGGGCGTGACGGTGAATCATCGATCTCACTCAGACGCCGGGCTTGGATTATTGGCCTCCGGCAATTTCGTGTCGTGGCGGCAAGAATTTTCCCGCATCTGAGATCCGCGAAAATCTCAAAACTCACAGCGTCTGGGACACGCCGTGGGGTGGACACTTGGCACAAGAATGCTGAGCCCCAGCCGACCCTCTCCCACTTTTGTCAGAAAGATCGGGAGGGACGCTAAAGTCCATCAGCAACGATAACGACCGCGCCTCGGAGGCTCTCTTGGCCTTGGCGGTAAGAAGCTACAGGTTGAAAAGATGACAACGACGTTTCCACCATGGCAGGTCCACGGGACACCAAACTATGACGCTATCATGCAAGCCCGGTGTGAGACGTTGCTGTCCAACATCCGGAGGGATTCGGAGCTGCGGCAGACGATCATTGCCGATCCGCGCGCGCTGCATCCTGACATTTTCCAACGGTTCGCTCCGTCGAGCCATCCCGAATATGCGGGCACCTATCGTGGCACTTCTGGCACGAGCTTGGCAGAAAGAGAGATAACGGCTGAGCGGCAACTTGAGCCGGGATCGAATTTTGAGTTCGTTCGACCCGTCGAAGTTCCCGCCAGGATGGGCACATTGCTCGACGAGATAAAGCAGCTGCTCGAAGACCGCGCGGCCGACGATACGGGGCGCCTTGTCGCCCTGACCTACGCGTTTTGCTGGTTCGGCAAGATCCACCCCTTTCTCGACGGGAACGGTCATATCCAGCGCGCTCTTTTCGCGGCGATGGCGACCGAGTTTGGGTTCCCGCTTTCGCCGCGGTTCGCCATTCATCCGCGGCCCTACGACCGTCTGCTCGCCACCGCTCTGGAGCTGTTTACGTGCTCGCCCGCCGGGGAGGAAAATGGGGAGATCGGGCTGGTCGCCGAATATTTGGGCTTCTTTCTCGACGGACCATTCGAAGGACCGCGCAAGAATCTCTTGCAGGCCTCTCCGTACGCTTGACCCCCGCCAGGGGCTCGAGTGCCTCGCGCTCATTTGGCTTGGCTTACTGGACGGACAACAGGCGGCAGACTCATCGAAGACGCTATGTTGGAGCGTGCCGAGCAGCTTGACACATGATGTGCAATTTTGCACATCATGTCCATATGAGCACAATCCCACTGCCCGCCGGCGTACCTGCCATCCGACGTTACAGGGTTGGCGACCGCCTTCCCGTTCAGGCACAGCGCATTTGGTTGATCCTGTCGGGATTTGTGAGTGGGCGAGACACATCGCGTTCTATTGCGCGGACGCTCACTTATGGAGAACTTGCGCTCCGCATGGGTTATGCCGACACCCGAGCGGGCCACATGCTGTCGCGCCAACTCGGCATTGTGGGTAACTACTGCCTCATGAACGATCTTCCCGCCCTGAACGCAATGGTTGTCAACGCCACGACCAAGGAGCCGGGCGGTGACGTTGTCTTGACGCCGGGGCGTTCTTTTGGGGAGGAACTGCGCGCAATCTACCGTCAGGACTGGTACGAAGTGGGTGTTCCGACCACCGGTACTCTGCGCAAGGTTTGGGAGGCGATGTGACCGACACAATCCAAGCGTTGTGTGGAGTAAAGCGAGCAAAAACCACGTACAGAATGACGATCGACGCATCAGCGACATTGCTGCTGGGTTTGCGGGCGGCTGTCAGTCCAGTTCGTGTATGAATTTTACAAGCCACTCCGAAACTTCCTGCGCGGCTTCAATCTCTGGAGCGGCCTTGGCGCAACCTATTTCTACACGCAGCACTTACAGTTCGAGAGGGCCTTGCCCGATCAATTGAAGAATGAAGCGCTCCGGTGGGGCCAGTCCAAAATTAAAGCTGGTCTTTACGGCCATCTCGTCGAGCTGCTTGCGCGGGAAGTCATCCTCAATGGGCAAGCGCGCGGAGGAAAACCCCTGAACACAGCCGGTGATGCGTTCAAGGCGATGAACATGATCCATCGCCTCGCCGACAAATCATGGGGGCTACACGGGTCGCGCTCCGAAGACATTATTCTTCAGTTGTCGCGGATCGCATTTCAGCAGTTCCCATGGCAGTCCCCGCCAACCAATGGCGTGCTCGCGCGCTATCACATGCTTTACTGTCACCCGTTGGTAGCGCCGATGGTTGAGACCGAGTTCGGGATGTCGACAGGCGAGCTCTTCCAGCTCATCTTGCTGTTTGCCGAAGAGATGCTTCGACGTCCCACCCTCGGCTTCGAATTCCTACCAGCGGCCGAGGAGTCAATTCGGGCGCCCGTGCTGGCGCTTTCGGAGCGGATTTCGCGTTCGTCCGACGAGCTTCGGGCCGCGATGGTCGAGCGTCAAAGCTATGATGTGAATTGGGCCTACAGCTTCAATCCGCTCCGCGCCTATCCGTTGGTTCACACTGGCAATCCGCGGTCAGTCATGTGTCCGGCGCCACCAATCCTCCTTCAGCGCCTGACAGACGGCCTCTATTTCGATCTCATGCGGGCGGATCGGCGGATGCGGCGGACGGCAAGACGAGTGTGATCGGTAAACTGCTCGAGCTACTCGTGCGAAGCCAGATCCTTCAGCGACCGGACGTCCTCGCGTTCAAGGCGCAGATGACCGAGGCCTATCAAGCTCTGGTCTCTGCCGAGAACATGCCCGAACTTGGAACGCTAGCTGGGACGCTCACGACCGACTTGCGGGGCTTATACCAGGATGCCGAAGTCTCGCTGAACTGGCGCGAGATTGGCGAGATGCCAGTTCCGTTGCCGATGGCAGATGTATTCCTCAAGGACGATGGCTTTGGCGGGCCGGTGGACAGGCAAGGTCATGGTCTACAGCGCGCTTTTATCTTTACGCTGCTCCAGCATCTTGCACGAACGGCGGTGCCTGAGGCTGAGGAACCGACGGCCGAAGGCGAAGCTGGTGACGATGGCGCTGCCGCTCCCGTCGCGATCGGGGCGCAGGCGCCGACGCTGATCCTCGCCATCGAAGAGCCTGAGCGGGCGCACGATTGGGGGGCTTCAACTACCGCAATTTCCGCCCTGGAAACCCCTCTGCCGCAACTGCGTGTGGCGTTGCCGCAATCCCCGGCGGCACTTCGCAGACGGGTTTCTGGTCGATCAACTGCGATGGTTTCCAGCTGCCGCGGACGCCCAAGTGGTCGGGCAACGTCAGCTACTCGCACACTTTCGAACTGGATGGCGGTGCCGAGATCGAATTCACGCCGGACATGAGCTTTGCCACCTCGCGCTGGCTCTCGGCGGAGTTCGTCGAAAACGCACGCGCTCCGGGGTATGCCTTGTTCAACGCAAGCCTGACGTATCGCGCGCCTGATGACCGGTACTCGATCCAGGCCTTCGTTCGGAATATCGGAAACGAGGCGGTCTACAACGGCACGCAGCAGTATCCGTTCGTTGCAAACTATAACGGTCAGGATATTGCGCCGCCACGGACCTGGGGGGCACGCTTCCGCGCGCGCTTCTGAACCCGCTTCGGGACGGGCATCCGGATGCGGTGCCCTGCCGATCAACGGATACGGCGCGGAAAGAGCAGTGCTTTCCGCGCCGCGTTGCGCTCGCAGCATGAAGCTTGGCCTTCGACCATGACGTGCGGAACGTCAAAATCATCTTCGGTGATTGCGTGAATACAATTGATTTCATGATGGTGCATTGTTAAAAAAGAACGATGTTCTATTAGAGAGAACAAGGACTGATTCTCCATGCGTTTGGCGAGATTTGATAGTGGCCGCATCGGCATCTGCATCGACAATGATATTGTCGATGTTACCGAAATCTGTGGTGTCGACACCGGCGAATGGCCCGCTGTCGGACCGCTGCGCGTAATCCGCGATTTTGCTTCGTTGAAACCGCAGATCGAAGCGGCGCTACCCAGCCTTGTGCGTCAGCCTTTGGCTGACGTCCGCCTTGAAACCCCTATTCCCTGGCCCAACAAGGTGATTGCATATCCGGTCAATTACCACGCCCATGGCCAGGAAATGCAAGCGCAGTATCGCGCCACCAACCAGGGCTTCTTTCTCAAGCCCAGCTCTTCGCTTTCCGGTCCGAACGATCCGGTGGTCCTTCCACATGTGCCGGGGCGCGAAGTCCATCACGAAAGCGAACTTGGCATTGTCATTGGCAAGCAGGTGCGCAGCCTGAAGCGCGAAGACTGGCGCGAGGCGGTTTTCGGCTACACCTGCCTGCTCGACATGGTGGTACGCGGTCGTGAGGAGCGCGTCTTCCGCAAGGCTTATGACACGTTCTGCCCGATCGGTCCGTGGATCGTGACTGCCGATGAGATCGCGGAACCCGATCAGCTGCAAATGAACCTTTGGGTTGGTGATGAGCTGCGCCAGTCCGCCAACACCCGCGACCTAGTGCTGGATATCCCGGGCATGATCGAGACCGCGTCTGCGGTAATGACGCTTTACCCCGGCGATATCATCGCAACGGGAACGCCGGAGGGCGTTGGCCCGGTCAAGGATGGCGACACCATCCGCATTGTCATTGATCGGATCGGCGAAATGCGCGTGCCGGTTGTGCAGGGCGATCTCGGCATGACCGAGGTGTTTGCCCAGCCCTACATGCCGCCCATCATAAAGCAGAGCTGAAAATGTCGGGTACACAAACCAGCAAGGACTCGCTTGAGGCGCTTTATGCCGACTTTGCGAGCCTCAACATGGAAGGTGGATGGCATCGGCGTTTTCCGGCGCTTTGGCCGCAACCGCGACGCAACTTCCTGCCCCACGTGTGGCATTATGCCAAGGTCAAGCCGATCCTCGATCGTGCCGGAGGGCTTGTCGACACGACCCAGGCAGAACGCCGCAACCTCACCATGTTCAACCCCGTGGAGGGCAACATCTATTCCACGGTGCGCACGATGGTTGCCGCCTATCAGATGATCCGCCCGGGGGAAGTGGCGCGTGCGCATCGGCATACGCCCAATGCCCTGCGTCTGATTCTGGAGGGAACCGGCACCTACACCGTGGTCGATGGCAAGCATGTGGAGATGCGGCCCGGCGACGTGCTGCTGACGCCAAACTGGTCATGGCACTCGCACTCCAACGGTGGTTCGCAAGACTGCTACTGGATGGACTTCCTTGATGTGCCGCTGGTGCACCTGCTTGAACCGATGTTCTTCGAGGGGCATCCCGACGGGGTGGAAACCGCGGTTGAAGTGCTCGACGAGGCGCCGATTGCCTTTCGCTGGACGGAAACTGTGGCAAGGCTTGATGCTGCGGCGGCTGACGCCAAGCAGGACGAAGCGGTTTGCGTGCGGCTCGGTCCGGCGCAATTGGATACGATCGCGCTGGCCATGCATCGCATACCTGCTGGTTCTGCAACGCGCCCTTTGCGCACGACAGCCAATCGCATCTTCGCGGTGGTGAAAGGCGAGGGCGTGTCGATCATTGATGGCGAAGAACATCCCTGGACTTTCGGGGACACGATCGCTGTTCCGGCGTGGAGAGCGTTTCAACACCGCGCCGCGAGCGAGGCCGTACTTTTCGAAGTTTCCGACGAACCTGTCCTGGCAAAACTGGGCTGGCTGCGCAGTCAGCCTGACTGATTGCCGATTTTTCCCGTTTCCTGACGGAGCAAGCAATGACCAATTCAACAAAGATCTTGATTGCTGGCGGCGGCATTGGCGGCATGGCGGCTGCGCTTTCGCTCCTGCGCCGGGGTTACCAGGTCGAGGTCTATGAACAGGCGCCCGAGCTTGGAGAAGTGGGTGCCGGCGTCCAGATCAGCCCCAATGGTGCGCGTGCGCTCGATGCTTTGGGCGTCTTTGACACCTTGCGCGCTGCCTCCTGCGCTCCGCGTCGCAAGGAGTTTCGCCTGTGGAATACCGGCCGGTCATGGCCGATGTTCGATCTCGGCCCGCTGGCCACCGAGAAATACGGCTATCCCTACTTGACCGTCTATCGGCCCGATTTGCTCGCCACGCTAGTCGATGCGGTGCGCGCGATTTCGCCCGGATGTATCCATCTCGGTACAGCAGTGAAGGGGGTGCGCAACCTTTTGGACGGCGTTGAACTGCATCTGGCCGATGGCAGCACGGTTACCGGGGACATTCTTGTCGGTGCCGACGGTGTGCGGTCAACCGTGCGAAAGTGCCTGTTCGGCGATGACGAGACAACCTTTACCGGCATGATCGCCTGGCGTGCTGTGATCCCCATGGAGCGCCTGCCCGAACGGCTGCGCGAAATGGTTGGCTGGACATGGATCGGGCCCGGTGGCCACCTCGTCAATTACCCGCTGCGCGGTGGCAAGCTGATGAATATGATAGGCACGATCGAGCGTGATGACTGGCAGGTCGAGTCTTGGAACGAGCAGGGCGGCATCGATGAATGCGCTCGCGATTTTGCTGGTTGGCACGAAGACGTGCAAACCATGATCCGCGCTGCGCCCGCCGTGATGAAGTGGGCGTTCATGGAGCGTCCTCCCCGTCAGAAGTGGAGCGAAGGCCGCTCGACCCTTCTCGGCGACGCTTGCCACGCCACACTGCCTTTCCTGGCGCAGGGTGCGGTAATGTCGATCGAAGATGGCGTCGTTCTGGGCCGTTGTATCGACGCTTTCTCCGATCCGGTGGAAGCACTGAAGCGTTATGAAGCCGCGCGCGTCGAGCGAACCACCAAGATGGTGCGCGGTGCTAAGGAGAATACGGCCCGCTTCCACGAGACCGCTCTTGCGACGGAAGAGGGCGCTGTGAAGTATATGGAAAGCGAATGGAGCCGCGATCCAATTACTGAACGCTATGACTGGCTCTATCGCTATGATGTGCTGACGGCCGAGATATGACAAACCCGGATGCGGCAGCCCGTCCGAACGCTTGCCTGCTCGAAGGCGTTCGGGTTCTGGATCTGACCAATGTCTTGTCCGGTCCTTATGCCACTTACCAGATGGCAATGCTCGGCGCGGAAGTCATCAAGGTCGAAAATCCACGCGAAGGCGATCTCGCCCGCAAGCTGGGCGCATCGCCTGCACTGAACGCTGAGATGCTCGGTACTTCCTTTCTGGCGCAGAATGCCGGAAAGAAGTCCGTCACGATTGATTTGAAGCACCCCGACGGCAAGGCGCTCTTCCGCAAGCTGCTGGAGACTGCCGACGTTCTCGTCGAGAACTTTCGCCCCAAGGTCATGGAGCGTCTTGGGTTTGGTTACAACGTGGTGCAGGAGATCAATCCGCGCCTCGTCTATTGTGCGATCTCCGGCTTCGGGCAGGAAGGGCCGCTCAGCGGAAATCCTGCCTATGACCAAATCGTGCAGGGTCTTTCGGGCGTCATGAGCGTGACTGGCGATGCAGGGTCTGCACCTCTGCGCGTTGGCTACCCCTTGTGCGATACGCTGGGCGGCATGGCTGCGGCTTTTGCCGTCGCAAGCGCGCTCTATCGTCGGCATGTAAGCGGAGAAGGGGCTTATATCGACCTTTCAATGCTGGATGCGACGATTTCCGCGATGGGGTGGGCCGTCTCGAACTACCTGATCGCTGGTGTCGAGGCCCAGCCAATCGGTAATCAGAACATGACTGCTGCGCCTTCGGGCGCGTTCCGTTGCGCCGACGCGCAGATCAACATTGCCGCGAACAAGCAAGAGCAATTCGAGCGCCTGTGCCGGATCATCGGCCGCCCCGACCTCGCTACTGATCCCCGCTTTGCCGAGCGCGAGGCGCGCAAGGCCAATCGTGTGGCGCTGAACGCGTTGATCGAGGAAGGCTTGCAGACACGCACTGCGGCCGAATGGGAATTGGCGCTCAATACCGAGGGTATCCCGGCGGGTCAGATCCTGACCGTACCGCAGATCCTTGCCCATCCGCAGATTGCCATGCGCAACCTTGTGCAGGAGTTGCCGATGGAGGGTGCCGGAATCGCTTCGGTCAAGGTCGTGCGGGCAGGATACACTCTGGCCGACAGCCAGCCCGGCGCCCGCAGCGCGCCACCTTTGCTGGGTGCAGACAATGCTGCGGTCTTTGGCGCGCTGGGGATCGGTCCCGAAGATTTCGCACGGCTCAAGGATAGTGAGGTCATCTGATGTCCAGGCTTTTGCGATCTACACGACGCACGGCCTTAGGCGAAACGATCGCGGGTTTCGCCAAGGCTGGCGGAAAGTCCGATCGCGGCGTCGATGGCAATCTCGCGAAGCCGTGCAACATGCTCCTCGGTAAAGCGCGTGCTGGGACCCGACAGTGTCAAGGCGCCGAGCAAACGGTGACTAGAGCCGAACACCGGCACGCCGATGGCGCCCATCTCGGGATCGACGTTTCCGACCGACACCACCGCGATATCGGAGCGCGGCAGGGTGCGGAAGGCAGAGCCTTCGAAAGTCCGCAGCACGGTCGACGCTGCGCTGCGGTTCAGTTCGCGCCGGTCGCCCAGACGAAGGCTGTAGTCGCGCACGGTCTGGCGGCCATCAAGGCGGAAAAGGCAGACCTGGTAGTCACCGTCGCGGATGAAGAAGGACGCACTTTCCCCGGATTCCCGCACCAGTTCCTCAAGCACGGGCTCGACGTACTGCCGCAAGTCGAAAGCTTCCTGGAACACCCCGGCAAGCGCGAGCGTACCTGCTCCGAGCTGATAGGTACCATCGGCACGCTGCCAGATGAACCCATACTTTTCCAGCGAGCCCATCAATCGCAGGATCGTGCTCTTGTAGAGGTCGGTCGACTTGGAAATCTCGGCAAGCGTCAGGATCGGTTTGTCGGCGCGGAATGCGTTGAGGATTTCGAATGCGCGGTCGACCGCCGCGACGCCTGCCTTGGAATTCATGATCTGGGGAAGCCTTCTGTACTCTGTAATTCGTTCTATTTAGCAGAACGATAGTTCAGTATGTCAACACGTTTAATCACCGGATCGCTCCTCGTCGAAGGGATAGCCCATGTCTGACTTGCCCGCCCGCGTCTTCATCAAGGAAGAAGGTCCGCGCGAAGGCTTCCAGATCGAGAGGAAGCCGATCCCGACCGTCGACAAGGTCCGCCTCATCGATGCGCTCTCCGCAACGGGGCTGGAATTTATCCAGATCACCTCTTTTGTGAATCCTGTGAGAGTTCCGGGCCTGGCCGACGCAGAGGCCGTCGTTGCTGGCTTCACCCCGCGCGAAGGTGTGCGCTATGCCGGCTTGTGGCTGAACCAGCAGGGCCTTCTGCGCGCAATTGCAACGGAAAGGCTCCATCTAGAAGGCAAGCTGACGCTTTATGGCTCAAACGCATTCCTTAAGCGCAATCAGAACCGGACGCCTGAACAGCAACTTGCCGCGCAGCCCGACCTCATCCGCATGTACCAGGCCCATGGCATTCCAGTCCGCACGGGCTTCGTGACCGCCGCCTTCGGCTGCAACTTTCAGGGCGAAGTGGAGCCTGAACGGGTCGTTTCACTGGTCGGGCAGATGCGGTCGATCGCCCGCGAGGCCGGAGAGGACCTATCGCTGATCGGTCTTGGCGATACGATGGCATGGGCCAATCCACAGAGCATCCGGCGCGTGGTAGGCATGGTGCAGGACGCCAATCCCGACGTTGAACTCTCGCTCCACCTGCATGACACGCGCGGTCTCGGCCTTGCGAACGCCTACGCGGGGTTGTCCATGGGCGTGCGCCATTTCGATGCGGCCGTGGGCGGACTCGGCGGCTGTCCTTTTGCAGCCCACGCCGGGGCGGCAGGCAACATCTGCACCGAGGACTTCGTCCTGATGTGCGAGGAGATGGGCATTGGGACCGGCGTCGATCTCGAGAAACTGGCTGACTGTGCGCGCCTTGCCGAAAGCATCATCGGACACCCCTTGCCGGGCAAAGTGAAGAGCGGAGGCAGTCTTCGCGCCCTCCGCACCCGGATCAAGGCCGGGTGAGAGTCCGCTCCCGCATGACCGATTGCCTCTCGCCACTTTCGCGCCTTTCGCCAATCCGTTCGGCAGCGCTTGCGCACCTTCCGCGCGCACTGAATATCCTGCTCGAAAATGTTCTGGCGCATGAAGCAGAGCCGACCCGCCACATCGCATCCTTCGAGCGCTGGCTTGAGAACGGCTACGCCGATGCCGAGATTCCGTTCCGGCCGACACGGATACTGATGCAGGATACGGCAGGCGTTGCCGCGCTCGCCGATCTTGCGGCGCTGCGCGATTATGCCGTTGCTTGCGGCAGTCCTGCGGACGCAGTGGATGCTGCTATTCCCATAGACCTAGTCATAGATCATTCGGTCCGTGCCGATCACAGTGGCAGGCCCGATGCCGCCAGCCTGAATCATGGCCTTGAATTTACCCGCAATGAAGAGCGCTATCGCTTCTTTAAGTGGGCCGAACAGGCCTTTCCGAGACTGCGGGTGGTGCCACCCGGCCACGGCATTTGTCACCAGATCAATCTAGAGCAACTTACCATCGTCACCGCTCCCGTACCCGACAAGCAGGGGTGGACCATGGCAGAGACCGTGATCGGTACCGACAGCCACACGACCATGATCAACGCTCTTGGCGTTCTCGGGTGGGGTGTCGGCGGTATCGAAGCCGAACTTGCCGCCCTCGGATCGCCTGTGCCCATACCTTTGCCAGCCGTCACAGAGGTTGCCGTATTCGGGGAGCGGGTCGCGGGCGTCACCGCAACCGACATCGCGCTGCATTTCGTCGCACGCTTGCGCGGCGCGTGTGTCGTTGATCAGATCGTCGAGTTCTCCGGTGAGGGGCTTGACGCGCTGACGATCCCCGACAGGGCCGCAATCGCGAACATGTGCCCAGAGTATGGCGCCACGGCGGCGCTTTTCCCGGTCGATCACGCGACTTTGGCGTACCTTGCCGAAATGGGGCGTGTCCCGGCTGTGGTTGAAGCGTGCGAGGCTTATGCCCGGGAGACGGGACTCTGGCGCGATAGCGGTCCGGCGCGTCGGTACACGCGCACATTGTCCATTGATCTTGCCGAAATCAGGCCGGTCATGGCAGGCCCCAGTCATCCCCAGCAACTGCGCTCGCTTTCGAAGGTCCCGGAAAGTCTTCGCGTACACTTTCCCGATTGCGGACCGCCACCTGACCTTGCGTCACCCGGCAACGGAGCGGTTGCAATTGCAGCGATCACCTCATGTACGAATACGGCCAACCCCGCTCTGATGGTTGGCGCCGGTCTGCTTGCACGCAATGCGGTGGCCCGGGGACTCACGGTACCGCGTTGGGTCAAGACCACGCTTTCGCCGGGGTCTCGCCGGATTGCCGGACTGCTTGAGCGCAGCGGTCTGCAACGCTCGCTGGACGCGCTCGGTTTTCACGTCGCTGGCTTCGGCTGCATGACCTGTGTCGGGAACTCGGGGGATCTTGCGCCTGTGCTGGCAGGAACCGGTGCACCGGACCTGCTGGTTTCGGTCCTCTCTGGCAACCGCAACTTCGAAAACCGCATCCATCCCCAGGTTCACGCAAACTATCTTGCTTCGCCGCCGCTGGTCGTGGCGGGGGCGATTGCCGGGAACTTGTTCGTGGATCTGGCCAACGATCCGCTCGGCCATGATTCGACGGGTGCTCCGGTGCATCTTGACGAAATCTGGCCCGGTTCTGATGAAATTGCGGCTGTTCTTGCAGAGCATGGCAGTCAGACCGATCAGGGCGAGACGCAAATGGACGCCCGATGGCGTGCATTGGAAGCCCCAACCGGGGCACAGTTCGCTTGGCAGGATGGTTCTACGTTCTTGCGTCAGCCACCGTTTTTCACCAGCGAGCAGAACCATAATGGACCTGATATAGTCGATGCCCGGGCGCTGCTTGTCCTTGGGGACGACGTCACGACCGACCACATCTCACCGATTGGTCGGATCACGCCGCAATCGCCGGCAGGCCGGTGGCTGATTGAGCAGGGTGTAAACGAGACCGCTCTGGGCGGTTATGGCGACAGACGAGCGAATCATCACGTGATGCTGCGCGGCACCTTCGACAACCCGCGTCTGGCCAACCGCTTGGCACCTCGGCCCGGGAACTGTGCGCCTATGCTGGACGGGGCGTTCGGGTCGGTCTTCGATTCCGCGATGCTACACGTCGAGCAGGGCAGAGCGCTCGTCATCGTTGCTGGGCGCAACTATGGCACCGGTTCCGCGCGCGACTGGGCGGCGAAGGGAACAGCTTTGCTAGGTGTGCGGGCAGTGCTTGCCCGCAGCTTCGAGCGCATCCACCGTGCGAACCTGATCGCGATGGGAGTCGCTCCCATTGTCGTTCCAGAGGAGTTTTCCGATCCTGGCAGCGAGAATCTCATCACGATCTCGGGACTTGGCGCAGCCTCTCTCGGCCGGAACGAAGTTGTTATCGAGCTACTGGAAGTCGGTGGAGAGCGCCGGCTACATTCCGGGCATCTCGATGCTCGTTCGGACAGCCAGATCGCGATGCTGCGAGGCGGTGGCCTCTTTGCGGGACTACGCTACCGCTTCAACCTGCATTGAGGCTGAAATCATGGGGGGCTTTGCTACAACGGCCCCCCGGTTGCGACCCGTCAGCCTTCGTGTACAGTCTTTGTAACAAGACAGGCCGCAAGACCCTCGGGTCCGTCCTCGTGGCCATGCCCGGACCATTTCACCCCGCCGAAAGGTGCATCGGCCCCGCCGATGGTTGTCGTATTGAGTGCAAGCATTCCGGTCTCGATCTCGGACTGGATCGTCTTTTGCCGGCGCGCGTCCTCGGTCCAGCAATAGGCGGCAAGTCCGAATGGCAGGCGGTTCGCTTCGGCGATCATCTCCGCCTCGGTCTTGTATCGGTTGATCAGCGCAACCGGACCGAAGGGTTCCTCCTGCATGATCCTTGCGTGAAGCGGCGTTCCTGACAGGACCGTCGGCGCAAAGAAGAAGCCTTCGTTGCCGATCCTTGCTCCTCCGGCATCAAGTGACGCGCCCTGCTGGACGGCATCGATCACCAAGCGGGCAATGGCCTCGGGACGGCGCGCGTTGGCCATAGGCCCCATTTGCACCCCGTCTTCCAGACCATTGCCGACGCGCAAGGCCTTTGCGCGGTTGGCAAATCCCTCACGGAAGCGTTCATAGATCCCGGCCTGCACGATGAACCTTGTCGGCGACACACAGACTTGCCCCGCATTGCGGAATTTGTGTGGTACCACCGCATCAAGCACCAGTTCCACGTCGACGTCGTCGAACACTAGAACCGGGCCGTGCCCCCCAAGCTCCATGGTCGTGCGCTTGAGATCCTCGGCGGCCAGCTTCATCAAGTGGCGACCGACTTCGGTTGACCCGGTAAAACTCAACTTGCGAATGATCGGCGACCGAAGCAGGTAGTCCGAAACTTCGGCAGGATTGCCGAAAACCGCCTGCGCCACGTCGCCCGGCAGGCCCGCGTCGAGCAGGCACTGCAACACGCCCAGAGCCGACGCCGGAGTTTCTTCCGCTGCCTTGAGTATCACAGAGCACCCTGCCGCGATCGGTGCAGCGAGTTTTCGGCCAGGATTGCCGAGGGGGAAGTTCCAAGGCGCAAACGCCGCTACCGGGCCGACGGGTTCATGCGTCACGGTCGCCCGCGTGCCTGCCGGACGAACCAGGGTGCGACCGTAAAGGCGGAACACTTCGCCAGCATAGAAGCGGAAGAGGTTGACGTTCATCATGACCTCGATGCGTGCCTCGGCGAGGGTTTTGCCCTGCTCGAGCGTGGCGGTCCGAGCGAGCGATTCCTGCCGCTCTTCCAACAGTCGCGCAGCCCCTTCAAGCACTTGAGCACGCTGATGAGGCGTGGACTTGCGCCACTGCGCGAAGCCGCGTGCTGCGGCGGCAAGCGCCTTGTCGAGATCCGCCTGCGTGGCGAGGGGAAGGTTAGCCAGATGCTCGCCTGTGGCCGGGTTGACCACCGGAAAAACAGCACGCGTGCCGCCGGAAATCCGCTCTCCGGCAATCACCATGTGCAGTTCGGGGTAACGATCCATTGCAATCCTCTCCAGCATAAAATCGTTCTGTCCAATAGCACGTTATTCTATTATAGCAATCAGCACGCGAACCGGTGTTGCAAGGAGACCTGATCGAAGTTGCTCCGTCCACCGGCGTTCTTAAGCTGCCATTATGGAGGTTTCGTTGAATATCGGGCTCTTGATCAATAACACCGAAGTCCCGGCCCACAGCGGCGGGACCTTCGAGCGGCGAGGCCCCTTGGGCGGTACGTCGACCCATGCAGCGGCAGCCGGTGTCGAGGACGCCATCTCCGCTGCAGATGCCGCGCAAACGGCCCTGGCGGGCTGGTCGGCGCAAGGGCCGAACTACCGGCGTAGCCTACTGCTTGCTGCAGCCGATGCAATGGAACGGCGTGCGCAGGCCTTCACGGATGCAATGGCGAACGAAACCGGGGCATCTGCTGGCTGGGCAGGTTTCAATGTCCATCTTGCAGCGGCGATCCTGCGGGAGGCCGCTGCGCTGACCACGATGGTCCGCGGCGAGACTATCCCCTCGGATCGTCCTGGCTGTCATGCAATGACTGTTCGTCGGCCGGCGGGTGTGGTGCTGGGCATTGCGCCCTGGAATGCCCCCGTGATCCTCGGTATTCGGGCCGTCGCAACGCCGCTGGCCTGCGGTAATACGGTTGTCCTCAAGGCCTCGGAGATGTGTCCGGCAACGCACCGGCTCATCGGTGACGTGTTTATCAATGCGGGCTTTCCGCCCGGCGTCGTCAATGTCCTGACCAATGCGCCGCAGGATGCAGGCGTGGTCGTCGAAGCCTTGATTCGTCATCCCGCTGTTCGGCGCATCAATTTCACCGGGTCTACGCGGGTCGGCCGGATCATCGCAGGTCTGGCCGCGCAGGAGCTGAAGCCCTGCCTGCTGGAACTCGGCGGCAAGGCCCCGATGATCGTGCTCGACGATGCCGACCTTGATGCTGCAGTCGCGGCTGCCGGCTTTGGGGCCTTCATGAACAGCGGCCAGATCTGCATGTCCACCGAAAGGATCATCGTTCACGGGGAGGTATTCGATGCCTTTGTGGAAAAGCTCAGAAGCCGTGTGGGGGCTCTTGAAGCTGGCGATCCTCGGGAAGGTCGATGTCCGCTAGGATCTGTCATCGACGCCTCTGCTGCCCTGCGGATGCGCGATTTGGTTGATGACGCGGTTTCCCGTGGCGCTGTCGCTTTAGGCAGCTTTGGCAAGGACGAGACGTTGCTGTCCGCTCTGGCGCTGGTCGGTGTGACGCCCGACATGAAGATCTACGCCGAGGAATCCTTTGGCCCTGTCACGACCGTCATTCGCGCGGCGGACGACGAGGAGGCTTTGCGGATAGCAAATGACACAGAATATGGGCTAACGTCGGCCGTCTTCAGCCAGAACATCAGCCGGGCCTTTGCCATTGCTGACCGGATCAATGCCGGAATGGTTCATATCAACGGCGCCACCGTCCACGATGAGGCTCAGATGCCATTCGGCGGCACGAAGGCGTCGGGCTATGGTCGCTTTGGCGGCGAGGCTGGAATTGCGGAATTCACCGAACTTAAATGGGTTACGATCGATACCCGCACTCCGCACTGGCCGATTTAGAGACTTGTAGTGCGGGTCGCATTTTTTGCCCGGACGCGGCAGCATTCAAGTCATCTGATCTCGCAATCTCGCCGACAATTCGACGAGCTTGCGAGAGCTCCTCAACCATTTTTGTTTTGATGCACTCGCTACCAGTCGCCGCGAAGGTGTTCGCCGCGCGGACCTTGGCGGCGACCTTGCCGGGCTTGCGCTCAAGTGCGGGATCCATGCCGCCAAGCAATTTTGCCTTTTCTTCGTCACGCTTCGCGCGCGCATCTTTGAGCGAGACAGCGGAAAATGCCCCAGCGCTAGGCGATTGCCTGACGCCTTTAGGCGGGCTCAGGAAACGATCCGTTTATACTCTGCCTGTGCCTCCGGCACCAAACGCATTGCATGTGGATCTCGCAATGATCTGGCGCGAAGCGACGCTTTATCTCCTTGCATTGCTGCGGAACATAGGGTTTCAATTCTTCCCTGACTGCCATTTCCGGCGACAGGCTTTGTGAAGTGATAAACGGCCTTCGCACCAGAGTAGCTGCGGCATGCTGTGCTCATTGCAGGTCCACGTCCAGGTCACGTTGACAAAAGATTGCGACCATAGCCTTGCGGCGGCGAGCTTGAGGAAGCTCTGGAACGACAGTACGGTCTTGTCATAGCGCGCGGCGGTGCGGCGATGCTGCTTCAGTTTGCCGAACATCCGCTCAATGCGGTTGCGGTCCTTGTAGCGCCGGCAGTCTCAATGGGTTGGCGCTTTTCGTTTCTAGCGAGGCGGAATGACGGGCAGATGCCGAAGCTATTTGCGAGGCATTGACGCGGCCAACCATGCGATTTGTTGCCGCAAAGACTTTCGAGCGGCTGATCGTTATGATGCTGCACAAGAGCCGCGATCTATTGGTCCGGCAGCGTTTGATGCTGATCAACGCACTTCACGGTCACTTGGCGAAACATAAGCTGATGGTTGACATCGGAGCCGGTGGCCCAACATTTGCCTGAAGGGTATGCATGATGATCAGGATTGACTGTCACTTCATGCAATATCTGCGCTCCATGGCATAGCGGGTCAATTGCGTGCGCTTGGAATTCAGATTGATAGGCTGGAGCCTCGGAACCTGGCGTGGTACAGGAGAGATGAAAACTCTCGAAGGCTGGCTAAGGTTCTTTGGATTGCCTGATCACCGCGTGCCGGATTCTTCGTTGTTCCGATCAGGACGCCAGTTTGCGGCACGGCTTTAGGCTGACACCCAGACCCCAAAGCTCTGCCGGAAAACCAGCTACTTCGGGGATTAACCAGCAAAGTGATGGCTACCTGCGTTGATGGCTCGTCATATTTGCGACAACAATTGGGACGCTCCGCGGCTCTTAAATCCTTGTGAAGCCCTCATCCTAGACTATCCAGCAAGGGTCAGGGCAGCATCTGCATTTTGAGCCTATTTTTGATCGGGCTGTCGCCTAGACTGCGAAGGTTTGCCCCCGTTTCGAAGCCCACATTTTTTGTGCAGGCAAGCAAACACATGTCGGCAAAAGAAGCCTGTTCTATCCTGCTAGTGTTAGATGGCATGCAAATGTGCACGCTGCGACAAGAAGTGAAAGGCTGTTGAGTTTTCTCTGACGCCACCCCTGAGCGACACTGTTCGCGTACGAGTGTCCTGACCTCCAGGAACGAGAACGCACACCGTATATTGTGCTATTCGTCGTTCGCCTCGCGGTTCACCCCCAGCCACGTGTACTTACTATGGTGCAAGTCATTATTTTTCGTTGCATCTGAAACTGCACTATCATAGTTTTTAATGGCGCAGCGAAGAAGTGCTGCGTCGAGGCCTGAGAACCTTGCTCTGGTAGCTTTCCCGTTTCTGCCGTCGCAAGCGGCCGGATCGCCCTTGTCCATGTCCAAGT
>NZ_NCII01000146.1 GCF_002256775.1 Novosphingobium sp. 17-62-19 | reverse complement strand
AGCATCTTGTTGTCCTGCGCCATCTCGCGCTCGCCCTGGAACACCCGGATCGTCACCGCCTGCTGATTGTCCTCGGCAGTCGAATAGACCTGGCTCTTCTTGGTCGGGATCGTGGTGTTGCGGTCGATCATCTTGGTCATGATGCCGCCGAGCGTTTCGATACCCAGCGAAAGCGGGGTCACGTCGAGCAGCAGCACGTCCTTCACGTCGCCCTGAAGAACGCCAGCCTGAATGGCCGCGCCCATGGCAACCACTTCGTCAGGATTCACACCGGTGTGCGGTTCCTTGCCGAAGAAGTCCTTCACCACGTCGCGCACCTTGGGCATACGGGTCATGCCGCCCACCAGCACCACTTCGTCGATGTCCTTGGCGGACACGCCAGCATCAGCCAGTGCCTTCTTGCAAGGCTCCAGCGTGCGCTGGATCAGGCCCGCAACCAGCTTTTCCAGATCGGAACGCGTGATCGTCTCGACCAGATGCAGCGGGGTGGTTGCTCCACCTTCCATGCGCGCCGTGATGAACGGCAGGTTGATTTCGGTGGTCTGGGCCGAAGACAGCTCGATCTTCGCCTTTTCCGCCGCTTCCTTCAGGCGCTGCAGGGCAAGCTTGTCGCCGCGCAGGTCCATGTTTTCCTTGGCCTTGAACCGGTCGGCCAGATACTCGACCACAACCGTGTCAAAGTCTTCACCACCCAGGAACGTATCGCCGTTGGTAGACTTCACTTCGAACACGCCGTCGCCGATTTCCAGCACGGAAATGTCGAACGTGCCGCCGCCAAGGTCATAAACCGCAATCGTCTTGCCGTCGTTCTTGTCCAGACCATAGGCCAGCGCTGCCGCAGTCGGCTCGTTGATGATGCGCAGCACTTCAAGTCCGGCAATCTGTCCGGCGTCCTTGGTCGCCTGACGCTGTGCGTCGTTGAAGTACGCCGGAACCGTAATCACGGCTTGCGTCACGGTCTCGCCAAGATAGGCCTCGGCGGTTTCCTTCATCTTCTGCAGCGTGAACGCGCTGATCTGCGAAGGGCTGTATTCCTGCCCACCTGCGGCAACCCATGCATCGCCGTTCTTGCCCTTCACGATGGTGTAGGGGACCAGCTCGGTGTCCTTCTTGGTCACAGGGTCATCAAAGCGGCGGCCGATCAGGCGCTTCACTGCAAAGATGGTGTTGTCACCGTTGGTGACAGCCTGACGCTTGGCAGGCTGGCCGATCAAACGCTCACCATCCTTGGTGAATGCAACGATCGACGGCGTGGTGCGCGCACCTTCCGAATTTTCAATGACATTCAAGACACCGCGAGGATTGATGGTCCCCCTGCCGGGCAGACCGCCATGTGCGGCTCGATTGAGGGCGATATAGGTGCGGTTCCGCTTGGCACAAGGGCTGCGGTTGCTTACCCGGTGCAGCATTGTCACGTCAGGAGTCGCAGCATATGCGCAAGCTCGTTCTCGCAGGTCTTTCCGCCCTCGCCCTTCCGCTCGCATCATGCGGCCAATCTGCAGATGAAGCTGCACCCACGCCAGCCGCCACAATAGATTCCGCGCCCCAGAACGCGCCGGGTGTGAACGTAACGGACGCCGTGATCCGCCTCCCTGCCGCACCGGGCCGCCCCGGCGTTGCCTACTTCACCGTTTCGCAAGGCGGCGGCGATCCGCACGCCATCGCCGCCGCCTATGTCGAGGGCGTCGGCCGCACAGAAATGCACGAAACTGTAACCGAAAACGGTGTGTCCAAGATGCAGCCAGTCAAAACCGTCCCCATCGAATCCGGCAAGACCGTTCAGTTCAAGGCAGGCGGCCTTCACGTCATGCTGTTCGACGTAGGCGATACCCTGAAAGCTGGCGCAACCACCGAAATCACCCTCACGCTCGACAATGGTGACAAGATCAGCGCACCTGCAAAAATTGAAGCGATCGGTGGTGGCCTCGGTGATGCCATGGATCACTCAGCCGATCATTCCGACGATCATGCCGGCCACGATATGAGCGAAATGTGACCGAGCCCGGCGCTTCCTGCCCCATCGATGGGGAGCGCCCGCTGACCGGCGGCGAACGCGTGCTGGTTGCCGAAGCGTTCGGCAGCGCGATCAACCCCGATCCGGTTCGCATCCGCCGCCGCCGCTGGTTTCCGTTCCAGCCGACCGGCACCGTCATGGCTCCGATGGGCCACCTGCACTTCGCGCCCGCCAGCCCGCACTGGTGCGACGATTTCGCCTGTGCATCCCTAAGCGCGCAAGGCCTGTTCATTCACGAAATGGTCCACGTCTGGCAGGCGCAAAAGCGCGGAAAATGGTGGCTCCCGCTGATGCGCCACCCGTTTTGCCGGTACAGCTACACTTTCACACAAGGCCGTCCGTTCGACCGCTACGGCATAGAACAGCAGGCCGAACTCGTCCGTCACCTGTTCATGGCAAAGCGGGGCAATCCGTCACCGGACGCCCCGCCAATTGCCGCGCTTGAAGCGCTGGTTCCGTTTACGAATACTTGAGGGTTATTCGCCATTTTCACGAAATGGCCACAAATTCTTCGGATACCACGCTTCACCTTTGGCGCAGCAAGACAATTGACGCATTCGCACAAGCAGAGGCTGCGGTTGATGTTCTGGTTCTGAAACTTAATGCGTCAGTTAAGGTTGATATGCTCAGCCAGAAGATCGATGCCGCCCGCAAAGCCAAACCCACCAGCGCAGTGGCGGAAGATCGAAAGAAGAAAATCGATCAGTTGCTTGGCGAACTGTCCTCGCTCTTGGGATTGCGCAACGACATCGTCCATTCACCAATGGTGATCGAAAAGGTTGGCGAAAGTGTGTTTGCCACTTTCGCCAACCCCAATGTTAAATGCAGTTATTCAAGCTTTCGGCGAATAATTGCAGCACCGCGCCTTCAAGCGCTTGCTACAAGGGTTACCAACCTCGCCAAGAGCCTTGAATCAGCCTGATCAGCAGCGCACTTCGTATTCACGCCCGCGATTGTCAACGCGATAGCAGCGGTTGTCGCGCTTGCGGATCTGCGAACCGCCCGCCGCGCCCACAGCGCCGCCAATAGCCGCGCCGGTAGCAATATCGCCACCCGTCGCCGCGCCGATGCCTGCGCCAACCGCAGCACCCAATGCGCCACCTTCAGCCGTATAGTTACGCGCACAACCGCCCAGCGTGACCGCCGAACCCATGATAAGCGATGCAATGATGATCTTGCGCATGAAATGTCTCCGTTGTTCACGGAGGTGACGCCCTAAGCGCCCGCAAGTTCCTGAATTCACGACGAACCGCTCATCGCAAATCACAAACCTCAGCCGCCAACTCACCGCGCCCCCGCGAAGGCGGGGGCCTCAGGAGTTTTACGGAAGGCTTGTGTAAACGGCTCGAGGCCCCCGCCTTCGCGGGGGCGCACAGCCGACCTCAGATCAATCCGGCTTCTTCGCCACCGCCACCATCGCAGGCCGCAGCAGCCGGTCCTTGATCATATACCCCGCCTGCAGTTCCGAAATCACCGTGCCCGGCTCCGCATCGGCAGAAGGCATTTCGATCATCGCCTGATGCTGGTGCGGATCAAGCGGCAGGCCCATCGCGGCAATGCGCGTAATGCCGTGGTTGCCGAAAACCTTCTCGATCTCACGCCCCGTGGCTTCAAGCCCGGCAACAAGGTTTTTGAACTTGTCATCCTCACGCAGGTCCGCCGGGATCGTCTCCAGCGCGCGCGAAAGATTGTCAGCCACCGAAAGAATGTCGCGGGCAAAGCCGGTCGCGGCATAGGCGCGGGCATCGGCAATGTCCTTTTCCATGCGGCGGCGCACATTCTGCGTCTCGGCCTTGGCATAAAGCACGTCCTGTTTGGCCGTCTCCAACTGCTCGCGCAGCAGCGCCGCTTCATCGTTTTCAGAAGGCTGGTCGATCATGTCTTCGGGCACACCCTTCAGTTCCGCTTCGATTTCTGCATCCGTGGGGCGCGTGTCGTTATCGCTCATTTTCTCGAAAACCCGTCTTGTCCGATAAATCTGCCCAGAGTCTGGGCGGTGAAATCAACGATGGGGACAACGCGCGCATAATTCAACCGCGTTGGCCCGATTACCCCCACCACGCCAACCACGTTTCCTTCGTTGTCGCGCCACGGTGAAGCGATCACTGATGAGCCGGAAAGCGAGAACAGCCGGTTCTCGCTGCCGATGAATATCCGCGTTGCCTGCGCCTCGCGCGCTGCATCCAGCACGCGGGCAATCGCCTCTGCGCCTTCCAACTCGTCCAATAGTTGACGCACGCGTTCGATGTCGCCCAGCGCAGCGTCATCCAGCAGATTGGCCTGCCCGCGCACCACCAGCACTGGCCGAGCCGCCGCATCGCGCGTCCACACCACCAATCCGCGCTGCACCAGATCAGCGCTGGCGGCATCCAATGCCGAACGCCCGCCCGCAATCTCAGCCCGCACAACGCCAGCCGCCTCGGCCAACGTCCGGCCATAGAGCCTGCTCGTGAGATAGTTCCCCGCCTGCTCCAGTGCGCTGGCCCCCACCGGCTCTGGCAGGTCGATAATGCGATTTTCAATGCCGCCGTCCTCGGAAACCAACACCGCCAGCGCGCGCACCGGAGATAGAGGCACGAAATTGATCTGCACCAGCCGAGGCTCCCGCTTGGGAACCATCACCACCGCCGCCCCCGCCGAAAGCTCTGACAAGGCAGAACTCGCCGCGGCCAGCGCGTTTTCGATAGTTCCGCCCTGCGCCAGCCCACGCTCGATTTGCGCCCGGTCTGCGGCAGAAGGCTCGGCCACCTGCATGATCCCGTCAACAAACAGTCGCAGACCAACATCGGTCGGCATCCGTCCCGCACTGGTATGCGGCGCGGCCAGCAACCCGGCGTCCTGTAATTCTTGCAGCACTGACCGGATCGAAGCAGGTGACAGATTCACGCCCCCCGGCCCTGCCAGCGCTTTCGATCCCATCGGCTGTCCGCTGGCGATGTAACCCTCCACCACAAGGCGGAAAATCTCCCGCGCGCGGTCGGTCAAATCGGTCAGGGTTGGGCCAGTCATCATCACCATTCTATTTACTGCTCTTGCAGGCTCAAGGGCAATGCGCCAGAGGCCATCCAAACTTGCGAGGGAAATT
>NZ_NCII01000050.1:21909-29109 GCF_002256775.1 Novosphingobium sp. 17-62-19 | reverse complement strand
CGCGGTGATGGTCTTCTTGCGCTTCGAAGGCGGCACCAGCATCTGCATCGCGCCCACTTCGTCGATCACGTCGATCGCCTTGTCGGGCAGCTTGCGGTCGTTGATGTAGCGCGCCGACAGTTCGACCGCGGTCTTGATCGCATCGGGCGTGTACTTGACCTTGTGATGGTCCTCAAATGCCGTGCGCAGGCCGCGCAGGATCTTGATCGTGTCCTCGATGGTCGGCTCGTTCACATCGATCTTCTGGAACCGGCGCAGCAAGGCGCGGTCCTTTTCGAAGTGATTGCGGAACTCCTTGTAGGTGGTCGATCCGATGCAGCGGATCGTCCCGCCCGAAAGCGCGGGCTTCAGGAGGTTCGACGCGTCCATCGCGCCGCCGCTGGTGGCACCGGCGCCGATCACGGTGTGGATTTCATCGATGAACAGCACCGCGTGCGGCATCTTTTCCAGCTCGGAAACGACCTGCTTGAGGCGTTCTTCAAAGTCGCCGCGATAGCGCGTTCCGGCCAGCAGGCTGCCCATGTCGAGTGAATAGATCACCGCTTCGGCCAGCACTTCGGGCACATCACCTTCAACGATCTTGCGCGCAAGCCCTTCGGCGATGGCCGTCTTGCCCACGCCCGGATCGCCCACATAGAGCGGGTTGTTCTTCGAACGGCGGCACAGGATCTGGATCGTGCGGTCCACTTCCGGGCCGCGGCCGATCAGCGGATCGATCTTGCCGGTCAGCGCCTTCTCGTTGAGATTGACGGTGAACTGGTCGAGCGCGGTTTCCTTCTTCTGACCCTTCGAATCGGCCTTTTCTTCCTGCTGCTTTGGCGCGTCTTCCTCGGCACCCTTGGGCGAGCGGCCTTCGACCTGGCGGCCGCCCTTGCCGATGCCGTGGCTGATGAAGCTGACCGCGTCCAAACGGCTCATGTCCTGCTGCTGCAGGAAATAAACAGCATAGCTATCGCGTTCGGAAAACAGCGCGACCAGCACGTTCGCCCCCGTCACGGTGTCCTTGCCCGAGGACTGCACGTGAAGGATGGCGCGCTGGATCACCCGCTGGAAACCGGCGGTCGGCTGGGGATCAGCCTTTTCCTGCGTTTTCAGCGACTGGTATTCCTGATCGAGGTACTGGCGCACCACATCGCCCAGATCGCCAAGGTCTACGCCGCAGGCCTGCATGACCTGCGCCGCGTCCGCATCATCGATGAGAGCCAGCAGAAGGTGCTCGAGTGTCGCATACTCGTGGCTGCGCTCTGACGCATTGGCGAGCGCGGTGTGCAGCGTCTTTTCGAGGCTTTGGGCGAAACTGGGCATGTTGCGGCTACTTTCTGGCTGGCGCCAATGGGTTCCCTGACGGGAAGAGTGCACACGCGTTATTAACCGAGGCTAAACCACGTGTGAGGGTGAAAACAGATGCCCCAAAGGCATCAGTATATCGTGCGATATGGGAACGCCCTTCGGCAAAAGGAAGGGCGGCCAAATTCATCCAGCGCCACCCGAAGGTGGGGGCTTGCCAAACAGTGCTTCGGCGGCGGCGCGGTGGGCGCTGGCCTTGTCGCGATGGGCAACGGTGCGCATGATTTCCAGTTCGAGCAGGCGAATGCGCTCGTTCAGCTCGTCATGCGAATAGGGGGCGAGCGCTTCGGTTGCCAGCTGGCTGGCCAGATCCCCTTTCGGGCGAGGGCGCTCATCTATGTCCATTGAGGGTCACTTTGTGCGCTGCAATGCCTTGCTGTCAACGCCCTGCGTGGCTAACCCAAGCGCTAATTGGTATTCGGGACTACAGGGGCTTCTAAATGACCGGCTTACCCGCAACGATGACTGCGATCGGATGGGATGCGCCGGGGGGGCCGGATGTGCTGCGCCCCGAAATGGTGGCAGTGCCGCAACCGGGACCGGGCCAGGTGCTCATCAAGGTCGCCTTTGCCGGAGTCAATCGGCCCGACGTGATCCAGCGGCAGGGCTTCTATCCACCACCGGCTGACGCTTCGCCGCTGCCGGGGCTGGAGGTTTCGGGGCAGGTTGCCGCGATGGGTGAAGGTGTGACCTGGCCGTTCACTGGTACGATGGTTTGCGCGCTGGTGGCAGGCGGCGGTTATGCGGAATACTGCATCGCCGAAGCCGCGCAGTGCCTGCAAGTGCCCACCGGGCTTTCAATGGCTGAGGCTGCGGCCATCCCGGAAACACTGTTCACCGTATGGCACAACGTGTTCGAACGCGGAATGACCGCGCCGGGAGAGACGATCCTCGTCCACGGCGGCACCAGCGGTATCGGATCGATGGCGCTTCTGCTTGGCAGGCTGTTTGGCGTGACCGTAATCGCTACATGTGGCGGACCGGAGAAGTGTTCGCAGGCGCTGGAAATCGGCGCTGCTCATGCGATTGACTACAAGGCCAGCGATTTTGTCGAGGAAGTGGCGCGGATCACCGGCGGCAAAGGTGTTGATATGGTGCTCGACATGGTTGCGGGTGGTTATGTGGCGCGCAATCTGAAGTGCCTTGCCGATGACGGACGCCACGTGACCATCGCGGTGCAGGGCGGGCTGAAGGCCGAAATCAACATGGCTGAAGTGATGCGGCGGCGGCTGACACTGACCGGATCGACACTGCGTCCGCGTACCAAGGCATTCAAGGCGGCGCTGGCTTCGGAAATTCGGGAAACAGTGTGGCCGCTGGTGGCAACGGGCGAATTGCGGCCGATCATGGACCAGACCTTTCCGCTGGCCGAAGCGGCTGCTGCACACGCGCGGATGGAACAGGGCGCGCATATCGGGAAGATTGTGCTGGAGGTGGGGTAACCGCCCACCCTCTCCACTTCCGCTCACCCTGAGCCTGTCGAAGGGTGCTGGGGCAGTGCCTGCGTCCTTCGACAGGCTCAGGACGAGCGGGTCTGGGGGCGGGAAAAAAGAAAAAGGCCACCCCTTCGCAAGGGCGGCCTTTTCAATTCAGCGTTTCGCAAATGCTCAGCTGTCCGAGATACCCTCGGCGCGGCGGGCGGCCAGCCATGCTGCGGCCTCGGCTTCCTGCGCGGCTTCCGATGCGGCCTTGACCGAGGCGGTACGTTCAGCGCGCAGTTCCTCGATCAGGGCATCGCGATCCGTGCCGAGGCGCTGTTCAGCCAGACCATCGTCTTCGATCCCAGCCTTCTTGGCAGCCTTGGCCACCAGCGAATCGAGTTCGCGCTGCGAACACAGGCCCAGCGTGACCGGGTCCTTCGGATTGATGTTGGCGATGTTCCAGTGGCTGCGATCACGGATCGCGGCGATGGTGGTGCGGGTGGTACCGATCAGCTTGCCGATCTGCGCATCGGACACTTCTGGGTGATTGCGCAGGATCCATGCGATGCCATCTGGCTTGTCCTGACGCTTTGACACCGGGGTGTAGCGCGGGCCTTTGGTACGGCTGACCGAAATCGGCGCGCGCTGCATCTTGAGCTTGTATTCAGGGCTGGCCTGACCCTTGTCGATCTCGGCCTGATTCAGTTCGCCCGAATGCAGCGGATCGCGGCCGGTGTACTTTTGCCCTGCCAGATCATCGGCCATGGCCTGCACTTCAAGGATATGCAGGCCGCAGAATTCGGCAATCTGCTCAAACGTCAGCGCGGTATTGTCGACAAGCCACGACGCGGTGGCGTGCGGCATCAGCGGATACGTGGGCTGGTTGCTCACGGACAGTCTCCCGAAGGGTCGGTCCAGCAATAAGCGGGCCTGACCTGAAAAGCGGATACAATAAGGGCCGCCCCTTGCGGAGCGGCCTTGAACCTCGCCGATGTAAGCCGGGAATGACGAATCGGCAAGTTTTTGTTTGGTCGCTCAGCTTACAAGCGTGAGCGACGGCTCCTCGCTCGTGTGGATGCGGTGCGCAAAACGGCCGTCCACTTGCGCGCCCTGTTCGATGGTCAGCGCGTCGTAGCTTACGTCGCCATGAATGCGTGCGGATTTGAGGATCACCAGTTCACCAGCTTCGATCGAGCCATGTACCGTGCCCGAAAGCCGCGCACTTTGCGCCTTGATTGCACCGGTGACAGTGCTCTTTTCGCCCTGCACCAGCGATGCGCAGGTGATGTCACCTTCCACGCTGCCATCAATGTGCAGGTCGGCGGTGGCGGAAAGATTGCCTTTCACGGCAACATCGACGCCCAGTACGGAAAATGTCGCAGCCATGCCCGAACTACTCCCCGTGCTCGTGGTGTTGCGCGTTTCCGGCGCGGATTTCCTGAACATGCCTGTTTGCCTCAAGGAACGGGCGCGGATTGACCGGACGGTCATTGATCCGCACCTCGAAATGGAGATGGGGGCCGGTTGAGCGGCCTGTGTTGCCGATCTGGCCGATTACAGCCCCGGCATCGACCTTCTGGCCCAGTTGGGCAGCCGTGCGGGACATGTGGGCGTAGCGCGTCATCAGCCCGTTGCCGTGGCTGACTTCAACCACGCGGCCATAGCCTTGCTTGACTCCAACGAAGCTGATGGTGCCCGCTGCTGCGGAATAAATGGGCGCGCCGATGGGGCCTCGGAAATCCAGACCCGCGTGGAAGGCTGCGCCGCCGGTGAACGGATCGCTGCGATAGCCGAAACCGCTTGAAATATACTCAAGGCTGGCCGGCAGCGTGTTGGGAATGCGGGCAAGGCCCTTTTGCAGGGCGGCCATGCGCTCAAGACTGGCACCAAGCCTGGCAAACCGCGGGTCGACGCTTTCATCCGAGCCGGTAAACAGGCGGATCAGCGGACCGCCGGTGCCTTCCTGTGCAGAGGCGCGTAACATGGCAGGGTTGAGGCCCACGCGGCGGATCGCTGTTTCGGCCTGCGCAGAGCGCGCATCGGCAAAGCGGGTGAGGCGTTCGATGAAGGCCAGTTGGCGGGCTTCGGCTTCAGCCAGACGGCGCGCTTCGGGCAGTTCCATCGAAATCTTGCGGACGGTTTTGGCGGCTTCGGCGCTGCTATCGGAAACAGTGCCCTGCGGAAGGTCCTTGGGCAGTTCGCCCAGCGTGCCTTCGATGGCCTTTTCGATGAAGTCCTGCCGCCGGTTGAGATCGTCGGCCACGCCTTCCAGCCCGCCGCGATACTTGTCCAAGCGGGTTTCGGCAGTGGCGACGGCGGCCTCGCGCTCAAGCAACAGCGCGTGATCGCGCGCGGCGGTGAGTTGGGAAACCAGCGTGACCATGCGCGTGCCTGCGCGATGGCAGCAGCCGTGGTATTCCTGATCCGCAAGCGGGCAGGCTTCACTGATGACACTGGCAGGCGACCCCCGATGGTAGTGCGTGGTTAGTTTTGTTTCCCGTCGCCGCGGGCACTAGCCATTGGGTTCCCGGCTGGCGAATCGGAATCCCGCCATCCGGGGTGAACCGTGTGAGTCCCCGGATGAATCGTTTGCATAAGTGTGATTCAGGACACGGTTGGACATTTCGGACGAGGTCGAGTCGTGCCTTGTGATGACATCGCCTGGCCTCGGTGCTAGGGCGCTGATCATGTCTACGCAGCCTGAAATTTCCGCTCAATCCGTGACCGGTATGGTCGAAGGCCTGGCCCGCGGCGCCCGCGCCGCGCAGCGCGTTCTGGCAGGTATGGATTCGCCGGCGAAGGAACATGCGCTGAAGCTTGCTGCCGCGTCACTGCGCGCAGCAGAGGTAGAGATTCTTGCCGCAAACGCGCAGGACATGGCCAATGGCGCGGCCAACGGGCTGACTGGCGCGCTGCTTGACCGGTTGAAGCTGACGCCCGACCGGCTGGCCGGAATGGCCGACGCGGTGGAGCAGGTTGCCTCGCTGGCCGATCCGGTGGGGGAAGTGATTTCCGAGGCTGCCCGCCCCAACGGCATGGTGCTGCAACGCCTGCGCATTCCCGTGGGCGTGATCGGCATCATCTATGAAAGCCGCCCCAATGTGACGGCAGACGCCGCTACACTCTGCGTGCGGTCGGGCAATGCCACGATCCTGCGGGGTGGGTCCGAAGCGGTCCATTCCAACCGTGCTATTCACAAGGCGCTGGTTGCCGGGCTGGTCGAAGGCGGCGTTCCGGCCGATGCGGTACAGCTTATGCCCACGCAGGACCGTGCTGCGGTGGGCGCGATGCTGGCGGCAGCGGGCCCGATCGACATGATCGTGCCACGCGGGGGTAAAAGCCTTGTTGCGCGGGTGCAGGCCGATGCGCGGGTGCCGGTGCTGGCCCACCTTGACGGGATCAACCACACGTTCGTCCATGCCGCTGCCGATCCGGCGATGGCCAAGGCTATCGTGCTCAACGCCAAGATGCGCCGCACGGGCATCTGCGGCGCGATGGAAACGCTGCTGATCGACGCGACTTATCCCGATCCGCATGGACTGGTGGAACCGCTGCTCGATGCCGGATGCGAGCTGCGCGGCGATGCCCGCGCTCGCGCCATCGATCCGCGCATCGTGCCGGTGGCCGCGAACGATTGGGATACCGAGTATCTCGACGCGATTCTTTCCGTGGCGATTGTTGATGGGCTGGACGAAGCGCTGACGCATGTTTCGGCGCACGCGTCCGGGCATACCGATGCTATCGTGACCGAAGATCAGGCCGTGGCCGACCGCTTCCTGACCGAAGTGGACAGCGCCATCGTGATGCACAACGCCTCCAGCCAGTTCGCCGATGGCGGCGAGTTTGGCCTTGGTGCGGAAATCGGCATTGCCACAGGGCGTTTGCACGCACGCGGGCCGGTCGCGCTGGAAGGGCTGACGACATACAAATGGCTGGTGCGCGGCTCCGGGCAGGTGCGCCCTTGAGTTGAGCAGTCTGCTAACCGGCCTGTTCGGCGGCAGTTTCAACCCTGCGCATGGCGGCCATCGCCGCGTCAGCCTGTTCGCGCTTGATGCGCTGGGTTTGGACGAGGTGTGGTGGCTGGTTTCGCCGGGCAACGTGCTCAAGCCGGTGGAAGGCATGGCCCCGCTCTGCGCGCGGCTGGCCTCGGCGCAGGCGATGACCCGCAACACGCCAATCCGCGCCACGGCAATTGAGCGAGAACTCGGCACGCGTTTCACCATCGATACGCTGCGCGCCATCAAGCGGCGCTATCCCAAACGGCGCTTCGTGTGGATCATGGGTGCAGACAATCTGGCGCAGTTCCACAAGTGGAAGTACTGGCGACAGATCGCCCGCGAGATGCCGATTGCGGTGATCGCCCGACCGGGGTATGATGCTGCTGCCTTGGCAAGTCCTGCCATGGCCTGGCTGCGCCGCTGGCGTCAGCGGC
>NZ_NCII01000050.1:0-21825 GCF_002256775.1 Novosphingobium sp. 17-62-19 | reverse complement strand
CAACCGTTATTGCTTGACTCTTGAGCCACGGAGGCCATTTCGCGCGACATGACCAGCGTTCAACCGCTGTCGGCCAAGGCCGACACAGCCCAAAAGACCCCATACTCCCCTGCCGCGCTGCACGATCTCGTGCTGGCGTCGCTTGACGACGATCAGGCGCAGGAAGTGGTTTCCATCCCGCTCGAAGGCAAAAGCTCCGTCGCCGATTACATGGTGATCGCTTCAGGCCGTTCGACCCGTCAGGTCGCCACGATGGCGCAGAAGCTGGCCGAGCGGATCAAGCACGGCGGCTTCGGCCACGTCCGCATCGAAGGCCTGCCCGCCGCCGATTGGGTGTTGGTTGATGCCGGCGATGTTGTGATCCACCTGTTCCGCCCGGAAGTGCGCACGTTCTACAACCTCGAACGCATGTGGAACTTCGGAGACGCTGGCGCGGCGTGATCGATTGCAGTCTGCACTGACAGTCTGCGGTTTTAGGCGTGCCGTTGAAAAGATTGGATCGCGCAGAGGCGCAGAGGAAGCAGAGATCGCAAAGACGTTGCTTCTGCGGCAACGCCGCTGATGGCCTCATCGTCATGGGAAGGCGTTGAGGTAGAATCGGGAATGGCCATTCGGCCAAGAGCCACTTCTCTGCGATCTCTGCTTCCTCTGCGTCTCTGCGCGAAACCACCTTCCTCTTCTTTTCCCGAAGAGGAATTCATTTCCCTACCAATCCCCGCTAGACCGCGCCCATGCTGCTGCACATCATCGCCCGTGGGAAGATCGGCCGCTCGCCCGAGGCGGAGCTGGTGGAGCGTTATGCCAAGCGCATTGCGTGGGGATTGAAGGTTACTGAGTTGCCCGACCGAGGTGGGGCTGTGCCACCTCCTTCGCAAACCCCGTTCCGCACCGTGGTGCTGGATGAACGGGGCAAGCAGCTGACTTCCAGTGAATTTGCCGCGATCCTTGGCCGGTGGCGCGATGATGGTGTGCGTGAGGCGCGGTTTCTGATCGGCGCTGCGGATGGGCATGACGATCCCTTGCGTGAATCTGCCGATCTGCTCATTGCGTTCGGCAAGGCGACATGGCCGCACATGATGGCGCGTGCGATGCTGGCCGAACAGCTTTGGCGCGCTACCAGCATTCTTGCTGGTCATCCCTATCACCGTGAAGGATAAGCGGCGGCATGACGTCACGCTTTGCGTTCATATCCGCGTGTTTGGCCTTGGCAGGCGTTGCCGCCTGGCAGGCGAGTGCGCAAAAGGCCAGTCCCTATGCCGACGCGGGCGAGGCGGGCGAAGTGCTGCGTCAGGCAGGGCAGGCGCTGGCCAAGTCACGCGCCCGCGCCGACGCGCTTGAGCAGGCCGCGCGCAAGGTAACTGCCGAGGCGGATCGCACGGCAAAGGAAGTTGCCGCCGTCGCCGCGCGCATCCAGCAGTCCGAAGCTGAAATTCAGGTGGCCGAAGCCAAGATCGTGCTGATCGACCAGCAACGCGAACGCCTGCGCAACCGCATGGCTGAGCGGCAGGAACCGGTTGTGCGCCTCACCGCAGCGCTGCAACTGATGGCGCGCCGCCCGCTGGCTTTCAGCCTCGTCCGTGCAGAAAGTCTGCGCGATACTGTGCATCTGCGTGCGGTGATGGAAACCATGCTCCCCGAAGTGCGACGCCGCACCGCAGGGCTGCGCATCGAGATTGAGCGCAGCCGCAAGCTGCAAGCCGAAGCGCAACTTGCCGCTGACGAACGGCGCAAGGGCGAAAAGTCGCTTCAGGCGCGCCGGACCGAGCTGGCCGCGATGGAAAGCCGACAGCGCCTTGCTTCACGCGAAGCCCAAGGGGTGGCGAGTCGCGAGGCCGACCGCACAATGGCTCTGGCCGAGCAGACGCGCGACTTGTCATCGTTGCTCGACCGGCTGGAAGAGGATGGCTCGCTGCGCAAGCAACTGGCTGCTCTCCCCGGCCCGGTCCTGCCACCAAGTCGCCCCGGCGACGTGCTGCAAGTGGTCGATGCGCCGCCGCCCATGCTGGTGACCAACGCGCCGAGGCTGCCGTGGATCATGCCGGTGAGCGGGCGGCTGGTTTCTGGGTTTGGCGCAGCTTCTGCCACGGGGCCAACTACTGGCGTGACACTTGCCCCCTCAGCCGGTGCGCAGGTGGTGTCGCCCGCCGATGGCCGGATCGCCTTTGCTGGGCCATATCGTGGGTACGGCACTATCGTGATCGTTGAACATGACGGCGGCTGGACAACGCTGGTCACAAACCTTGGCCGCATCGCCGCGCGCGTTGGGGACAAAGTGGTGCAAGGTTCGCCTCTGGGCATCGCCGGGACGGGGCGGCCTGTTTTGACCGTGGAACTGCGCCGCGATGGCGCGCCGGTGAATCCGCTGGATCAGGATGCCGGTTGATCGGGCTGCATTTGCAGTTCGTCGATCAACAGGCCTAACCCTGCCCCAAAACCTCATCTGGCGTTAATTCACGCGCGGTTATACAATCGCCACAATGCACACGTCTTCGCGAAAGGCCCCACGGGCAATGAAGTTCGCCGATCTGCTGCGCGCTACCGCGCTGGTTACCGCTGTTGCGCTGATCCCTGCCACTACCGCGGGCCTTGCCGCGGTCGATTCGCGCACTGGGCCGGAGTTCGGCAAGCTGCTGGCGGTCTATGAGCGGATCAAGTCGAACTATGTCGAGCCGATCGACGATGAGAAGCTGCTGAAGGGCGCGATAGACGGTATGCTGTCTTCGCTCGATCCGCACAGTTCCTATCTCGACGTCCGCGATTTCGAAAACCTGCGCACGCAGACCGAAGGCTCCTACGGCGGCCTCGGGCTGTCGGTTACGCTGGATGACGGCGCGGTAAAGGTCATCGCGCCGACCAAGGGCAGCCCCGCCGATCTCGCCGGGGTCAAAGCGGGCGATTATATCACCCACCTTGATGGCAAGCTGATCTACGGAGGCTCGCTCGACGAAGCCGTGGACCAGATGCGCGGGGTGCCCGGCACGCAGATCAAGCTCAGCGTGTTTCGCCCCGGTCGGGATGAGCCGTTTGACGTGGCGATCACCCGGAAGATTATCGAACTGAAACCGGTGGAGTGGGAACTTCAGGGCAATGTAGCGGTGATTTCCGTTTCCAGCTTCAGCGCCGATGTGGGGGCTTCGGTCAAGAAGGCCTGGGCCGAGGCAAAGGCCAAAGCGGGCGGGCGTGTCACGGGGCTGGTTCTCGATCTGCGCGGCAACCCCGGCGGTTTGCTGGACGAGGCAATTGCTCTGTCGGACTTGTTCCTTGAACGCGGCAACATCGTTTCGCAGCGTGGCCGCTATGCCCGCGATACCGAAGTCTATCCGGCCGAGATCGATACCAAGGGGGATATTGCCAAGGGCACGCCGATGATCGTGCTGATCGACGAAGGTTCGGCCTCCGCGTCAGAAATCGTCGCAGGCGCTTTGCAGGACCAGCATCGCGCGGTGGTGATGGGCCAGCGCAGTTTTGGCAAAGGTAGTGTGCAGACGCTCATCCCGCTGACCCGCGATACAGCGGTGAAGTTGACGACGGCGCGCTACTACACACCATCGGGCCGTTCGGTGCAGGAAGGTGGGATCGATCCCGATATCACCGTGCCGCAGATTTCCGACCCCGATCTGCGCAAGCGGCAGGCGCGTTCCTATCGCGAAAGCGACTTGCGCGGCCATCTGATCAACGAGATCAAGCTTGAGGACAAGGATCTGGAAAAAGACAAGATCGACGATCCGCGCTTCAAGATGACGGCGGAAGAATTGAAGGCCAGGAACATCAAGGATTTCCAGCTTTACTACGCAGTGCAGACACTGGGCCGGACCGCCCCTCGGAGCGCTCTTGCGGCAAAGATGAAGCGGTAATAGGGCACAGGGCATGACTGCTGCCCAATCGCGGAATGCCGCCTATGCGCTCGCACTGCTCGTCCCCGGCGGGCTGATGGCAGGCGCGCTGATCTCGCAATACGGGTTCGGGCTCTACCCTTGCGAGATGTGCTGGTGGCAGCGCTATCCGCACATCGCGGCCATCGTTCTGGCGCTGCTGGCCTTCACGATGAAGGGCCGGGGTGCCGGCGACATGGCAGTGATCCTTGCCGCCATCGCCACCGGCATATCCGGGCTGATCGGCGCGTTTCACGCTGGCGTCGAATATGGCTGGTGGGAAGGCGTGACCGCTTGTGCCACCGTGGCAGCAAGCGGTGGAAATCCGCTCGATGCCATCATGAATGCGCCTGTTATCCGGTGCGATGTTGCCCCATGGTCCCTCTTTGGAATAAGCCTTGCCGGGTTCAATTTCCTAATATCGTTGAGCGGTGCGGTGCTTGTTTTCGCGCTTCTCGGGAAAAGCCGCAAGGGAGCCTGACGCCATGACCAAAACCGCTCAAATGCTGCGCGTGGACCAGGCGGGGGAATTCGGCGCGACGCAGATCTACGCCGGGCAACTGGCGGTCATGGGCAACCGCGCGCCCCATTCGGCAGAAATTGCCGCAATGGCCGAACAGGAAGCCGACCACCGCAAGCGCTTCGATGCCTTGCTGGTAAAGCGCGGTGTGCGGCCCACGGCGCTGCAACCGATGTGGTCGGTCGCGGGCTTTGCACTCGGCGCGGCAACGGCGCTGATCGGCCCGAAGGCGGCAATGGCCTGTACCGCCGCGATCGAGACCGAGATCGATCTGCACTATACCGAGCAGCTCGAAGAACTGGGTGACAGCGACCCCGAGCTGTCGGAAATGATTCGCGAATTCCGCGATGACGAGCGCGAACACCGCGATGCCGCGCTGGCCGCTGGGGCCGAGCAGGCGCCAGCCTATCCTTTGCTGTTCAATGCGATCCGTCTGGGCTGCCGCGCCGCAATTGCGGTTTCAAAGCGGATTTGATCCAGCGCAGGGAACCACAGGCACTATTCGGCTCTTCATCTACCATTCACAGCGGACGCGCCCTATATCGGCCATAGCCTGACCGGAGATCCTTGATGAAGCGCCTGATTCCTGCCGCCCTGCTGCTGTCCAGCGCGCTTGCCATCCCTGCGTTTGCACAAGGGGCCGATCAAGGGATGGTCGACCCTTCGGGTGAGCGCGTGAACCAGCTGATCGTCTATGGCGATGATCCCTGCCCAAAATCCGATGGCAACACGATCACGGTCTGCGCGCGCAAGGAAGAGGAGGAGCGCTTCCGCATTCCCAAACCCTTCCGCGAAAATCTTGAATCACCGCAGAACCGTTCATGGACCGACCGCGTCAAGGCCTATGAAACAGTTGGTTCGTTCGGCACCAATTCGTGCTCGGCAGTGGGCGGCG
Source organism: Novosphingobium sp. 17-62-19 (assembly GCF_002256775.1). GTDB lineage: Bacteria > Pseudomonadota > Alphaproteobacteria > Sphingomonadales > Sphingomonadaceae > Novosphingobium. The sequence goes on along the minus strand of NZ_NCII01000050.1, from coordinate 16,538 downwards.
GCGGCACAACGGGCTGCCTCGCCAAGCTGATCGACCGCGCCTATGCCGAGAAGAAGAACAGCCCCGACGTGCAGTTCGGCAAGCTGATCGAGGAAGAACGCGAAAAACGCCTGAGCACGATCGATGCTGACGCCGCCGCCGAACAAGCGCGCGTCGAGCAGATCGAGCGTGAGTATGAGGCAAGGCTGAAGCGTGAGCGTGACGGCGTGCCTGCACCTGAAGCACCGCCTGCTCCGCCTAGCAACTAACCCACCCCGCTGCGACTAACTTCACTGCGTTCAGTAAGTCTCGCGGCCCTCCCGCCTGCGGGACGACAAGCCAGCTCTGTCTTTCCCCCCTCCCGCAGGCGGGAGGGGCCGGGGGTGAGCTTCGGCGCGTGCGGTTCAGCCAATCACCCCAGCGCAATATCCGGCGCGTCTTCCTGCTTCATGCCGACGGTGTGGTAGCCCGCATCGACATGATGCGTCTCGCCGGTGACGCCCGAAGCAAGGTCTGACAGCAGATAAAGCCCCGCGCCACCCACATCGTCGATGGTGACATTGCGACGCATCGGGCTGTTCAGCTCGTTCCACTTCAGGATGTAGCGGAAATCGCCGATGCCGCTGGCGGCCAGCGTCTTGATGGGACCGGCCGAAATCGCGTTCACGCGAATTCCTGCCGGGCCGCAGTCGTTGGCGAGGTATTTGACGCTGGCTTCCAGTGCTGCCTTGGCAACGCCCATTACGTTATAGTGCGGCACAACCTTTTCGGCACCGTAATACGTCAGGGTTACGATCGATCCACCAGCCGACATCATTTCCATCGCCCGCTTGGTCACGGCGACCAGGCTGTAGGCCGAGATGTTCATCGTCATCAGGAAGTTGTCGAGCGTGGTGTCGTAATACTTGCCGCGCAACTGGGTCTTGTCGGAATAGCCGATGGCGTGGACGATGAAATCGATGGTTGGCCAGCGAGCCTTCAGCGTTTCGAACGTCTGGTCCAGCGCGTCCATATCGGACACGTCGCATTCGATCAGGAAATCGCTGCCAAGGCTTTCCGCCAGCGGGCGCACGCGCTTTTCCAGCGCTTCACCCTGATAGGAGAAGGCGAGTTCGGCGCCATGTTCGTGCAACTTCTTGGCGATGCCCCAGGCCAGCGACTTGTCATTGGCGAGGCCCATGATCAAGCCGCGTTTGCCTTGCATAAGTCCGGTCATGCGTTTTCGTTCTCGCTTCTATTCGTCTCGATCCCGCTGCCCGTCATTTTTCGGGCGCGATTGTCTGCCTGACCCAGCATGTCGCGCTCTTCCGGCGTTTCGGCAAGTGCGGCGTTGAGTTCGGCTCCTACCACCATCCCTAAGCCGACAAGCCAGAAAAAGAAAAGGGCGATCATGATCCCGGCAAGGCTGCCATAGGTCAGATCATAGGAAAAAAAGGTCCGCAAGGCTGCGGGGAGCGCTGTTGTGACCACTATCCACCATACCGTCACAAACAATGCGCCGGGCCATTTGGGATAGTCCCGCCCCCGGAAAGCGCCGGGGGTAAGCGAGATGAACAACAGCCAGAGGGCACCGTACAGCACGGCGGCGGGAATGAAGCGTGACAGTGCGAGGCTGGAGACAAGATCGCTGAATTGCGGGAGGAAGGCTTCAATCACTTCCTGCGCCGCGCCGATCAGAACCTGTGCGAAAATGGCGAGAAGAATCAGCACGACCGAAGCCAGCGTCACTCCGGTGGAGGCGAGCCGATAGCGCCAGAATGCATGTTCCCAACGTGTGCCATAGGCGCGGCGCAAGATGTCGCGTATGGTTTCAACCAGACTGCCAACGGTCCACAGACCGAACATACCGCCGATCCACAGCAGCCAGCCGCTCCGCGCTTCGATCACGCTACGCGCGACTGGTTCAATGGTGGCAGCAACCACGGGAGGCAGGGCAATCAACACGGCGTCAATGGCCGCAGCGCGCTGGCTGGCCTCACCGATCAGCGAAAAAAGTGCTGCGCTGGCGATGAAGAACGGGAAGATCGCGATTACGATCATATAGGCAAGGTTGCCCGCATGGATCGATCCGTCGTTGAATACGCCGGTGAAGACGCGCTTGATCACCTCCCACGCGCGGCTGCCGGGTCCCAGGCGTTCGCGCGCTTCGGCCAACCCCTGGCGCCAGCGCAAGGCTTCTTGCCGCCGTGCTTCGGGCGACAGGTTCGTCATGGCCATCTGCGGTTGGGACTCAGGCGAATCCTCAACCGGCGGCGGGTCTGTTGAAGTCACTCAGACACCGAGTTTTTCACGAAGGTTGCGCATATCGGCCCAACCCTCGAGACGCGCTTTCAGATCCATGTCGTCGGCAGGAATATCTATCTGCAACGTGACCAACTGGTCACCGCGTGTGCCGTCCTTGCGTGAAAAGCCCCGGTCCTTCAGCCGCAAAGTGCGGCCGCTCGAACTTCCCGGTGCCACCGTCAGCATGACCGCGCCGTCAACCGTGGGCACTTTTACTTTCGCGCCGTGGACCGCTTCTGAAAGGCTGATCGGCAGGTCGAGCCGGATATTGTCGCCGTCGCGTTCGTAAAAGGCGTGGGCACCGATCTCGATGGTGACGATCGCATCGCCATTGCCGCCGGGGCCAGCTTCGCCCTTTCCGCCAAGGCGCATCTGCTGCCCGCTTTCCACGCCAGCAGGAAGCTTGAGGTCGATGGTCTTGCCATCGGACAGGGTAATGCGTTGGTTGGCGCGCGTCGCGGCGTCCTCGAACGATACTTTCAGGCGGTAGCTGACATTTGCCCCCTTGGGTGGAGGACCGCGCCGCGCGCCACCCATTCCACCGCCGCCCATGCCACCGCGCCCGCCGAACAGGCCTTCGAAGATGTCGCCGATGTCGATACCTTCGGCAGCACCGCCTTCAAAGCCACCATCATGCCGGAAGCCGCCCTGATTGCCGCGAAACCCGCCACCGCCGCCGCCGCCGCCGCCAAAGCCGCCGCCAAACGGCCCCGTCGGATTGCCATCAGCATCAATCTCGCCCCGGTCAAACTTCGCGCGCTTGTCCTTGTCGGTCAGCAGATCATAGGCGCGAGTCACCTCGGAGAAGCGCTCCGTGGCTTTGGGGTTGTCCTTGTTTTTGTCCGGGTGAAGCTCCTTGGCCAGCTTGCGATAGGCGGACTTGATGTCCTTCTCGCTCGCGCTGCGTGGAACTCCCAGAGTAGAATACGGATCAGCCATGCCGCATAGCTAGGGCGCGCAAGGCTTGCCCGCAAGGTTGCCTTTCCTACATTGATCGAGGGGAGTAGGTCGGCTGCATGGAATTGATCCCGGTCATCGAGAAACGTGGCGCTTCTGGCAAAGCTTTCACACCGCATCCCCGCGCAGGCGGGAACCTTGGGCCGCTAACGCAGACGTTCCGTAAACCGCACGAGGCCCCCGCCTGCGTGGGGAGCAGGCCGCGCCGGAAAGGCCTCTCACTGTTGCTCTCAGGACTGTGTAAACCCCGTAAACCTTTTCAGGAAACTGCCGTGAAGTCTGAACAGAATTCTCCCGAAAGCGTCGATGCAATCCCCCACGCCGATCCCATCGCGATCTTCGAATCATGGTTTGCGCAGGCGCAGCAGAGCGAGCCGAACGACCCCAACGCAATGGCGCTGGCTACTGCCACGCCAGACGGCCTGCCCTCGGTGCGGATGGTCCTGTTGAAAGGCCACGGACCTGACGGTTTCGTGTTCTATACCAACTTCCACAGCCGCAAGGGCGTGGAACTGGTTGCCAACCGCCACGTCGCGCTGCTGTTTCACTGGAAATCGCTGCGCCGCCAGATCCGTATCGAAGGCCCGATTGCCGAAGTCAGCGCGATGGAAGCCGACGCCTACTTCGCAAGCCGCCATCCCGAATCGCGACTCGGTTCGGCCGCGTCGGACCAGTCGCGCCCTTTGCCGGACCGGCAGACCTATCTCGACCGTGTCGATGCGCTGCGGACGCAGTATCCCGATGGCGATGTGCCACGCCCCCCGCACTGGTCAGGCTATCGCGTGACGCCCACGGCCATCGAATTCTGGCAGGACCGGGACTACCGCCTGCATGAACGCCGCCGGTTCGTGGCTGACGGCGCGGGTGGCTGGACCAGCAGCCTGCTTTACCCCTAAGGCAGCGGGCATGACTGCTGAACATGCCAACCTGAACCGCAAGGCCGCGCTGGCGAGCATCGTAGTGGCGTTGCTGCTGGCGGGGATGAAGCTGTGGGCGGTGATTTCCACCGGCTCGGCGTCCATGCTCGGCAGCCTTGCCGACACCACGCTCGATCTGGTGGCCAGCGTTGCAACGCTGATCGGCGTGTGGGTCGCAGCCATGCCCGATGATGCCAACCACCGCTTCGGCCACGGCAAGGCCGAGGCGCTGGCCGCGATGTTCCAGGTGGTGCTGATCTCGATCTCGGCCATCGGCATTGCGGTCCGTGCGGTCGGCCAGTTTTTCGGGCAGGTACAAGTGGCGGAGCCTGAAACGGGCGTGATCGTCTCGGCCATTGCGATGGGCGCAACTTTGGCACTGCTGGCTTATCAGCGGCATGTGATCCGGCAGACCCGCAGCCTCGCGATCAGTACTGACAATGTGCATTACAAGTCTGATCTGTTCCTCAACCTTGCGGTGATCGTGGCGCTGCTGCTTGAGGCACGAGCCGGAATTCGCGGGGCCGATGCCGTGTTTGCGTTCGGCATTGCGCTGTGGCTGGGATGGAGCGCGTGGGGCGCTTCGCAAGCGGCGGTGGACCAGTTGATGGACCACGAATGGCCTCTGGAAAAGCGCGAGCGCTTTCTTGAACTGGTCTCGCAGCACCCTGAGTTGAAAGGTCTGCACGACTTGCGCACGCGCACCAGCGGAAATCGCGATTTCGTCCAGTTCCATGTCTGGGTCGATGGACGCATGACCGTAACCGAAGCGCACCGCGTTATGGATGAGATCGAGGACAAGCTGATGGTGGCCTTTCCGGGCGTCGAAATCCTGATCCATCCTGATCCCGAAGGGTTGGTGGATGAAGACCTGATGGGCGCGGAAAACCTGCTTGAAGCTGCTCCCGAAACCGTCAGCCCAGCTATTCTTGCACAAGGAGCACCAAGCGTGTGAGCGATACGAAAGTCCCGTATTTCCATGTCGATGCCTTCACCGCGCGGGCGCTCAGTGGCAATCAGGCGGCGGTGATGCTGCTTGAAGCGTGGCCGGAGGATGCCACGTTGCAGGCGATCGGTGCGGAGAACATGTTCGCCGAAACCGCGTTTCTGGTGCCTGACCACACCGGAGCGGCCGATTTTGAGCTGCGCTGGTTCACTCCGGCGGTGGAAGTGGCGATGTGCGGCCATGCAACGCTGGCTTCAGGCCATGTGGTGTTGGGGCAAGACCCGATGCGCGGACGCGTTACCTTTGCCACGCGCAAGGCGGGCATTCTGGAAGTCGCGCGTGATGGCGACCGCTATGTCCTGTCTTTGCCGGTGGTTCCGACAGCGCCGGGAAGCTTCGATGCGGCCATTCCGATGCTGGGGGCGCCGATACCCAATGAGGTCTGGCGATGTGATGGCTACAACCTGTTCGTCTATCCCTCGGCGGCCGACGTTGAGGCGTTGACGCCTGATTTCAAGGCACTGCTGCAGTTTGGCGACGACCAGTTCATCGCGACCGCTCCGGCTGCAGGCCATGCGTCAGGCGCTGACGTGGTGAGCCGGGTATTCGTGCCCGGCGGCGGAATTGATGAGGATGCGGCGACCGGATCGGCCCACGCGGCGCTGACCCCGATGTGGGCGCAGAAGCTGGGGCGCGATGCCTTTGCGGCGCATCAGGCTTCGGCCCGCGGGGCGGATTTTGCATGTCGGCTGGAGGGTGACCGCGCGTTGCTGGGCGGTGATTGCGTGACCGTGGTCGAGGGGCTGTTTCGGCTACCCTAGCGGTAGAGCGCTACAACGTCGGCCAGCCCGTTCACGACATTGTCACCGACGTCATCCTGGGTCTTGCCGAGGCGGACAACGGTGATCCCGCGTGAGGGGCTGACCAGCACATATTGGCCAAGGTGGCCGATGCAGGCGAACAGGTCTTTTGGCCCACGATCCGGGAAGAGTGCCGAATCGCCGCTCGTTGCCTTGCGGTTCAGCCAGATCTGCGCGCCGTATTGTGCCTCGCGCGGCGAAGGGGTGACCATGAAATCGATCCACTGGCGCGGCATGATCTGCGCGCCCTTGACCGAGCCTTTGTGCCGCAGGAATTCACCGAACTTCGCCCAATCGCGCGCGGTGCCGTGGATCAGCGAACCGCCGACAAGGGTGCCAGACCGGTCAAACTCGGGCAGCATGGATTTCATCCCCGCCGGTTCGAACAGGCGGGTACGCAGATAGTCTGCCACGGCATTGCGGCGGCTTTCGGGATCGGGCGCGGGAGTAAGCACGCGTGCCGCCAGATCGGCGAGAATCACGCTGGTGGCGCTGGAATACTCGAACTTGCGGCCAGGTTCAGCCTCCAGCGGCTGATCCTCGGCATAGCGGGCCATATTGTCGCGCCCGTCGAGGAAGAGCATTCGCACTTCGTCGGATTCGTAGATCGGCTCAATGGCTTCGGAATGGCGCAGGCCTGAGCGCATTTGCAGCAATTGGCGCAAGGTGATTTCACCGCGCGGATCGCCGGAGCGCTGCCATGCGGGGACGGGGGCAGTCTCATCGAGCCGCAGGCGGCCATCGGAAACCAACATGCCAATCATCACGCCGGTGACCGATTTGGCCATCGACCAGCTGATGAAGCGGGTGTTTTCGTGATAGCCTTCGGCATATCGTTCGGCGACGATCCGGCCCCCTTTCATCACAACGACCGCGCGGGTCTCGCCCATGTCTTCGGCAAAGAGGTTGTCGATGGCGCGGGCAAGCTTCTCGCGGTCGGCTCCCGGTTCCTTGACCACGGCTTTGAGCGCACGGTCGGACAGGGGTGGAGGGCCTTCGGGCGCTTTCGTCCCCGGCGAACAACTGCCAAGGGCTGGCAGCAGCGCGAGTGACATTATAAGGGAAAAAGAACGGCGGGCCATCGGGCCTGACCTTCGACCAGAATCGGCAGTCATGGCAACCGGCAACCACAGTTCCCCCACAGCTCCGTCAATGACGATTGGACCAAAACGGCGCTGGTGGCCGCGCCTGCTGCTGGGTGCTTTGGCAGTGACGGTTGTTGCGCTGGCGGTGTTCTGGTCCACGATCAGCAGCTATGCGACGACCGGCACAAGCTATGGTGCGCGCGTGGCCTGTTCGTGCCGCTATGCCGGGGGGCGCACGCTTTCTGACTGCGCCAAGGACTTTGAGCCGGGCATGGAACTGGTGAGCTTGAGCGAGGATGCGAAGGCCAAGAACGTGACCGCGCGATTCGCGCTGATGTTCAGCCAGACCGCGACCTACAAGGAGGGCTGGGGCTGCGTGCTGGAGCCTTGGAAGTAAGGCCTTACAGCGTTTCCCACCGCTCGGTCGAATCGATCCAGCCTCCGCCGACCACGCGCTCACCCGCATAGATCACAGCCGCCTGTCCGGGGGCTACGCCATATTCGGGCTGGGTGAAGCGGATTGTAGTGCTGGCGTTCTCGCCGAACGGGCCTTGCAGCGTGACGGGCACAGGCTTGGCCATTGAGCGCACCTTTGCCGTGAGCGGACCTTGCGGGAGTAGGCCGATGCGGTTGGTCTCGGTAATCACTGCGCTGCCTACCGCCAGCATCGGGCGCGGGCCGACGAGGACGCGATGGGTAGGGGCATCGAGGCCCACAACGTAGAGCGGTTCGGGCTGTCCGCCGATTTCGAGGCCGCGACGCTGCCCGACGGTATAGTGAATGATGCCGCGATGAGTGCCCAGCACTTCACCGCTGGCTGCGTGGACGATCTCGCCCGGCGCGTCACCTTCGGGGCGGACGGCGCGGACGATCTTGGCGTAGTCGCCATCGGGCACGAAGCAGATGTCCTGACTGTCGGGCTTGGCAGCGATGGCAAGGCCCATCGCCTCAGCCATGCGGCGCGTTTCGGTTTTCGGCAGGCCACCCAAGGGGAAGCGCAGGAAGGAAAGCTGTTCCTCGGTAGTGCCGTAGAGGAAGTAGGACTGATCACGCGCAGGGTCTGCCGCGCGGTGCAGTTCGGCACCATGCGTGCCGATCACACGCCGCACATAGTGGCCGGTGGCGAGGCAATCGGCGCCCAGTTCGCGCGCCATGGCCAGCAGATCGGTGAATTTCGGCCCCATATTGCAGCGGACGCAGGGGATGGGGGTGCGGCCGTTGAGGTAATCGTCGGCAAAGCGCTCGACGACTTCCTCACGGAAACTGGATTCGTGGTCGAATACATAATGTGCGATGCCAAGCCGGTCGGCGACCTGACGAGCATCGCGGATATCGTCACCTGCGCAACAAGCGCCCTTGCGCCCGGTGGCAGCGCCATAATCATAGAGCTGGAGCGTAACGCCGATGACTTCTGCGTCGGTGGCGGCCGCCATTCCGGCGACGACCGAACTATCGACGCCGCCCGACATGGCGACGACGATTCGGCGTGCCGAAAGTGGCCCGGAAAGGTCAAAAAGGTTTGTATCTGTGGAGTCTGCGATCATCGCGCGTGCCATAGGCGCAAAAGCTTTTCAGCGCAAAACCCATAGCCCGCGCCGTTTTCGTGTCAGAAATGCGACGACCTGAACAAAAGGTAATGGCGGCCTTTACCGGACCTTAGCCATCTCGCCCCTAGAAGGCTTGGCGATGGACATGAGCTTCGAACATTCTGCCGCTTGGGCACAGGACGATCCGGCTTTCGAGGCGGCTTTCGGGTTGCGCCCGCTGACATGGCACGGCTTGTGCGCACAGATTACCGCGATGCAGGATCTGCGCCGGGCATTCGTACGCGGACCTGCGCAGGGCAACGTCGGCACGATCGGCAGCTTCGACGCGGGGACGGCCAGACTCATTGCGACCGGATTTTCGGGCGGCCCGGCGCAGATGGAAACCTATGAATGTCCTGTTAACCCAAACTCTTCAGTGAATGGCAAAGCAAATTTGGCCAGAACCGTTGATGCAATAACCGGGGTCTGGACGGACCACGCTGAAGTACGAGATTGAGATGATCGAGAACCAGAAAATCCGCCCTGCACAGGTGATCGGTCCGCTCGGCGAACCGCTCACGGTCGATAGCCTGCCGCCGCCTTCTACGACACGTTGGGTCGTGCGTCGCAAGGCCGAGGTCGTGGCCGCCGTGAACGGTGGTCTGCTGACAATCGACGAAGTGTGCGAGCGCTACGGCCTCACGCTTGAAGAGTTCGCCTCGTGGCAGCGCGCGGTTGACCGTTCAGGTATGCAGGGCCTGCGCGTGACTCGCATCCAGCACTACCGCGACCTTTACGAGCGTCAGCTCAAGTACTGATCGCTTCTACCAGCTCCATCCGCGGCGGCCGTCTCCTTCGGGAGGCGGCCGTTGTTCTTTGGGGCATCTGTTGCGCAAGGCAGGCAGGTGGGAAGTTCCTGTCGCGAATTCGTCGCGAGTTGGCGAGCGGGTGTTACAGAAAGTTACAGGTGCAAGAAAGACACGCCATCCGTTTTGGCGTAAGTCCTTCGTCGAGACGGAATTGCGCCTTGTCGGATCGGGGTCTAATGCACGTGCTTGACCTGCCATGGCGGGAGGGGCCGCAGTGCTTGCGGCTAGTGCGTTATGAATGTAACACACCACTCGAAACACTTAAGGGGCCAGTCCTCGCTGCGGTACGGTAGTATGCCAAAGTGGTAGATTGCCGAAACGGTACGATGGCAGGGAAAAGCATGAACTACGAAACGACCATTGATGCCGAAGGTGTGCTGGCCCTGAACGATCTGGATGGAGCGGATGGTGCGCGTCGGTCTCGCCGTCGCATCTGGATCATTGCCGCTATCGTTATCGTTGTGTTGATCGCTGCCTGGTACTTCATGCATGGCAGCGGTTCGTCTGGCGCCGAGAGTGGTGCTGGCGAACAGTCCCAGGTCGTAACTGTGGTTGTCCCGGGGAAGACCACCATCTCTGGCATGATCTCCGCCAGCGGCACGATTGCTGCGCGCCGACAAATGCCGGTGGGCGTCGCTGGTGAAGGTGGGCAGATCACCCGCGTGCTGGTCGATGCCGGTGACTGGGTTCAGGCTGGGCAAGTCCTGGCGGTGATTGATCGCGCGGTGCAGGGCCAGCAAGTTGCCAGCCAGGCCGCCAACGTTGAAGTGGCTGCAGCGGATGCTCGGCTTGCGCAGGCCAATCTTGATCGTGCGCTCAAGCTGGTAGAGCGCGGCTTTATCTCAAAGGCAGACGTTGACCGCCTGACCGCGACCCGCGATGCCGCCGTGGCCCGTGTGAGCGTGGCGCGCGCCGGGCTGGGCGAACTGCGGGAGCGTGCAAACCGCCTGAACATCGTGGCCCCTGCCTCCGGCCTCGTGCTGACGCGTGCGGCTGAACCGGGCCAGATCGTAAGCTCGGGCAGCGGTGTGCTGTTCTCGCTGGCGCGTGATGGCCAGATGGAAATGCAGGCGCGGCTTGCGGAATTCGAATTGGCAAAACTTTCGGTCGGCGCTGTTGCAGAAGTAACCCCTGTCGGTTCGGATCGGACTTTTACCGGAGAGGTGTGGCAGCTTTCACCAACCATCGACCAAACTTCGCGCGAGGGCATTGCCCGTATTGCGCTGAGTTATGACAAGGCGCTGCGGCCCGGCGGGTTTGCCAGCGCAAAGTTGCGCTCGGGCACAATTACCGCACCGTTGTTACCAGAATCGGCGATCCTCAGCGATGAAAAGGGTTCGTTCGTCTATGTCATCGACAAGGACAACAAGGCCCAGCGCCGACCGGTCAAGACCGGTGAGGTGAACGCGCGTGGGATTGCGGTGATCGAAGGCATTTCGGGCAACGAGCGGATCGTACTGCGTGCAGGCGGGTTCCTCAATCCGGGTGACAAGGTTCAGCCGGTGCTTGCGAAGTAAGGACCGGGCATGAACTTTCAGAACATCTCGGCCTGGTGCATTCGCAACCCGGTCGTTCCGCTTGTCCTGTTTATCGGCCTGACGCTGGCCGGCCTCGTGTCCTTCATGCAGATGAAGGTTCAGGACACGCCGGACATCGAATTTCCGATTGTCATCGTCCAGATCTCGCAGCCGGGCGCAGCCCCGACCGAGATCGAGAACCAGATCACCCAGCGCGTTGAATCGGCGGTCCGGTCCATTGCGGGCGTCGATACGCTGACCTCTACTGCATCGGAAGGCAGCAGCCAGACGCAAGTCCAGTTCAAGATCGGGCAGGACATCAACGCGGCGGTCAATGAGGTGAAGAATCAGGTCGACCAGATCCGGTCTGACCTGCCCGAAGGCATTCTTGAGCCGCAGGTGTTCAAGGTTGAAACGTCGTCGAACCCGATTGCCTATTTCGCGGTCGCGGCAGATGACATGACCATCGAGCAGCTTTCCTGGTATATTGACGATACCATCGCCAAGCGGTTGCTCGCGGTTCCGGGCATGGCTGAGGTCAGCCGCTCGGGCGGGGTCAGCCGCGAGATCGCGGTAACGCTCGATCCCGCGCGAATGAACGCGCTGGGCGTGACGGCAAGCCAGGTCAACGCGGCATTGCGTCAGGTCAATATCAACGCTGCCGGTGGCCGCACGGAAGTGGCCGGATCGCGCCAGTCGGTGCGCGTGCTGGGCAATGCGAAATCGGCCTATGACCTTTCGCAGACCGAAATCACGCTGAGTGGAAACCGCACGATCCGCGTGGGTGACGTGGCCGATGTGCGCGATGCCTTCAGCGAGTTGACGTCGATCTCGAAGTTCAATGGCAAGCAGGTTGTCACCTTCTCGATGTCGCGCGCGCGCGGCGAATCCGACGTGTCTGTCTATGAAGGCGCGTTGAAGGAGATGGACCAGTTGGTGAAGGAGCAGGGTGGCAAGATCCACTTTGAACTGCTGTTCACCTCGGTCACCTACACCAAGGACCAGTACCGTTCTTCGATGAATGCAATGGTCGAAGGTGCGGTGCTTGCGGTTATTGTGGTGTTCTTCTTCCTGCGTGACTGGCGGGCGACGATCGTGTCAGCCGTGGCCATTCCGCTGTCATCCATCCCGACGTTCTGGGTGCTTGATCTGATGGGCTTCACGCTCAACCAGATGTCGTTGCTGGCACTGGGGCTGGTGGCGGGTGTGCTGGTCGATGACGCTATCGTCGAGATCGAGAATATCGTCAGACACATGCGCATGGGCAAAACTGCCTATCAGGCATCGATTGATGCGGCTGACGAGATTGGCCTTGCGGTTGTGGCGACCACGTTCTCGATTGTGGCGGTGTTCTTCCCAGTGGCACTGATGCCCGGTGTTTCGGGGCAGTTTTTCAAGAACTTCGGCCTCACCGTGGTTATCTCGGTGCTGTTCTCGCTGCTGGTTGCGCGCATGATCACACCGATGATTGCGGCCTATTTCCTGAAGGCGCATGGCGAGGCTGACCATGGTGGTGGACCGTGGATGGACAAGTACATGAAGGTGCTGTCCTGGTCGCTCGATACCAAGGATTCAAAGGCCTATCGCGCCGAGCACCCGCGCCGCCGGTTCCGCGCGCGCCTGCGCGATCATCGGTTGTGGATGATGGGCATTGGATTTCTTGCGCTGATGCTCACGCTCGTACTGTTCATGACGATCCCTTCACAGTTCTTTCCAGATGCCGATAGCGATTCAAGCACGGTTACGATCGAGATGGTGCCGGGCACCACGCTTGAGCAAACCGAACGCAAGATTGGCGAGATCGTTGCATTGCTGGGCAAGCAGCAGGAAGTGGAGTCTCAGCTGGCTTCGGTGCGCGAGGCGCGCGGGAACATCTATGTCAACTTGCGCAAGGATCGTGAGCGGACGAGTCTGGACTTCGAACGCGAACTGACGCCGCAGTTGCAGAAGATTGCCGATGTGCGCATAAACTTCCAGACACAGGGTCCGGGCGGGCCGGGTGGCGGATCGGGCCGACCGATCAGCATCATGCTGGCCGGATCGAACCCAGACCTGTTGCAGAAGACCGCGCAGACGCTGGTTGATGAGATGAGCGCCCTGCCGATGGTCGTGGCACCGCGCATCAGCGCCGATTTGAGGCGTCCTGAAGTGATCATCACGCCACGCCTAGATCTTGCAGCAGATCTGGGCGTCACAACGCAGACGTTGAGCCAGGTGATCCGCATCGCCACACAAGGCGAGATTGATCAAAACAGTGCGAAGTTCTCCCTGTCAGACCGTCAGGTGCCGATCAGGGTGAAACTGCCGGTGGAATCGCGCCGTGATCTCTCGACGATTGAAAGCCTGCCAGTGCCCACCGCATCGGGCGGGTCGGTGCCGCTGTCGCGCGTTGCCGAAATCACGTTCGGTTCGGGTCCGACCCAGATCCAGCGCTACAACCAGAGCCGACGCGTTTTTGTGGGGGCCGACCTGCCGCCGGGCGTGGTCAAGGGCGATGCGATGGCAGCGATCATGAAACTGCCGGTAATGAAGAACCTGCCGCAAGGCGTTTCAAACACGGCAGCGGGCGAGGACAAGTTCCAGGCCGAGATGCTTGAGGGCTTCATCATCGCGGTCGTTTCGGGGATTCTGCTCGTTTTCTCGGTTCTGATCCTGCTCTACCACCGGTTCATTTCGCCGCTGGTCAATATGGGTTCCCTGTTCCTTGCACCGCTGGGCGGACTGCTGATGATCTGGGTGCTGGGACAGCCGCTGTCTCTGCCAGTGTTCATCGGCATATTGATGCTGTTCGGTATCGTTGCCAAGAACTCCATCCTGCTGATCGACTTTGCGCTGGAGGAAATGGCCACGGGCAAGAGCAAGCTCGAAGCGATCACCGAGGCCGGGCACAAGCGTGCGCAGCCGATTATCATGACCACCGTGGCCATGGTCGCCGGGATGATCCCGACGGCGGTTTCGGTAGGCGGCGATGGCGGTTGGCGGGCGCCGATGGGTATGGTGGTGATCGGCGGCCTCACGCTGTCGACCGCGCTGACCCTGCTGATCGTGCCGGCCGGGTTCAGCATTGCCGATGGTCTGGAAAAGCGCATCGGTCCGTGGCTGGCGCGGAACATACTTGGTCATGAGCCGGATCCCTCGCCTTCTGCCGATCCTGCGCCAATTGTGCAGGCCCAACGGAACGAACCGCAGCACGAGGCATTTCCGGCGGAGTGACCGCTGAAACATCGCCACCCGCTGAGGCAATCGCCCCGGCCCCTCCCGCGCCCGACCGCACCCGTTTCAGGCGCGCGCTGCCGATGCAACGTGGAGCCATGCCAGTAGATCGGGCGCGGCGGATGCGCTTGGTTGCCACGTTTCTGCTGCTGGCGATGGCGGTGGTCTATGCCGTGACCCGGCAGTACGAAGGGCTACACCCGGCGGTCGGCTTCGTTCGCGCCTTTGCCGAGGCGGCAATGGTGGGCGGCTTGGCGGACTGGTTTGCGGTGACCGCGCTGTTCCGCCACCCACTTGGCCTGCCGATCCCGCACACGGCGATCATCCCTGAAAACAAGGATCGTATCGCCGATACGATGGCGGCCTTCCTCCAGAGCAATTTCCTCACCGCCCCGGTAGTCGCGCGGCGCATGGGTGCGGTGAACGCGGCTGCGGCGATGGGCGCATTCCTGTCTGATCCGCGCACGGGCGAGAGCCGTTTGCGTGATGGTGCGGCGGGGCTTGTGGCTGACGTGCTCGAATCGCTCGATCCCGAAGAACTGGGTGGGCTGGCCAAAGGTGCATTGCGGGGGCAGCTGGAAAAGCTCGAACTTTCGCCACTGCTGGGTCAGTTGCTTGGCGCGGCGATTGCCGACGGGCGGCACATGCCGGTGATCGAAAGCCTGATCCGCAAAACCGCCGAAACGCTGGAGGCCAATGAGCCGCTGATTCAGGCGACGATCCACGAGCGAGCCAATGCCATCCTGCGTTGGACCGGGTTGGATGAAAAGCTGGCCAATGGCATTCTTGACGGGCTTTACAAACTGCTGGCCGAAACGCTGGTGGTGCCAGACCATCCCGTGCGGCGTAAGATCGAGGACGGGCTGGCGACGCTCGCCCATGATCTCGTCCATGATGCCGACATGCGGGCGCGGGTTGAGAATATGAAGCATGAGGTGCTTGCCAATCCTGCCTTCGCGCGCTGGCTTGATGCCCTGTGGGAGCGTGGGCGCGTGAAGCTGCTCCACATGGTGCGCAATCCGCAGGGTGCGCTGGGCGGACAGCTTGGGGCCAGCCTTTCCGAACTGGGCCGCGCGTTGCAGCAGGACGTGCGCTTGCAGCGCGTGGTCAACCGCTTCGCCCGCCGCACGATGGTGGGTGTGGCCACGCGCTATGGCGCGCAGATCGTGCGGCTCGTTTCCGAAACGGTAAAGCGTTGGGACGCCCGCACTGTGACGGACCGGATCGAGGGGGCCGTGGGGCGAGACCTGCAGTTCATCCGCATCAACGGGACGCTGGTCGGCGGACTTGTCGGCCTGCTGCTGCACACACTGGATGTGGCGCTTTGATCAAAGACTGGCCGACAATCGAGACTGATCGGCTAGTGCTGCGGCTGCCCGGACCCGATGACTACCTGCTCCTGCGCGATCTGGTCGCCGACCCCGAAGTGCATCGCTACCTTGGCCCTCAGCCGCATGACCCGACGACCGATATGTTCAGTCGGGCTTTGCGTGCAGCAGGCTCATGGCAGCTTTACGGCTATGGCATGTTTCTTGTCTTCGAGAAGGATGGCGGAACGTTTGTCGGCCAACTTGGCATGTTCCGTTCGCTGCGCGGCTTTGGCAAGGGACTGGATCACGTGGCCGAGGCGGCGTGGATCGTCGCACGGGAACATTGGCACAAAGGATATGCCCGCGAGGGTATGGAAGCCGCATTCGCGTGGTTCGAAGCTGCGCATGGCAGCCAGCGCATTGCCTGCATGATCGAGCCGGAAAACCTTGCGTCGGTCGCACTTGCGGGAAAGCTCGGGTTCGTCCGCTATGATCGGCACACGCTGGACGACGGCGCGGCGATAGACCTGTTCGAACGTTTGCGCTGAACCTGCCGAAATTGGCATTTGCGGATAAGGAAAGGCCGGGAAGATTGCTCTTCCCGGCCTCCATTTTTAGCGTAGCTGCGTGGGTTGGACTTAGAAGTCCATGCCACCCATTCCGCCCATGCCGCCACCCATCGGGGGCATTGCGGGCTTGTCGTCAGGACGTTCGCTGATCGCCGCTTCGGTGGTGATCAGCAGGCCCGAAACCGACGCTGCATCCTGAAGCGCGGTGCGCACGACCTTGGTCGGGTCGATCACGCCGGCGGCCTTCAGGTTTTCGTAAACGTCGGTCGAGGCGTTGAAGCCCTGATTTTCGTCGTTTTCGCGCAGCAGGTTGCCTGCGACAACGGCGCCGTCGTGGCCAGCGTTCGAGGCGATCTGGCGCAGAGGAGCCTGGATAGCGCGACGAACGATGTCGATGCCCTTGGTCTGGTCGTCGTTAGCACCCTTGAGGCCTTCGAGAGCCTTGGTTGCATAGAGCAGAGCGGTACCGCCACCGGGGACGATGCCTTCTTCGACCGCAGCGCGGGT
>NZ_NCII01000049.1 GCF_002256775.1 Novosphingobium sp. 17-62-19 | reverse complement strand
TTGCTCCCAGCTTGGTCTACGAAAGAATCTTTCCCGCAAGGCCAGTGGACCATGCGGCGCGGGCGCTTTAGGGACGGGTTATGAGCAATGCAACCTCTGCGCATACCATTCGGCCAAAGACCATAAGGGAATCCGAAGCGGCCCACTTCGGCAAGCTGGCGGCGGACTGGTGGAATCCCAAGGGTTCGTCAGCCATGCTGCACAAGCTGAACCCGGTGCGGCTAGGCTTCATCCGCGATGCGATTGACGCGCACTTCGGCAGCGATTCGCGCGGGGTAAAGCCGCTGGCGGGTCGCAAGGCGCTTGATGTCGGCTGCGGGGCAGGGCTGCTGTGCGAGCCGCTGGCGCGGCTTGGTGCAGTGGTCAGCGGTGTAGATGCGGCAGAGGAAAATATCGCCGCCGCGCGCCTCCACGCCGAGGGTTCGGGCCTGTCGATCGACTACCGCTGCGGCGATGTCGGCCAGTTGGGCCTTGCCGGGTTCGATCTGGTCACCTCAATGGAAGTGATCGAGCATGTGGCGGACAAGCCTGCCTTCATCGCTGCGCTTGAGGCCGCGCTGGCACCCGGCGGGCTGATGATCCTGTCCACCCCCAACCGTACAACTCGCTCGCGTCTGTTACTGGTTGAGGGGGCAGAAGGGCTGGGCATGGTGCCCAAAGGCACACACCACTGGGACGATTTCATCACGCCGGTGGAACTGCACGATCTGCTTGTTGCGGCAGGCCTGAAGATGGGCAATCCGATGGGCATCGCATGGAGCGTATCGCGCGGCCTGCATCTGTCCGACGATCTGGCGCTGAATTACATCGTTACCGTGACCAGAGAGGATTGAACCATGGCCGCCGAACGCTTTGAACGCCACAAGCAGGCGTGGACTGCCGATGAAATCCAGAAGCTGCATACTTTGGCGAAAAAAGGCATGGCGCTCAAAGCCATTGCCAAGGCGCTTACCCGCAGCGAGGAATCGGTGAAGTTGCGCGCGAAGAACGACAGCCTTAGCATCGCCAAGCTGCGCTGATCGTCACTTCCAGAACTGTTGCATCAGATCCCATGCGTTCCAGCAGACGATCGCGATGATCTGAAGAAACGCGATTGTGTGCAGATAGCGCACGAACGGCTGCTTGCGGGTCTTGTGGCGGAACACGCGGCGGCCAAGATAGGCACCCGGCGTGCCGCCCAGTAACGCCAGTTGCAGCAAGGTTCCTTCGCTGACGCGCCAACGCCCAGTGCGGGCTTTCCACTTGTCGATCCCGAATGAGACAAAGGTCGTGGCGTTCAGTGCGAGGAGCGCTGTCACGACGTTTTCGATGGTCAACAGGTCGGCAAGCGAATCGATCATCGCCGCAGAACTATCCGCGCATGGTCAACGATTGGTATATTGCATCTGCCGGGCGTGTTAAGCCGCCGAAGATGGCAGGAACTTCTCCACCAGATCGCGCGCAAGCCGTGCCGGCCGCAGCGTTTCGGCGTCAAGGCAGCACCAGCTGGATTTGACTTCCGCCAGCACGTCTTCGCCGCGCTTGATGATCGTTTCGTAGAACGCGCGTGCACCTTGCACCTTTTCAAGGATGACATGGGCAATCACCGCGTCGTCCAGAAAGGTTGGTCGGCGATAGGTGATCTCGTGTTTCAGCGCGACCCACAGGTGCGCTGCCACCGCATCGGCAGGCGCAATTGCGCGCCAGTGGTCTATCACCGCGTCCTGCACCCACTTCAGGTAGGACGCGTTGTTAACGTGCCCCATGAAATCAATGTCGGCGGGATCGACGGAAATCGGGACGAGGTGGGGGATCGCGTTGTTCACACCGATGTAGATAACATGATTCGCGGCTGGCCGGTAGGGCGGCGTTCAACCTTATTGCGCTTCGCAACACTTCATGACGAGAGCAGTTCGCCCACCCAATCCGGCACGATCTGCGTTGCGGGACCAAGCCGGGTTTCATGGAACCACGCAGACCCTTTCGAGCGTTCGAGATTGAGTTCGAGCGTCTGCACGCCAAGGTCACGCGCGTTGCGCACAAGCCCGGCAGCCGGGTAGACCGCGCCGGAAGTACCGATCGAGACAAAAAGATCAGCAGTAGAAACGGCGGCGTAAATTTCCTCCATACGATAGGGCATCTCGCCAAACCACACGATATCGGGGCGCAGCGCCGCCATTCCGCACGCCGGGCATGGCGGGCGGTGGATCAGCGGCCCTGTCCACCGATGGCGTGTGTCGCAGGCAATGCACCACGCGTTGAGATGTTCGCCATGCATGTGCAGGACATTCAATGCGCCGCCTCTCTCGTGCAGGTCATCCACGTTCTGCGTTACGATCAACACATCCCCGCCTTCGCGTTTTGGCCATTCACGGTCCAGCCGGGCGAGCGCCACGTGGGCAGCGTTGGGCTGTTTTGTCTGGATCGCCTCACGCCGCATGTCGTAAAAGCGCAGAACCAGATCGGGATCGCGCACGAAAGCTTCGGGCGTGGCAACGTCCTCCACCCGATGTTGCTCCCACAATCCGCCTTCACTGCGGAAAGTGTCGATGCCGGATTCGGCGGAAATTCCCGCTCCGGTGAGAATGACGATATTGCGCAGCTTGCTCATCCCGACCATGAAGCACGCCACGCAAGGGGTAAGCAATGACCAGAATCGGGATTATCGGCAGCGCTGGACGAATGGGCAATGCGCTGCAGGCAGCTGTGGCGGCTGCGGGGCACGACTTTGCAGGCGGAATCGATAAAGGTGGCGATCCGCTTGCGCTGGCGCAGGCCAGCGATGTGCTGGTTGATTTCTCCGCTCCCGCTGCGCTGGAGTTCAATCTGGACGCAGCGATCCATGCGGGCATTCCCGTCGTGATTGGCACCACCGGCCTTGAAGAGCGCCACCACTGGCTGATCGATGCGGCTGCGGTGAGCATTCCGGTGTTGCAGACTGGCAATACCTCGCTTGGCGTTACGCTGCTCGCCCATCTGGTGCGCGAAGCGGCGCAGAGGCTGGGCGACGATTGGGACATCGAGATCGTCGAGACGCACCACCGCATGAAGGTGGACGCGCCATCGGGCACCGCACTGCTGCTGGGCGAGGCGGCGGCCAAGGGGCGCGGCGTTGCGCTGGCCAATGAAGCCGTGCGCGGGCGCGACGGGATCACTGGCGCGCGTCAGGCAGGCACCATCGGTTTTGCATCGTTGCGAGGCGGATCGGTGGCGGGTGACCATTCGGTGCATTTTCTGGCGGACAATGAACGGCTGACGTTCTCGCACCTCGCCGAAAACCGCGCGATCTTTGCCAAAGGTGCGGTGCGCGCGGCGGAATGGCTGCTGGGGCAGAAGCCAGGCCGCTATACCATGCCCGAAGTGTTGGGTCTGTAAGATGAAGAAGGCGGACGTATTCGAATTCTTCCGCCGTCTCGCCGAGGCCAATCCTTCGCCCGAGACTGAGTTGGAATACGGCAACACCTACCAGCTGCTGGTGGCCGTCACGCTTTCGGCGCAGGCAACCGATGTTGGCGTGAACAAAGCAACGCGCAAGCTGTTCGCCATCGTGAAGACGCCACAGGACATGCTGGATCTGGGCGAAGATGGGCTGAAGCAGCACATCAAAACCATCGGCCTGTTCAATTCCAAGGCCAAAAACGTTATGGCGATGGCAGAGATTCTCGTCAGGCAGCACGGTGGCGAAGTTCCGGCAGACCGCGATCTGCTGACCGAATTGCCCGGCGTGGGGCGCAAGACTGCCAATGTAGTGATGAACTGCGCTTTTGGCGCGGAGACCTTTGCAGTCGACACACACATCTTCCGCGTCGGCAATCGCACCGGCCTTGCGAAGGGCAAGACGCCGCTCGCCGTTGAAAAGGGACTGGAGAAACACGTCCCCCAACCTTTTCGTGTGGGCGCACACCACTGGCTGATCCTGCATGGGCGCTACATCTGCAAGGCGCGCACACCCGAATGCTGGCACTGCGGACTGGTTGACCTTTGCGCGTTCAAGGGCAAGGTTCTGGAGAAGGGGGCGAAACCCGCAACGGCAGCGCAAAAGCCTGTCGCGCGGAAACGCAAGGAGAGCATGGCATGAAGCGCACGACTCCAATCCTTATTGCAAGTTTGTCACTGGCTTTGGCGAGCTGCGCTGCTGGTGAGAACAAAGGCAACGACGGCCACCGCGCCGACATTCCCAAGGCAACAGTCACCGGCAAGCCTGTCACCTGCCTGCCAATCCAGTCGATCCGTGAAAGCATCGTCCGCGATGACTGGACCATCGATTTCCGCACCGGTGCAAACACCTGGTATCGCAACAGCCTGCCGCGTCGCTGCAATGGATTGGGGTTCGAGCGCGCGTTCTCTTACGCCACGTCACTGTCGCAGCTGTGCAACGTGGATATCATCACGGTGATCGTGAACAATGCTGGTTCCGGTCCGATGAACCGTGGGTCGTGCGGGTTGGGCGAATTTACGCCGGTAGAGCTGGCAAAGTAGCGCAAACAACAAAACGCCACCCCGGCCAAGGCTGGGATGGCGTTTGTAACTTACCACTGTGACGAATCAGCTGGCGCGGCGCACCTTGTTGCGGTGTGCGCCTACGCCGGGCGCGCCGCCGCCACGTGGGCGGAAGTTGCGCGGCTGATTGCCGTCACGCTCGCCGCCATTGACGGTCGCATCAAGCACCGGATTGCGCACCGGCCCACGATCATTCGCGGCACCATCACGGCGTTCCTGACGCGGTGAAGTGTCGCGCGGGCGTCCGTCACGGCCCTGTGCCTTGCCGCCAAAGTTCTGGTTTCCGCGCTTTTGCTCTCCGCGCGGTTGACCGCTGCCGCCACGGCCACCATTGCCACGCTGGGCGCGGGCATCATGGCGGGCATCGCGCTCTTCTTCGGCAGGCTTGCGGGTAGGAGCGGGCAGTTTTGCGGCTTCGGACAGGAAGTTTTCCGGCAGGGCCATCGTGTCGATCTTGAGGCGGGTAAGCTTCTCGATGTCCTTGAGGTACGGCTTTTCATCCGGCGCGCAGAAGCTCATCGCGATGCCATCGGCCCCGGCGCGCGCGGTGCGGCCAATGCGGTGGACGTACTGCTCAGGCACGTTAGGCAGTTCGAAGTTGAAGACGTGCGAAACGCCCGAAACGTCGATCCCGCGCGCGGCGATGTCGGTTGCCACCAGCACAGGGCACGAACCCTGACGGAAAGCTTCAAGTGCGGCGGTGCGCTGGGCCTGGCTCTTGTTGCCGTGAATGGCGCGCGCTTCGATCCCGGCAGAGATCAGGTGGCGCACCACGCGGTCTGCGCCGTGCTTCGTGCGGGTGAACACCAATGCGCGGTCCATTTCCTTCGACGCCAGCAGCGTGCGGATACGCAGTGTCAGCAGTGCCTGCTTTTCTGCTTGGTTGATGAAGGTGACGTACTGTTCGACGCGCTCGGCCGTGGTCGAGTTCGGGGCGACTTCGACGCGCACCGGGTTGACGATGAACTGCTTGCCCAGATCCTCGATCGCCTTTGGCATCGTGGCGGAGAAGAACAGGCTCTGGCGTGTTTTCGGCAGCAGGTTGGCCACGCGCTTCAGCGCATGGATAAAGCCGAGGTCCATCATCTGGTCGGCTTCATCAAGCACGAAGATTTCGGTGCGGCTGAGTGTCAGCGCGCGCTGGTCGATCAGGTCGAGCAGGCGGCCGGGCGTGGCGACAAGGATGTCGACGCCGGGCACAAGGCGGCGGGCCTGCTTGCCGACGGGGACGCCGCCGAACACGCAGGCAACCGAGATGTTGAGGTACTTGGCATAGCCCTCGATATTGTCGGCAATCTGCGCCGCCAGTTCGCGCGTCGGCGAAAGGATCAACATGCGGCACGAAGCCGGCTTGCGATCAATGCGGTTGGCAGCAAGGCGATGCAATGAAGGCAGCGCGAATGCGGCGGTCTTGCCGGTTCCGGTCTGCGCAATGCCGAGCAGGTCGCGGCCTTCGAGCAGCGCGGGGATCGACTGGCGCTGGATCGGGGTAGGATCGTTGTAGCCCTTGGCTTCGAGGGCACGGAGAATGGGTTCGGCAAGGCCGAGTTCAGCAAAAAATGACATGAATATGCTTTCGTGAAACGTATCGGCAAAAGCCGACGCGCAAATTGGGTTCGCTATGCGCAAGCGCCGAAAAGGCACATGCGGGGTCGATCGTGCGACCCATGCGTGAAAGGGGAAGCGGGCGGGGCAAAAACCGTTCGTCCGGGGCGGAGCCAGTGCTTTTCAGCAGGCTCTCACGCCAGCACCCGGATTGCAGCGGATAAGTCCGCCGCCGGTCTTGCTGCGGCGCACATAGGTATAGATTGGCAATAAGGCAAGGAAATTCGCGGAAAAGGCGGTTGCATGGGCAGGGCGCGCGCGCCAACGTGGACGCCAAAGGAGCCTCAGATGCGTTCGATTTCCGCTGTTGTCGTGTCTCTTGCCGTGATTTGTGGCTCTGCGCAGGCCGCCCCCAGCGGCGGTGAGGCAAAAATGGTCGCAACTGTCGATACAGAACAGAAGCGCACGCTGAAATTCCTTGAGACCATGGTCAACCAGAACTCTGGCAGCCGCAATCTGGATGGCGTACGCAAGGTACGTGACATCGTGGTGCCGGAATTCACTGCACTGGGCTTCACGGCCCGTTGGATACCTATGGAGCAGATCGGCCGCGCGGGTCACCTTGTCCTCACGCACAAGGGCCGCAAGGGCGCCAAGAAACTGTTGCTCATCGGCCACCTCGACACGGTGTTCGAACCTGATTCGCCATTCCAGACTTATGTGCTGAAGGGCGATAAGGCGATTGGCCCCGGTGTAGGGGACGACAAAGGCGGCATTGCCGTAATCCTTGCCGCTGCGCGTGCAATGCAGGCCGCGGGAACGCTAAAAACCGCCAATATTGAAGTGTTCCTGACCGGTGACGAGGAAGAGGCAGGCTCTCCCACCGAAGTCGCCCGTGCCGATCTGGTCGCTGCGGCAAAGGCGGCAGACGTCGCGCTCGATTTCGAAGGGCTCAGCCGTGAAGATGGCAAAGACATGGGCTCGATCGCGCGTCGCTCCTCACAAAGCTGGACGCTGACCATCGAGGCGCTTTCTGGCCATTCGAGCGGGGTGTGGAACCCGAAGTCGGGCGATGGTGCGATCTACGCTGCGGCAAAGATGATCACCGCCTTGCGTGAAGAACTGCCCGAACCCTATCTCACGCTCAACGTCGGTCTGATTGCGGGTGGGGCGCAGGCAGACGTTGCGAAAGACAACGCCCACGTTTCGGCGCGAGGCAAGACAAACATCATCGCCGGAAAAGCTGTCGCGCGTGGCGATCTGCGCACGCTCAGTCTTGAGCAGAACCGCGCTGCAATGCGCAAGATGGAGGCCATCGTCGCGCGCAAGTTCCCCGGCGTAACCTCGGCCAAGATCACCTTCAGTGAAGGTTATCCGCCGATGGCCCCGACCGAGGGCAACAAGGCGCTGCTGGCAAAGCTCAATGGCGTCAACGCCACGCTCGGCCTGCCCGAAATGCAACCGCTCGACCCGATGAAGCGTGGCGCGGGCGATATCAGCTTTGTGGCGGAATACATCGACGGTTTGGTCGGCCTCGGCCCACATTCCACGGGCGACCATGCGCCGGGTGAGACGGTCGACGTGCCTAGCCTGTGGACTCAGGCCAAGCGTGCTGCCCTGCTGATGACCCGGCTCTCTGCGGAGAAGTCAGCCCGGTGACGTCTGCCGATCCGCCGAGCCCATGCACCGGCGTTTGCGTGATTGAACCGGCGCAGCAGCTGTGCCGGGGATGCTACCGGACGATCGAGGAAATTACCGCTTGGCCCGCTGCAAGTGCAGCGCGCAAGCAAGCAATCCTTGGCGAAGTGGCGAGCCGTCATAGCGTAAGCGTCAGGTCGACATAACCATAGCGCGTGTTGCCGCTGACCGGTGCATTGGTCGCATCGCGCAAAAGCCCGCGTTTCAGCAGCAAGGCCGCACCTGCATCAATCTGTAGCAATCCCGGCACGATCCAGTGGCGCACACGGCTTTCGATCTGGTGTGCGCCGAGGCTGCCCGAAGTGTTGGTCGCATTGCGTACCCCGGTCGCGGCGAACTGGTCGCGCCTGTTTTCGGCCCAAGCACTGCGCCACGCCACGAAGGCGTCGGTTCGTTTGGAAGGCGCAACTTCCAGCCGCAGCGATGGCGAGACGATGTTGCTGCGCCGGAATGGACCGTAGAGTCCGTTCGGCCCGAATTCGAACCGGCGTGCGGAATAGAGCGTGTCAAAGCGGGTGTACTTGCCCGCCTTGCCGCCATCGCCACTGGCTGCATCGAACAGCACGGCAATGCGCGGTGTCCAACCGCCTGACAAGGTGTGGCCCAATTCTGCGTGGACGAACCATGCAAAGACGTCGAGGTCTGTGCGATCCGCAGCGGAGGAACTGCGCCGTGCCTTGCCGAATTGCACTGCACCTTCCAGATCATGATCCCACTCTCCGCGCATTGCCTTCACGAAATGCCGCGCGCCCACTGTGCCGATGCGGCGATTGGCCGTGGCGAGCCGTGCGCCATCTCGCTCGATCAGTCCGAAAGCATAGGGCAGCAGCGTCCCACCCAACACATCTGGCAAAGTGCCATGCGCGCCGAAGAACATGACATCGAAATTCTCGCGGTCCCACTTCACTCGGTCGCTGCGGATGCCATCCACATCATCGGGCAGACGCTGGTGAGGCAGCGCGAACATCAAGTCCAGCTTGCGCCCGGCCCCACCATCAAGCGCAAGATAGGCGCCGGTAAAGGCGTTGGTGGTGTTGCGAAACCGCTGTCGCGCCACCATCCGGCGGTTGCCCAGATCGAGCGTGTATCGTCCCAGTGTCAGCACACTTTTGCCCGCCAGCGGCACCTGCACATTGGCCTGTACCAGTTCCAGTGCATTGACCTCGCTGGTATTGGCCGATGAGCGGACATCCTGCCCCCAAGCACGCGCGTCCCACAGTTCCGCCACGAAGCGCAAGTGGCCGGCATTGTATTGCGCGGCGATCTCTGTGCGCAGCGATACCATCGTGTCATGTTCGGGCGCGGGTGCGGGGCGGAACTGGCCGTCGATGGACTCAATACGCAGCCGCGCCGATGCGGAAATGCTCCATGGATCGTCGTGCGCCAAAGCCGGAAAGGCGCAGGAAACCGCCACGGTTGCCAGAAGTGCCGCAATCACCAACCGCATACCGCACCTTATATCAACTAAATAAGTAGACTTTATAGCGACGCAACTGCGCCCGCACCAGTCCTGATTTCG
Source organism: Novosphingobium sp. 17-62-19 (assembly GCF_002256775.1). Taxonomy (GTDB): domain Bacteria; phylum Pseudomonadota; class Alphaproteobacteria; order Sphingomonadales; family Sphingomonadaceae; genus Novosphingobium. The sequence continues at coordinate 47,565 of NZ_NCII01000049.1, read as the reverse complement.
AGTACTCAGAGCCGACCCGGCCTTGCACCTTTGGCCATACGCGGTTAACGCGCAGTCACGTCACTTGGGGAGTAGCCACCGCTTTTGCAGCGGCCCTCAGCGTCAACATGCTTGGTCGAGAGGCCATGGCGCAGGCGGCGGGACTTTTCCGGTCCCCCGGGCGAGACCAATGACAGCGCGCTTTCTATCCGGGCCGGGTGGAGGGGCACGCTGTCGTTGGCCAGATCGCTCCGCCCGGCCCCGGAAATGTCATGATCTTCGAAGCTTTTACCACTTCCACCGCGATCGTCGCACTGGCAGAGATCGGCGACAAGACGCAGCTTCTCGCCATCGTCCTTGCCGCGCGGTTCAAGCGGCCTATGCCGATCGTGCTCGGGATTCTGGCAGCAACGCTTGCCAACCATTTCCTTGCGGCCCTGCTGGGGGCAACTGCCGCCGCTTTCCTCGATGGCATGTGGTTCCGTATCGCCATCGCGGTCGGCTTCGTGGCCATGGGACTGTGGACGCTGGTCCCAGACAAACTGGACGATGACGAAGCGCCGAAACCCTCGCGCTATGGTGCCTTCCTCACCACACTCGTCGCGTTCTTCATCGTCGAGATGGGTGACAAGACGCAGATCGCCACAATTGCCTTGGGCGCGCGCTTCAACGATGCGCTGATGGTCACGGCGGGCACCACGCTGGGCATGATGATTGCCAATGTGCCTGCTGTCGTGTTCGGTAATGCCTTGATAAAGCGCGTCCCGCTCGATGTGGTGCGAATGATTGCAGCGGCGCTGCTGGTGGCAACAGGCGTATGGCTGTTCGTGCAGACGATCGGGCTCTGGTAAGCTCTTTACCTGTTCGTCATTTGTTCTTACGCTGTGCAGATGGTCGAATCACTTCCCGTCAGTCAGGACGCCATCGAACGTGAGGCACGCGCCGTGGCGCGCGGCATCTGCCGTTTGTTCGCGCGCAACGACATCTGGTGTCTGCTGGAAATGCCGTTGCGCTCGGGCAGGCGGGCCGACCTGATGGGCATAGATGCCAAGGGGCAGGTCGTGATCGTGGAGATCAAGGTCTCCCGCGCAGACTTGCTGGGCGATGCCAAGTGGACCGACTATCTCGACCATTGCGACAGATATTACTGGGGCCTCGCCCCGCATCTGGACCCTGCGGTGCTGGAAACCGAGGATTTTCTGCCGCACGCCTGCGGGGTGATTGTGGCTGATGGGTATGACGCTGAAATCTTGCGTCCGGCACCGACTGTTCCGTTAGCAGCTGCAAGACGGAAAGCAGAGGTTGAGCGATTGGCCCGCGCCTCGCTGCGCCGCCATCTTGTCAGCCTCGATCCCCACTGCGCAGCGTGGGGCGGGTAGGGATCACGGCCTGCGCTTGATTCCCAGCGGGGGGATCAGCGCCAGCAGGGCAGTGCGGGCCGAAACGAATTCATGCCAAAGTGCCGTTGCGGCCGGTGCGGGTGAGTGCCCCCGTGCCGATACTGCCAGCAATGCCGCCAGTCCTGGCTCCATAAATGCAGCCAGATCATCAACGCCCTGCCGCGCCAGTTCATAGCGCCAGCCGCCAGTATCGCGCATGATTGCGGGAAAGTTGCGCACTTCAGGCTTGCGCATTTCAGGCTGCAACCCTGCAAGTTGGCAGATTATCGATGAAGCGTCGTGCAGCGCCGACCATTTCATCGACATGGCATTGCCCGAACCTTGCCCGAACGCAGTACGCTGAGTCCCGTTTCTGGCTGCGCTATGCGGCACATTGCGCGAATCGCTTCCGGCTAGGCTGGGTTCCTTCATGGGTTGAGGGGATACCCTGCCGTTGGCTACCAAAACCCTAAACAGCCGGATTGGATGAGAGCCTGCACGCGGCGCACAAAACACTGGCAAGCCAGCCGCAGCACTGCTAGGTGGCCCAACGGCTCAGGCACCCGTAGCTCAGCTGGATAGAGTACTGCCCTCCGAAGGCAGGGGTCACAGGTTCGAATCCTGTCGGGTGCACCATTTCCCTTTTTGGGCTTGAAATGTCCTCTAATGCCTTGAAAGGCATGGATATTTCAGGGGTTTGAAACCCTGTTTTCCGGGCATATAAGAGACTGCCCGGAAAGACCAATTTAAGCATAGCTCTGCGGTCCTCTAACCTGCCAGTTTCCTAAAGATTCCAAGGGTTTGTGAGAAACGTCATCGAGGTTTGAAAAACCTCGTCATAGTAGTGTGCGGGCGTACTGCATTTGGCGATGTTTTCCGCTAAAATCCGCTTGTCGCGCTCCGGTTCGCCAATCTTGCTCTCATGGGATAGTGGCAATCGCCGCAGGCGATGAAGCCGCGCATCGGGAAATCCGCGTTGATGTCCTTGCGAGATGGAGCGCGAGCCTTGCCCGCCAAACGCTGCTGAATGAGATCGAAGGCCTCAAGAGAAATCAGCCCGTCATGCTGTCCCTTGCGCAGTGACAGGTTCCAGCGCGGCACTTCGATATACCCGGCATAAAGTGGCTGGGTCAGGATTTGATTGACGCGCTCATTGGTCACCAACCCTTGCCGATCCTTGGGGAAGAGTGCGTTCGACTCGAAGAAGCGCTTCACCTCCGCCTGAGAGCCAAAGCGACCTGAGGCGTAGCCTTCCAAACCTTCCTGAATGATCGAGGCTATGGGTTCGTCACGAACCAGATGCTTGCCGCCGCCGGACGCTTTCTCAAAACGATAGCCCCACGGGGCCTGAAAAACCCAGTAGCCGTTCATGACGCGAGCACGCATCCGGGTCATGGTCTGTTCGGCATTCTTGCGGCGATGCTCGCCTGCAAAGGCGGCTTCGATGATTTCGAGAATATCGTCGTCGGGATCGTCCGCGAACACGCGCTTGGGCGATTCCAGTTTGCCGCCAGCTTTCGCCACAGCATCACGAATGGCGTAGTGCGTTCTAAGCGATCTTGCGAGGCGATTGAGGTCATCGCCGTCCTTGCTCAAGGCCCCCAGATGGCGGCTGAACTTTGCGCCAAGCGCTCTGCCGGACAGGTAGTGCCAGAGGCGGCGCTCCATCGGGGTTGCCTCGCGCCTTAGCATTCGGGCGCGTTCGATGTTGCGGGGCTTGAAGGGGTGCATTTGGGGAGGGTTACGGCTGGGGGCGTTGCGCCCGGCCCGCCGCTCGCCTATCGCGCGGGCATGGAATTTGACGATCAGCTCCGCCGCTATTTTGGCACAGACGACTTCGCGCAAGTCACGCCCGCCGCGCTTGATGCGGGGGTTGAGCGGATGCTGGTGGATTTCGGGCTGGAGAAAGACCGGGCGCGACGCTTTGGCCTTTGGACTCTGCTGCATATGCTGGGCCGCGCGCCGGATCTGGACGTGGCGTTCAAGGATGCGGCTGACCGCGATGCGGCGCGGGACTTCATGGACATGATTGACCGGGCGGGCGATTGATTCCTGCGCATGGCGCGCGCTGGCGCTCTTGCATGGGGCAGGCCGTCCGTGCATAGGAACAAAGCATGATCGCGAAGCTCACCGGCATCCTTGATGACACCGGCCCTGACTGGGCCGTGATCGACGTGGGGGGCGTGGGCTACCTCGTCCAGTGCTCGGCCAAGACGCTCAGCCATCTGGGCATCCGGGGGGATCGGGTGGTGGTCCACACCGAAATGCAGGTGAGTGAAACCGACCAGCGCCTGATCGGCTTCACCAGCGCGGGCGAACGCGCGTGGTTCAGGCTGTTGACGGCGGTGCAGGGTGTCGGGTCGAAAGTGGCGCTGGCGATCCTTTCGGCACTGTCGGTGGAAGAATTGCAACGCGCCTGTGCGCAAGGCGATGCAGCGATGGTGGCGCGGGCGAACGGCGTGGGGCCGAAACTGGCGAGCCGGATCGTCAACGAACTGCAGGACAAGGCGGGGGGCCTTGCGGGCTATACCTCGCCGGTGGGCATGGGCGGAGACACCTTTGCCCCGCCGCCGGGCGATGCGGCTGCCGATGCCGTATCGGCGCTGCAGAACCTAGGCTTCAAGCCGATGGTGGCCAGCAGCGCAGTGGCCGCAGCGGTGAAGGAACTGGGTGAAGATGCAGGACTGAACGATCTGGTGCGCGTGGCGTTGAAGCGGGCGGCGGGATAGGATGACCGATAACCCTCTCCTCACCCCCGAACGCATGGTCGAAGACCAGGACGCTGCTTTGCGGCCCAAGACGCTGGCCGAATTCGTGGGGCAGGCGGCGGCGAAGGACAATCTGCAGGTGTTCATCGAAAGCGCCAAGATGCGGCGCGAGGCGATGGATCATGTGCTGTTCTTCGGGCCGCCGGGCCTTGGCAAGACCACGCTGGCGCAGATCATTGCGCGCGAATTAGGCGTGAACTTCCGCTCCACGTCCGGCCCGGTGATTGCCAAAGCAGGCGATCTGGCGGCGCTGCTGACCAATCTTGAATCCGGCGATGTGCTGTTCATCGACGAGATCCACCGCCTCAATCCCGTGGTCGAGGAAGTGCTCTATCCGGCGATGGAAGACCGCGCGCTGGATCTGATGATCGGGGAAGGGCCGTCTGCCCGATCGGTGCGGATCGATCTGCCGCCGTTCACGCTGATCGGGGCGACTACGCGGCAGGGGTTGTTGCAGACGCCGTTGCGGGACCGCTTCGGCATTCCGGTGCGGCTGCAGTTCTATTCGGTGGACGAACTGGAACGCGTGGTGGCGCGCGGCGCTTCGCTGCTGGGCATCGGCATCGACAAGGGCGGGGCGACCGAGATTGCGCGCCGTTCACGCGGCACACCTCGCGTTGCCGGGAGACTGCTGCGCCGCGTGCGCGATTTTGCGCAAGTGGCGGGTGCCGAGAAGATCACGAAAGACAATGCCGACAATGCGCTGACCCGGCTGGAGATCGACCAGATCGGGCTGGACCTGCAAGACCGGCGCTATCTGATGATGATTGCCGACATCTATAAAGGCGGTCCGGTGGGCGTGGAAACGCTGGCGGCGGGCCTTTCGGAACCGCGCGATACGATTGAGGAAGTTATCGAGCCTTACCTGATCCAGTTGGGGCTGATTGCCCGCACGGCGCGCGGGCGCTGCCTCAATGATCGTGGTTGGCAGCATCTGGGACTCACCCCGCCAACCGGGCAAATGCCCGGTTTGTTCGATTCGGGCGAATGAGGGCTGTTGACGCGTGCCGGCGAAAGACTCCGGCTTCATTCGGTCCCAAACTGGCACAGAGTTAACCAGCGAGGGGCGACGGTCCCGTTTTCGGGCAGATTCAGAGGCCAGAACAGGGTTAACGTCATTGCCCTGACCCATGCCATCTGCGTTGATCGACCTGTCAGGAAAGCAAAGCAAGGCGTTAACCCGCTTCTGCTAGCCCGCTTTCCCTAAGGAAGAACGAGAGAAACGATCATGTCGGTTCGGATGGCATTGGCAAAATTGGCAGCGGCAGCAGCAGGCGGGGCGATGCTCGGCGGCGGCGCTGTTCACGTTTCGGAAGCGCCTTCACGCGGTGAAATCCATCATGTGAAGCCGATCAAGGTCAAGAAGGCCCCTGCCAAGCGCGTGGTGGCCAAGCGCGCCGCGCCGCGCACAGTGCATCGCGCCCGCCGCGTGGTGACGACGACGACGACCCGCACCTGTGAACCTGCGCCGCAGATGGCAATGGTGCCAGTGCCCTACATGCCGCCAATGCCTCCGCAGCAGATGGCTGGTGGCGGCGGCGGTGGTGTGCCCGTGGTGATCGGCGGCGGCGGCCTTGGCGGTTTCGGCGGCGGCTTCTTCGGAGGTTTCTTTGGCGGCGGCGGCGGCGGCGGCGGAAGCAGCGGCGGCGGTGGCGGCAGCGTGGTCATTTCCTCGACCAGCACCGGGTCCACGTCGACCTCGGGCGGTTCGACGTCCAGTTCGGGCGGCTCCACCTCGACTTCGGGCGGTTCCACATCTTCGACCAGCGGCGGGGTTTCGACTTCGACAGGCGGTATCTCGACGTCCACCTCGACCGGTGGCGTTTCGACATCCACGGGTGGCGTTTCGACCTCGTCGGGCAACGTGTCCTCATCGAGTGGCAACGTCAGCACGTCTTCGGGCAACGTCAGCACGTCTTCGGGTAATGTCAGCACGTCGTCGGGCAACGTTTCCAGCAGTTCATCGACCTCGACTTCATCGGGCAACGTGACGTCCAGTTCGTCCACGTCGTCTTCAACCTCGTCGTCGTCTTCAACGTCGAGCAGCACCAGCAGTTCGACATCGTCGTCCACGTCGTCGTCAACATCATCAAGCTCGAATGGCGCGACCTCCACTTCGACCTCGTCGACCAACGGCGGAACCGAAGTCCCTGAACCTTCGATGGTCATCCTGTTCGGTGCGGCCGCGGCCGGGCTTGTGGCGCGCCGCCGCTTTGGCAAGGCGAAGACTCACGCTTGAATGCGCTTCATCGCCCGCCGCGGCGGGTGAACGGGAAGGGCGGCGTCCGGGGGGAGCCGCCCTTTTTTGTGTCCGGGTTACAGGCTCAACGGTGGCTGCCGAGCATGTTGGCGTGGGTTATTGCCACAGCGAGCGCATCGGAAGCGTCCTCACCCGCAAGCTGGACGCCGGGCAGCAGGATCTTGAGCATATGCTGGATCTGCTGCTTTTCCGCCCCACCGGTGCCGACCAGCGCTTTCTTGATGACCTTTGTGGGATATTCGGCCACGGGAATGCCCGACCGTGCCACCGCTACCATGGCAACACCACGCGCCTGGCCCAACTTGAGTGTGGACTGCGGGTTGACGTTGACGAAGACCTCTTCCACCGCGCCGCTATCGGGTTTGAAGGTATCGATCACGGCTGCGAGCGCGGAATCGAGTTCCACAAGGCGTTCGGCCATGGTGGCCTTGGCATTGGTGCGGATCTGTCCGTTGGCAACGTGGCTGAGCCGACTGCCCGATTTGGAAACGACGCCCCAGCCCGTGCATGTCAGGCCGGGGTCGATGCCGAGGATGATCAGGAAAGCTTCTCCATCACGTCGTCGGGGATTTCGTAGTTGCCCCATACGGTCTGGACGTCATCATCGTCGTCCAGCACATCGATCAGCTTGAGCAGCGTTGCCGCGTCGTCGGCCGAAACTTCGGTCTTCAGGCTGGGTTTCCACGCGAGCTTCACGCCCTCAGCTTCGCCCAGAACCTTTTCGAGTTCACGGGCAACTTCATGGAGGTTTTCTACCGCAACCCAGATCTGATGGCTGCCGGGGTTTTCGTCGCCATCACCCATGTCGGACTCAACGTCATCGGCCCCAGCTTCGATTGCGGCTTCGAGGACCTTTTCCTCGTCGCCCGCCTTGCCGGGATATTCGATCAGGCCAAGCCGTTCGAAGCCGTGGCTCACTGCACCGCTGGCGCCAAGGTTGCCGCCGTTCTTTGAGAACGCGGTGCGCACGTTGGTGGCAGTGCGATTGCGGTTGTCGGTCAGCGCTTCGACAATGATCGCCACGCCGCCGGGGCCGTAACCTTCGTAGCGCACTTCTTCGTAGTTGTCGCCTTCGCCCTTGGTCGCCTTGTCGATGGCGCGGGCGATGTTGTCCTTGGGCATGGACTGGGCCTTGGCCGCGTTGACCGCAGCGCGCAGGCGCGGGTTCATGTCCGGGTCGGGCATTCCCATCTTGGCCGCGACGGTAATTTCGCGGCTGAGCTTGGAAAACTGCGCTGAACGCTTTTTGTCCTGCGCGCCCTTGCGATGCATGATGTTCTTGAACTTGGAATGGCCTGCCATGGTCCGTCTTCTTGCGTGTTTCAGGAATCTGGGTTGCCCCTAGCCGAGACAGCGGCTCCCGGCAATCTATGTGGCGCAATGCTGTTTTTGACGGCATGAAGCGGGGATGATCCGCTCGACACTGACCGAACTCATGGCCTTTCTCCGCAATCCGCGCCCGATGGAGGCTACAGGGCTGAACGCCGATGGCGCGATCCCGCGCTGGTTGGTGCTCAGCGCGCTGCAAATCGCAGTGCTGGGGCTGGTGGTCATGCCGCTCATCCTGACATGGCAAAAGGCCTTCGGACTGCCATCGCCCAATGCGTTTGAGGGGCTTAGCCCATTGGCGTTGTGGGGTGGGGCGGTGTTGCTGGCACCTGTGCTGGAAGAGCTGTTCTTTCGCGGATGGATGAGCGGGCGGCCCGCTGCACTGTGGCTGACGGGCATCGTGATTGCTGCGCTCGCGCTTTTCATGATGGTGGGCAAAGGAAATCCGCTGGCGACCGGAGCGATTCTGCTGGGCACGCTGATTGCGGCTGGCGTCGCGTGGTTGCTCACGCGGCGCATTGGCGGAGCGCCGGGCTGGTTCATGCGCGTCTTTCCGGTGATGTTCTATCTGGTGACCGCGCTGTTCGCGCTGATGCACGTGTTCAACTACCCGCAGGTTAGCGCTGTGGTTTTGCCGATGGTGTTGCCGCAGTTCTGGTCTGGCCTGATGCTAGGCTATATTCGTGTTCGACAAGGGCTGCTCGCGGCAATCCTTGCACATGTTGCGTCAAATGCAGTCATGCTGACAGCAGCGTCGGCTGCGGGTTAGAGCACAACCGCCGTGCCGGTGACGCTGACCATCAGCATCGATCCGCGCGCCCCGATTGTCTCGTAATCGATATCGACGCCGATCACCGCATTGGCTCCGAATGCGCGGGCTTTGTCCTCCAACTCACGCAGGGCCTGCTCACGACCGCGTGCCAGCACTTCCTCATACTTACCGGAGCGCCCGCCGAATATATCGGTCACAGCGGCGAAGAAATCGCGCACGATGTTTGCGCCGAGGATCACTTCGCCAGTGACGATTCCGAGATGGCGTTGGACGGGGCGGCCTTCGACAATGCTGGTGGTGGTGATGAGCATTGTCTGACCGTAGCAGGTTGGATCGTGCGGTAAAGTCAGCTTCCCACCACCGTACCACCGTTAGGGTGAAGCACTTGTCCTGACATGTAGGATGAATCCTCGCAGGCAAGAAACAGGAAGCAGGGTGCAACTTCATTTGGCTGGCCGGGGCGGCCCATCGGTGTGCTCTCGCCGAAGTGTTCCAGCTTTTCGGGGGTAGCGCCGCCGCAGGGGTTGAGCGGGGTCCAGATCGGACCGGGGGCGACGGCATTTACGCGGATGCCGTCTTCGATCAGGCTTTCTGAAAGCGAGCGGGTGAACGCGGTGATCGCACCCTTGGTGCTGGCGTAGTCGAGCAACTCTGCCGAACCCTGATACATCGTTATCGAGGTGCAATTGATGATGGCAGCACCGGATTTGAGGTGCGGGCGCGCAGCTTGAACAAGGTAAAACATGGAGAAAATGTTGGTCTGGAACGTGCGCTGCAACTGGTTGGTGGTGATGTCGCGGATATCCTTGTCAGGATGCTGTTCGCCCGCGTTGTTGACCAGAATGTCAAGTTGGCCCCATTCGCAGATCACGAGATCGACCAGCGCGTGGGCCACTTCAGGATCGCCCAGATCACCTGAAAAGATAACTGTTTGCGCGCCCTCAGCTTCGCACAGTTCGCGCGTTTTTGCGGCGTCCTCGTCCTCGCAAAGATACGCGATGGCAACTTTGGCACCCTCGCGCGCAAAAAGCACGGCAGTGGCTCGGCCAATCCCGCTGTCAGCGCCTGTAATGAGGGCAATTTTGCCTTTGAGCCTGCCCGATCCTGGGTAGCGTGGCTGCCAGTCTGGCTGCGGGGCCAGCGTCGCTTCGCTCCCGGGCAGGCCGTCTTCATGAATCGGCGGGCGGATGGTGGCAGTGTGGTTCATCGGGCTATCCTGTTGAGACTACAGAAAGCCAATGACGCGGCGGGACGGCTGTTCCGTCCCGCTCGGGTTAATGCGATGAGTTGTGGTGTTTCAGTCGATGCCGAGAGCGTTCTTGTACGTTTCCAGCACGGCTTCCATCTCGCGGCGATCATCAGGTTTCATCTTCCGCAGGCGGACGATCTGGCGCATGATCTTGGCGTCATAGCCGGCGGTCGTCAGCGGTTTCGGCCATCGGGGAAGTCTCCGGGTAAGGGGCGTGAATCGGTTGGCCGGGCTGATAGACGCAGGCGTGGATTCGGGCAAAGCGGGGGCTGTGGAAATCTATCGCCGGAACGGAACGGTCAGTGCGTTCCGCCGTTCAGCTTGAGGCTTTCTTCCATGCGCGCCATCTGTTCCGGCGTGGCTTCGGTCTGGTAAGCCGCCTTCCATTCGTCAAACGCCATACCGTGGATGACAGCGCGGGCGGCTGTCTTGTCGCCTTCAAAACCGGCATCGCGAATCCAGTCAGACAGGCAATTGCGGCAAAAACCGGCAAGGCCCATCAGATCAATGTTCTGGGCATCGTGTCGCTTTTGCAGGTGCTTTACCAGGCGGCGGAAAGCGGCGGCGGAAATGTCATCTGGCAGACTATCGATTGCATTCGTATCCACTGTAATCGTCCTTGGGTTTTGAAATGGCATGGGCCATACGCGCGTTGAGAATTTCATACAGGAGTACAAGCGCGGTGGCCAAGCTCGATCCACGTTCCAGCATGGTTTTGGGACGCAAAGTAAAAATCCTTGCCACGGTTGGCCCGGCAAGCCGCGATCCTGAAATGCTGGAAAAGCTTTATCGCGCCGGGGCCGATGCCTTTCGCGTGAATATGAGCCACGGCGAACACGCGATCCACGCCGAAACCATCGCCAATATCCGCGCGCTGGAAAAAAAAGTGGACCGGCCAATCACCGTGCTTTGCGATCTGCAGGGGCCGAAACTGCGCGTCGGGAAGTTCAAGGAAGGGCGCGCTGTCATCCGCCATTCCGGGCACTTCACGCTAGACCGCAATCCTGAACCAGGTGACGAAACCCGTGTCTGCCTGCCGCACCCTGAACTGTTCGGCGTGCTGCAAAAAGGCCAGCGCCTGCTGATCGACGATGGCAAGCTACGGTTGCGGGTTATCCGGGCCGACGAGAACGAGATTCTGTGCTCTGCCGAAGTGGGCGGGGTGATTTCTGATCGCAAGGGCGTGAACGTGCCCGATGCGGTGGTGCCCGTGCCCGCGCTGACCGACAAGGATCGGCGTGATCTGGCATTCGCGGTGGAAAACGGCGCTGACTGGATCGCACTGTCGTTTGTTCAGCGGCCCGAAGACGTGGCCGAGGCGCGTAAGCTGATGGGCGGCTATGGCTCCCTGATGGCCAAGATCGAAAAGCCTGCGGCAATCTCGCGGTTGGAAGAGATCATCGAACTGTCCGATGGCATCATGGTGGCGCGCGGGGATCTGGGCGTAGAGCTGAACCCCGAAGAAGTGCCGCCGCTGCAGAAGCGCATCGTGGAAAGCGCGCGGCGGCAGGGCAAGCCGGTGGTCGTGGCCACGCAGATGCTCGAATCGATGATCGAGACGCCCACGCCAACCCGCGCCGAAGTTTCCGACGTGGCCAACGCGGTCTATGACGGTGCGGACGCAGTGATGCTTTCTGCCGAAACGGCGGCCGGTGCCTGGCCGGAAGAGGCGGTGACCATCATGCACCGTATCGCCGCGCAAGTGGAAGCCGATCCGGGCTATGCCGCGCGTGTCCACTTCATCGAAACGCTGCCTGATCCGACCACGGCAGACGCTTTGGCGCAGGCGGCAGCAAGTATCGTCAATACCTTGCCGATTGCCGGGATTATCGTGTTTACAGGCTCTGGATCAACCGCTCGCCGCGTGGCGCGTGAACGGTCTGCAGTGCCGATGCTTGTGCTGACACCTTCGCAAAAGACGGCGCGCAAGGTAGGCCTGCTGTGGGGCGCTCATGCCGTCAGCACCAAGGACATCGGCAGCTTCGAAGAGATGATCGCCAAGGGCAAGCGCATGGCGCTGCGCCACGGGTTCGGCACTGCCGGATCGAGGCTGATCGCGCTGGCAGGCGTTCCCTTCGGTACACCGGGCGCGACGAATCTTCTGCATGTGGTGACGCTGACCGGTGACGAGCTTGATCGTTACAGCCGACAATAGTGTAAATAGGCCACACTTGCGCGCTCAATTTAATTGATCGATTGAAAACAGGTTGATCCTGATGCTGCGTCGTCCATTTTGCGCCCACAAAACAATGGGAGTTATGGATGCCGAAGAATTTCAAGGTCGCTCTGCGTGCAGGGTTTACCGGTGGTTTGAGTGTAATTGCGCTGCTGGCATTGGGTGCTGGCGGTGCCCATGCGCAGGAAGCTGATCAGGCAGATCAGCAGATGTCGTCGATTGACATGCTTAACGCCGACATCATCGTGACGGCCACCAAAAAGAAGAACGTTGAGAATGTTCAGGCGGTGCCGATGGCGATTACCGCTTTCAACGCCGATACACTGCAAGCGCTTCAGGTGCGCGATCTCCAGACGCTGACATTCAGCGCGCCGAACGTTTCGCTCGATCAGGCTGGCACCTCGCGTGGCACGGCCAACTTTTCGATCCGCGGGCTTGGCGTGAACAGCTCGATTCCTTCGATCGACCCCACCGTCGGCGTGTTCGTCGACGGTGTTTATATCGGCGTGAACGCTGGTCTGGTGTTCGATGTCTTCGACCTCGGCTCCATCGAAGTGGCGCGCGGTCCGCAGGGCATCCTTTATGGTCGCAACACCACCGGCGGCGCGGTGCTGATCAACACCGGCGATCCCACTTCGGACTTCCGCGGCAATTTCCGCGTGTTCTATGAAGGCCCGGTCGATTCCGGGCGCGGTTCGGGCAACTTTGCCGCTCAGGCGGTGATTTCCGGCCCACTGATCAAGGATAAGCTGAACTTCAAGCTTGGCGGTTACGTCAACAACGATCAGGGCTATTTCAAGAACCTGTTCGATGGCACCGATTTTGGCAAGGCCAGCACCGAGATCGTGCGCGGTGCGCTGGAATTCCTGCCCAGCGACACTGTCCGCATGGTGGCAAAGGTGGAATACTTCACCAGCAATGGCGATGGTCCTGCGGGACAGAACCATGGCGTTTACAGCCGCGACACGTTTGATTTCGCGGTCGACAATCGCGGCTTTTACCGGAACGAGGCGTGGTTCGCGACGCACAAGACCGAAATCGACATTGGCGATGGCCAGTTGACCAACATCTTCGGTTTCCGCGATTTCAAGTCGGCCACCAGCGGCGATATCGATGCGCTGCCTGTGTTCCGTTTCCATTCGGAAACCCAATTCAACCAGCGCCAGTATTCGAACGAGCTGCGCTACAACGTGCGACTTGGCAATCTTGACCTGACCACCGGCGGCTTCTGGTTCCAGCAGGATCTCGGCTATGACGAAATCCGTCGCTACCCAGCCTTCATCAGCCCGCTGACTCAAATCGGTGGTGGTCGGCAGGATCATGAAGTGCTCGGCCTGTTCGTGGCGGGTGATTATGATGTGACCGAAAAGCTGACTTTGACGGCAGGTATCCGCTGGTCGCGCGAGGACAAGGATGCGGCCGTCACCTATATTCGTCCTCGCCCAACCTGCTCGGTGGTGGCGGAATCCTGCCCTACGTCCGGTGTCAACCCGATCATCCCGACTGAAAACAACGGCTTCACTGACAAACGCCGGTGGGAAAACTGGAGCCCGAAAGTGGGCTTCCAGTATCGCTTCAACAACGATGCGCAGGTCTATGGCAACTGGTCGCGCGGGTTCCGTTCGGGTGGCTACAACTTCCGTATCACCAATGCCCGCGCGTTCGAGCTGCTGGCAGGAGTTGGTGGACCTAACCCGCAATATGCCTTCGACGAGGAGCAGGTCGACAGCTTCGAACTGGGCGTGAAATACCGCTCGCCCGATCGCAAGCTGACGCTGAACCTTGCTGCCTTCCGCACCGATGTGAAGAACATGCAGCGCGAAGTGAACGAGGGCTCGGCCGCAGGTGTCGCGCAATCGATTTTCAACACCGCCGATGCGCGGATTGATGGCATCGAAGGCGAAGGCCGCTTTGCGCTGAACAGCAACATCCTGTTCACGGCCAACTTCGGCTATATCAACGGGCGCTACCGCAAGGTGCTGTTCGATCTTTCAAGCGATGGCGTGGTGAACGATGTTGATCGCCAGCTAGCCCTGCCGCGCCTGCCCAAGTGGACGTATGGTGCCGGCACCGTCCTCGATTTCCCGGTCGGTGACGACAAGAGCATCATGGCGCGTGCAAACTGGCAGTTCCGTGACCGGTTTGCCTATACCGACAACAACTTTGGCTGGATCACTTCGGCAGACAACCTCGATGCCTCGATCAGCTATCGTACCGGCGGGCTGACCTTCACGCTCTATGGCCGCAATCTGCTGGATCAGGTGCAGCATGGTGGTGATACGCAGCTTGGCAGTGGAGCGGCGCAGATCCCCGTGTTCGGCGGTCCGCTTTCGACAGGCGTGAATCGGCCGTTTGCCGAAAATCCCGCAGTTGGCACGTTCTCACCGCTGGTGCGTGGGCGCGTTCTGGGGATTGAGGTGAACGCCAACTTCTGATGCAGGCAGCAGGCCGGGCAGATGCAAATCTGCCCGGCCCAGCCTTTGCAATCAGTGCGTCTTGGCTTTGATCGTTGCCAGCCGTGGCGGCTCGCGTCCGGCGCGCTTGTCCGAAGCCATGACGCAGTTCTTGCCAGCCTTTTTCGCGGCATAGAGTGCAGCGTCGGCGATAGGCAGGATGTCGGTGGCCGATGTTGCCGTTTCGGGAACCGCTGCAACGCCAAGCGACGCACTGATTGCGCATTCATGGCTGGCGCTGAGTGACTCAATCCGCTCGCGCAGCGCTTCGGCCTTCTCGAGGGCGTCTTCCAGCGAGCAATCAGGCAGGATCACCACCAGTTCCTCGCCGCCATAACGGCACACGACATCGGTGGGACGCAGTGCGCCAACGATTTGAGCGGCAACATCACGCAACACGGCATCGCCCTTGGCGTGGCCGTGCTCGTCGTTCAGCTTCTTGAAGTTGTCGAGATCGAGCATGACCACCGCTGTGCTGGCCCCGGTTCGCGAACCGAGCGAGACGAAGCGTTCGAGCGCGTCTTCCATATAGCGGCGGTTGTACAGCCCGGTCAGCGGATCGCGCAGCGATTGCGTCCGCAGCTTTTCACGCAGTGCGATGTTGGAAAGCGCCAGGGACATAGAATCCGCCAGCGCACGGCCAAGGCGGCGCATTTCCATCAGCCGGTCGAATGCGCCGTCGATTTCAGGGTGCGTGATGATCAACAGTCCATGCAACTGCCCGCACGCCATCATCGGCAGTTCAACACTGGCAATGTTCGTACCATGATGCGCACAGCACAGGGTGCTGTCGCCCGGTGCATTGATATGCGGCTTTCCGCGCTTCAACGCCCAGCAGTTGGATGGCGAGAGCATTTCGGGCGCATCGAAGCCTTCGGGCATGTCCCATGCGCGCGCGAGATCGAGCCGGTCGCGCGAGTTGTTGAACACCAGCAGTGCGGCACCATAACCTGGCAGCAGGCGGCGCGAAGTGGCCATGAGCACCGAGCCTGCATCTTCGTACGTCTCGGCGGCCTGCAGCATGTCGGTCATCGCGAACAGTTCCTGGATCTGCTCGCGCGAATCGCGGGTCTGGCGGAACTGCTGTTGTTGGCGCAGGCGTATCGACATGGCAACGTGGCGCAGGATCATTTGCAGGCCAAAGACACCGATGAGTCCGAACGTGGCAATCATGGCGAGATGATCGTGCAACGCTTCATCGACATACAGCGTAAGGAGTACCGCACCCAGCACGATGGCCTGCGCAACCATTGCGCCGCGATGCGCGCGGTCCAGCAGGCGGTCGTCGGCGAGCAGTCTGCGCTGCTCAGGTGATGGCACTGTTGCCATGCGATTCGTTCTCCCCGGGGTCACATACTTTTGGCCTGTGGACCGGGCAGATTGGGTTAAGCCCGACGGCAGTAGAATGCCGTCTGACGCAGACATCTGAAATTAAGGTTAAATCGGGCTGTTTTTCAGCGGCTTCCGAACAGGGCAGAGCCAACGCGGACGTGCGTTGCGCCTAGTTGCACCGCAACTTCCAGATCCTCGCTCATCCCCATCGACAGGCAAGGCAGGCAGTGATCGTCAGCCAGCTTGTCGAGCAGAGCAAAGAACGGCGCGGATTCGATGTCGGCGGGCGGAACGCACATCAGGCCGATGACTTCGATCCCGGCACCGCGTGCCTGATCGAGCAATACAGACAGATCGGCGACTGAACAGCCGCCTTTTTGCTCTTCGGCACCGATGTTGACCTGGATAAAACAAGGAACCTTGCGACCCAATCTGTCCTGCGCCTTACCCAATGCGGTAACCAAACTCGCGCGATCAAGCGAATGGATGCAATCGAACAACGCTACGGCGTCTTCAGCCTTGTTCGATTGGAGCTGGCCGACAAGATGCAGCGTCACATCGGGGTGTGCAGCGCGGATGTCCGGCCATTTGGCCTGCGCTTCCTGCACGCGGTTCTCGCCGAACACGCGCTGTCCCTCGGCAATCAGGCTGAGTATTGCCTCAACGGGCTTGGTCTTGGAAATGGCGATCAGCGTCACGTCCTCTGCCTTGCGCCCGGCGATCCGGGCGGCCTTGGCGATGCGTGTGCGAACATTGTCGAGCGGCGATGAAGGGACTGCCTGTTCCATGGCGCGGTGCTATAGCGCGAGGATGGGAAAGCGCCAGAGGCCGAAAAGGCAGCAAGTGCCGCGATGCGTGCTGTTGACCGATGCGCGCAATGATGCCGGGCTGGAGCGCGCGATCCGACGGTTGCCGCGTGGGAGTGCGCTGGTGTTCCGGCACTATCATCTGGCAAATGCCGCGCGGCGGCGCAGGTTTGAAGAGTTGCGCAGGTTGGCGCACGGGTGCGGGCTGTTGGTAATCGGCTCACGTGTGCCCGCAAGCTGGTACACTGATGGGACATATGGCGCAGCAGACGAAGTGGCGGGCAAGCCCGGCCTCCGGCTGGCGACGGCACATTCGCTGCGTGAAATCGCCATGGCGGCGCGCGAGGGCGCTGATGCCGTGCTCCTCTCGCCAGTATTTGCAACGCGCTCTCATCCAGGAGCAGCAGCACTGGGTACGGTTCGTTTTCTGCTGCTGGCAAGGCGATCCCCGCTACCGGTCATCGCGCTCGGTGGCATGACACGGGCGCGCGCTGTGCGGTTGCCGGTGGCAGGCTGGGCTGCGATTGATGGTTTGGCGTAACGCATCAAAGCGCTGATTCACCGCATTTCCTGTCGGGATTCTTGACGGTGAGTCCCCATCGGGCGCATGATGGCGCGATCAAGGGCAGGGATACGCGAAGACATGGCAAGCCGGGCAGGATCATCCGCACGCACAAGCGGCGCTGACTGGCGTGCCGTGCTGCGCCGTTCCGTGCGCCGCAGCTTCGAACTGATCGGCGGGGCTGTGCTGGCCGGTGCGATGCTGTTTCTGGCGCTTGCGCTGGTGAGCTATACCCAGACCGACCCTTCGGGCAGCACCGCATCGGGCAGTCCGGTGGAAAACTGGATGGGCCTTGCCGGAGCTTGGGCGGCAGAGCGCGTGCTGCTGTTCTTCGGCCTGCCCGGCGCGCTGCTGTTACCGCTGCTGTGGGTCTTTGCGCGGCGACTTTGGGGAGCCGAAAGCGATCTGATCGACTTTGACGAGGATGAAGAACCCGCGCCCGAACCACGCTGGTGGCGGCCCACACTGCTGCTGTTCGTGGCGATGGCGCTGCTCGGGCTGGCACTGTCATTATGGGGTGCCGGAGCTGCAAGCCGGTTACCGGCAGGGCCGGGCGGGCTTGCCGGGTTGCTTGGCGCTGCAGCAATTACCGCTCTGGCCGACCTTGTGCCGCAAGTTTCGCAGGCGTGGTTTACTGTGCCAGTGGGACTGGCGGCGCTGGCAGGCGGCATGGCGATTGCCAGCCGGATCTTCGCGTTTGATTGGGGGCAGATGCTTTCACTCCCGCCATTCATGCGACGTGCGCCACGTGCGGCGAGGCTGGTCGATGAAAGCGACGCGCCTGCGCCCACCCCCAAGCGCGAACGACGCGAGAAGGAAACGCGCGCAGCAGCCGAGGACATCGACGTCGACGATGCGATGGCACAGCGCAAGCCGACCGAGATCAGCGATTCCACCCGCGCGCCCGTGCTGGCCGCCGCCATGCCGAAGGCGCGGCAGGGGGATTTGTTCGACAAATTTGAGCTGCCCTCGATAGAGTTGCTTGTCGAAGCCCCAGCCGGGGCGACGCAGAAGGTCGACAAGCTGGCGCTGGAACGCAATGCGCGCCTGCTTGAAAACGTGCTCGACGATTTCAACGTGAAGGGCGAAATCACTGCCGTGCGCACCGGGCCGGTCGTCACGATGTACGAACTGGAACCTGCGCCGGGTATCAAGGCCAGTCGCGTAATTGGCCTGGCCGACGATATTGCCCGCAACATGAGCGCGATCTCCGCGCGTGTCTCGTCCATTCCGGGCCGCACTGTCATGGGCATCGAATTGCCCAACGCGATCCGCGACATGGTCAGCTTCCGAGAATTGATCGCCTGCGAGAAGTTTGCCAGCTCCAAGGCCTTGCTGCCGATCATTCTGGGCAAGGACATTGCGGGCGAACCTATCGTGGCCGATCTTGCCACCATGCCGCACTTGTTGGTCGCGGGCACCACCGGTTCGGGCAAGTCGGTGGGGCTGAACTGCATCCTGCTGTCGCTTCTGTACCGTTTGACGCCCGCTCAGTGCCGTTTGATCCTGGTCGATCCCAAAGTGCTGGAACTGAAGTCCTATGACGACATCCCGCACCTGCTTTCCCCCGTGGTCACCGAACCGGCCAAGGCGGTGCGTGCGCTGAAGTGGGCGGTGGAGGAAATGGAGCGGCGCTACCGGCAGATGTCGTCGATTGCTGTGCGCAATATTTCGGGCTTCAACGAAAAGGTGCGCGCAGCACAGGCCAAGGGCAAGCCGCTGGGCCGCCGCATTCAGGTGGGCTTCGATCCCGATACGGGTGAGGAACTGTTCGAGGAGCAGCAGCTCGATTACGAAGTGCTGCCGCAGATCGTTGTCATCGTCGATGAACTGGCCGATCTTATGGTGACGGTGGGCAAAGAAGTCGAAGTCCTGATCCAGCGCCTTGCGCAGAAAAGCCGCGCGGCCGGTATCCATCTGATCATGGCCACGCAGCGCCCTTCGGTTGACGTCATCACCGGCGTGATCAAGGCCAACCTGCCCACGCGCATCTCGTTCGCGGTCACCAGCCGGATCGACAGCCGCACCATCCTTGGCGAGCAGGGCGCAGAGCAACTGCTGGGCAAGGGCGACATGCTCTACAAGCCCAACAACGATCCGTTGAAGCGCGTCCACGGACCGTTCGTGAGCGACGAAGAGGTTGAAAAGGTTGCCGATCACTGGCGCGGACAGGGCAGCCCCGACTATGTCGATTCGGTTACCGAGGAGCCGGAAGATGGCGGCTTTGGTTTCGACGATATCGATAGCGCTTCGGACAATCCCGAAGATCGCAAGTATCGGCAGGTGTGCCAGTTGGTCTTCGAAAGCCAGAAGGCGAGCGCGAGCTGGATCCAGCGCCAGATGGGCGTGGGATACAACACCGCCTCCAAATGGATTGAGCGGATGGAAGCCGACGGGCTGGTTGGCCCTGCCAACCACGTCGGGCGGCGCGAGATCTATCGCGACAAGGATGGCAATGTGCTTTGATCGCTCCCAACTAAGTGTGAACAGAATTTATACTACAATGTTGGCTGAAATTCACTTTTGTTGCGCAGCAGCATTAACTGCCTTCTAAACTTGTCGCGTTATTGCGGCGCCATGATTCGTGGACTGGGACGTTTTCTGGCCTTTGTCCTGCTTGTGTCGCTCGGTAGTGTCGCGGCATTTGCAGATGCTGGCACCGTGCCCGTTGCGAGCGTCTGCCATGCCGAGGCTCCGATCAATGAGACCTGGTCTGAAGTGGCAGCACAGCCTTCGCGCTGGCGGTGCGATGGTAAGGGCTGGACGCTCGCCACGCAGACCGTGCTGATTCGCTTCGACTTGCCTGACACCACCAATCGACTGCTTCCACAGAGCCTGACCACGCATACCGGCAATTTCGAGCGGATTGATGTGGGCGTGATTGATCGGCAAGGCCGCGCGAACTGGGCCTCGTACTGGCCGGGAGACGTGCGCCATCTTGCCACCGGTCCTTACATGACCATTCCGGTGCCGGGTGTGACTGCTGAAACGGCGCAGATCGCCGTGAGAATGGTGCGGCCCTGGGGCAAGACAAGTTTGAGTGAAATGCGGCTTGATCCGTTCGCCGAAGGAAGCGGTTGGCCGCTGCAACTGATCGTGGCCATGGCGGCGACTTGCGGGATGTTGCTGGTGCCGCTGTTGATCAACACGGCGTTCTATTCGGTCCTGCCTGAGCGCTATGTGATCTGGCATCTCGTGATGGTGTCGGCCATGCTCGCGCAGGCAGCTTTTGCCACGGGATTTGCCCATCTGTTTTTCCAGCCAGCCATGCAGTGGGAATGGCAGGCTTCGAACGTCGCCTTTGCTACTATGGCGGGTGCAGGGCTGCTGTTTGCAACGAATTTCATTGAAGAAGATCGGCTTGATCCCCGGTTGCGCAAGCTGTCGGCGCGCCTCGCCCCGATGATGTGGCTAGTGGGAGTCCTGACCAGCGTTCCGATAGAAGCGGTCCGGCCCTACTCGTCGCTCACCATGCATCTGTCGGTGGGAGTCGCAATCATCATGCTCGTGATCGCGATGATTGATGCGGGCCGCCGGGGTAGCCGCGCGGTACGCTTCCTGTTTTTCGGTTGGACCCCGCTCATGGCCATTGGCGCTTGGCGCATCTTGGCGCATTTTGCGCCAATGCTGCATCCCACAGAGGCCATCCTTCCCTACCAGATTTCGCTGGTTTTCGAAGTGCTGGTAACTGCCTTGGGCATCGTCAACCGCTTTGTTGAAGTGCGCGAGGAGCGTGACGAAGCCACCGCGCGCGCGCTGGAACTGGAAGGTGTGGCCGATCGCGACCCCCTGACTGGCCTGCGCAACCGCCGCACGATCGAGGCACGGTTCGAAGAGCTGTTCCGGCGTGGCTTCCGCACGATGGCAGTAATCGATCTCGATCACTTCAAGGTGGTGAACGACACACACGGCCACGCGACCGGGGATATGGTGTTGTGCGCCGTCGCCCATGCACTGACCGATGATCGCGATACGCGCGCGATCCGTATGGGGGGCGAGGAGTTCCTGCTGTTGCTGCGCGGCCACGATGCCGCAGCCCGCGCGGAACGCTGCCGCCGTGCCATCAGCGCGCGAATTACCACGGAAGTGCCGGGGCTGGAACGGATCGTTACGGCCAGCATGGGGCTGGTTGAACACGATACTCGCGGCAACCTGCAGATCGACTTTGCATCGCTCTATGCCCGCTGTGACCAGTTGCTCTACGAGGCCAAGCGCTTGGGCCGCAACCGCACGATGCGCGAGAAAGTGACCGGGTTCCAGCCTGCCTTGGCAGAGGCAGTTTAAGGCAGGAACGGCGCGGCGACATCCTTGGGCACGCGCAGGATGTGGCCCGAGGCGCGGTCGATGATCGCCCACGTAGTCTTTGCGCTGACTATCACCTTGCCCGCCGCATTGCGGAAATCGACACGCCGATCAAACCGCGCGCCGGTGGGTGGTTCGGGGATGAAGGTTTCGGCGGTGACGCTTTCGCCTTCGGAAATGTTGCCGCGATAATCGATCTCGTGCCGGGTCACGACCCAGATGTAGGCTGCCTGATGTTCGGCGCTTGCCACTGCCGCCCAATGCGCGGTCGCAATGTCCTGAATCCAGTTCACCCACACCGCGTTGTTGACGTGGCCAAGTTCGTCGATGTGTTCAGGCCCGGCGGTGAAGGTGAGGGTGTGGCGATTGCTCAAGCAGGCACCCCTAACTGCCACAGGATAAAGGCAAATTCCTCCGCCGTTTCCTTCAAGCTCTCGAACCGGCCCGACTTGCCGCCATGCCCCGCGCCCATGTTGGTCTTGAGGATCAGTTCGTTGGTGTCGGTCTTTGCCTCGCGCAGGCGGGCCACCCACTTGGCGGGTTCCCAGTAGGTCACGCGCGGGTCGTTAAGCCCTGCGGTCACCATCAGCGGCGGATAGGCCTGCGCGCGGATCTGATCATAGGGCGAGTACGACTGGATCAGTTCGAACGCGGCCTTGTCCTCGATCGGGTTGCCCCATTCGGGCCATTCGCCCGGCGTCAGCGGCAGGTCTTCGTCCAGCATCGTGTTCAGCACATCGACAAACGGCACGTGCGCCACGACTGCGCCCCACAGATCAGGGTCGGAATTGATTACCGCGCCCATCAGTTCGCCGCCAGCCGATCCGCCCGAAATGCTGATCTTTCCGGCCTGGGTAAAGCCGCGCTCGATCAGGCCTTTGGCTACATCGACGAAATCCTTGAACGTGTTGGTGCGCGCTTCCAGCTTGCCCGCCTTGTACCACGCGCGGCCGAGATCATCGCCGCCCCGGATATGCGCGATGGCATAAGCAAAACCGCGATCCACAAGGCTGAGGCGCGTGGTGGAGAAGCCGGGGCCAATGGCGATCCCATAAGCACCATAGCCATAGAGGTGCAGCGGTCCACCCGCCGCGCGATCCTTGCGCCACACCACGCTGACCGGCACCATCGTGCCATCGCGTGCGGCAATCTCTAACCGTGCGGTTTCATAGAGCGAGGCGTCATAGCCGCTGGGAATTTCCTGCACTTTCAGCAGCGTCAGGCTTTGCGCCGCCACATCGTAATCATAGACCGAGGCCGGGCTGACCATCGATTCATAGCCTACGCGCAGCACCTGCATGTCCCATTCGGGATTGTCGCCCAGTGATGCTTCATAGCTGGCTTCGGGGAAAGCGATGGGCTGCACCCGCGTGGGATCGTCGTAATACCGCAGTTCGATCCGGTCCAACCCGCGCACGCGGCCTTCGACTACATAGAAATCGCGGAACAGTTCGAAGCCGGTCAAGTAGAAATCGTCCGTGCCTTCGATCAGCGTGGACCATTCGCCGGGATTGTCGAGCGGTGCGGTGGCGAGGCGGAAGTTTTCGTGCGTGTCGTTGGCGTGGATATAAAGCACGCCGTCACGTTCATCGACGTCATACTCCACACCCTTTTGCCGGCGCTTCACCAGCAGAGGCGTTGCCAGCGGGTCATCGGCAGGGACAAGCCGGACTTCGCCGGTTTCGTGATCCCCGGTCGAAATGATGAGCCACTTTTCATTGGCCGAAAGCGCCGCGCCAACGCGGAAGCCCTCGTCATCCTCGTGATAGAGTTCGACATCGCTTTCCAGCGGCTGGCCGATCCAATGCAGGCGGGCATTGTCGGTCCGCCAGTTTTCATTGGCGAGGGAGTAGACGAGGCCAGTATCGTTCTTCACCCAGATCAGGCCGGACAGCGTGCCGGGGATCTCGTCGGGCAGCACTTCACCCGTGGCGATCACTTTGATCCGTGCGGTAAAACGTTCGGAACCGTTGTCATCGACCGACCACGCCAGCTTCGTCCCGTCGGCTGACACCGCAATCGCGCCGAGGCGGAAGTATTCCTTGCCCTCTGCCAGCGCCACTTCATCGAGGATCAGTTCGTCGGCGCTGCCATCGTCAGGCGCGCCAACCGGCCTGCGCCACCACTCCTTGTATTCCGCGCCGTCTTCGAACTCGATCCAGTAGAGCCAGTTGCCATCCTTTTGCGGGACGGACTTGTCAGCCTCTTTGATGCGTGCGCGCATTTCCTTGAACAGCCCGTCAATCACCGGCTGGCGTTCGTCCATCCGGCTTTTGAACCAAGCGTTTTCGGCTTCGAGGTGGGCCAGCACTGCCTTGTCGGTCACTTCAGGGTAGCCGGGATCGCGCAGCCATGCGTAATCGTCGGTAACAGGAGGTGTGGCAATGCTCATCCCTCGCATCTATGTTGCTTGCATGATGCCCGCAAGGCGGGCCGCCCACATTCAGGACCAAGACCATGCTGATGCACACACACGAAACCCGCCTAGACGCCTTGCGCAAGCAACTGGTGAAGGACGGGCTGGACGGCTTTGTCATCCCGATTTCCGACGAACACATGAGCGAATATGTCGGCACCTATGCCCAGCGGCTGGAATGGTTGACCGGATTTGGCGGATCGGCAGGCACGGCGGTGGTGCTGGCCGATGAGGCCGCGATCTTTGTCGATGGGCGCTATACGCTGCAGGTGTGCGATCAGGTGGATGGCAAACTGTGGTCGTACCAGTCGGTGCCGCAGACGAGCGTGGCAGCGTGGCTGGGCGAACACGCGCCCAAGGGTGCGAAGATCGGCTACGACGCATGGCTCCATGGCAAGGGCTGGGCCGAAGAAGCGGCAAAGGCGTTGCAGGTGCGTGGCGCTACGCTCGTGCCGGTTTCGGCCAATCCGGTGGACGCCGTGTGGCAGGATCAACCAATGCCCTCACTCGCCCCGGCGGTGCCCCATGCCGATGAACATGCGGGCAAGTCTGCGCATGAAAAACGTGCCGAAGTGGCCGAATGGCTGGGAGCGAAGGGTTTGGATGCGGCAGTGGTTTCGGCGCTCGATTCGGTGGCATGGCTGCTCAACATCCGTGGCGCGGACGTGGACCGCACGCCGGTGGCGCTGTCCTATGTGATCGCCCATGCCGATGGTACGGCTGACCTGTTCATCGCGCCTGAAAAGGTCACTCCTGAACTGACCGCGCATCTCGGCAATGCCGTGCGTGTGCAGCCGCGCGAGGCTTTCGTGCCCACGCTGGAGCAGTTGAAGGGCCGCAAGGTCGCGGTCGATCCCGAACGTGCGGTCGCGGCGATTTTCCACGCGCTCGAAGGCGCAGGGGCCGAAGTTGTGGCGGTGACCGATCCGGTGGTCCTGCCCAAGGCGATCAAGAACCCGGTCGAGCAGGCCGGTCACCGCGCCGCGCAGGCACGCGATGGCGCCGCGATTGTGCGCTTCCTGCGCTGGGTTTCGGTGGAGGCCCCGAAGGGCGGTGTTACCGAGCTATCTGCAGCAGACCGTCTGCAAGCCTTCCGCGCGGAGACCGGGCTTTTGCGTGATCTGTCGTTCGACACGATCTCGGGCGCGGGGCCGAACGGGGCGGTGGTTCACTACCGCGTAAGCGAAGAGACGAGCCGGAATTTGGAGCCGAACAGCGTCTATCTGGTCGATTCGGGCGGGCAGTATCTTGATGGCACGACGGACATTACGCGCACCGTCTGGGTCGGCCCCGATGCACCGCCTGCTGAGGTCAAGGATCGCTTCACCCGCGTGCTCAAAGGCCACATCGCGCTGGCCCGCGCGGTATTTCCCAAGGGTACGGCTGGTAGCCAGTTGGACAGCTTTGCTCGCCAGTTCCTGTGGTCGGCCGGGCTGGATTATGCGCATGGGACGGGGCACGGCGTGGGCAGCTTCCTTGCTGTGCACGAAGGCCCGCAACGCATTGCCAAGGCCAGCGGCGGGCAAGCCGGCACGGGGCAGGAGTTGCTTCCGGGCATGATCCTTTCCAACGAACCCGGATATTACAAGACTGGCGAATACGGCATCCGCATCGAAAATCTGGTGCTGGTCGAACGGCGCGACATCGCGGGCGCCGAAGGCGAGTTCTACGGTTTTGAAACGCTCACCTTTGCGCCGATCGCACGCGATCTGGTGGATATGGCACTGCTTTCGGCCGAAGAGCGCGACTGGCTGAACAGCTATCACACCAAAGTGCGTTCGGTGCTGGCGCCACAGCTTTCGGACGATGACCTGGCATGGCTGGACGCTGCCTGCGCAGTCTTGTGACGGTCACATTGTTCCCGTATTGTTCTTTCTCCCCGATTCGCGGGGTGGAGGAACACTGCCATGATCGGATATGTCACCGTTGGTACCAATGATCTGGAACGCGGCGCAAAATTCTATGATGCGATCGCCGCCGAACTGGGCGTTGGCCGCATGATGGAATGGGATGGCGCAATTGCCTGGGGCGCACCGGGTGGCGGCGCGGGAATTGGCCTGACAAAGCCTTTCGATGGCAACGTCGCATCCGTAGGCAATGGCGTGATGGTTGCGTTTGAGGCCAAGGACAATGCGCAGGTGGATCGGATTCATGCCATCGCGCTGGCCAGCGGCGGCACCTGCGAGGGCGCTCCGGGGCCGCGCGGCGATACGTTCTATGCCGCCTATTTCCGCGATCCCGATGGCAACAAGTTGAACGCTTTCGTGATGGGTTGAACCGCTTCGCTTGCGCCGGGATGAACGCAAGACACCCGGCGCGACAAATTGCGACAATTAACCCCGCTCCCCGGCATAGTCGCGCGACATGCTGCGCCTAGATAGGTGTCACAGGAACTGCGGTCGCCCTCCCAAATCCCCCGGGCAAGGCTTCCCTCCCCCTCTCCTTGCAAAGGGGCGGCTGCAGTTTCTGACCCCTTTGTTGCTCAAGGAGCACCACGATGAAAAAATTCCAGATAGCTGCCGCCGCCGCCGTTATGGCGACCGCCTCGGTGGCCCTATATTCCGCTTCGCCCGCCATGGCTCAAAAGATGGACGCCGATGGCGACAAGACCGTCACCTGGGCCGAGATGAAGACCAAGGCTGACGCGATGTGGGCCAAGCTTGATCTCAACAAGGACGGCAAGCTCGACAGCGCCGATCGTGATGCCAAGATGGGCATGATGTTCGACAAGATCGACACCGACAAGAACGGCTCGGTCAGCCGCGCAGAATTCATGGCGCATCACAGTGCGATGAAGGGCCGCGGTATGGGTGCCGACAAGATGGCGGCCGGGCCAGAAGGCAAGCGCGAAGGCTGGAAAGGCCGTGGCAAGGGCCGCATGGGCCATCACGGGATGATGGGTGGTGCCATGCAGATGGCCAAGATGGCCGATACCAACAAGGACGGCGCAGTCTCGCGCGCGGAATTCGACGCCGGTGTGAAGATGCACTTCGATATGGCCGACGCGAACAAGGACGGCAAGATCACGCCTGACGAGCGCCGCGCTGCCATGAAGGCGATGCGTGACAAGATGGGCATGGGCAAGATGCGCGGCTCGATGGGCAATGGACCGGCGCCCACGCCTCCTGCTAACTGAATGTCATGAACGAAGCGCCGATCCGTATTCTCCTGGTCGATGACGAACCGGCCCTGCGTGAGCCCCTGGCGGACTATCTGGTCCGGCAGGGGTTTGCCGTAACACAGGCCGGCACCGCTGCCGAAGCCCGCAGCCGGTTGAACGAGGCCGGGTGCGATCTCGTACTGCTCGACATCATGATGCCCGGTGAGGACGGGCTTTCGTTTTGCCGCCATCTGGTTGAGGCAAAGCGGCTGCCAGTGATCTTCATTACGGCCAAGGGCGAATCTACCGATCGTATCGTCGGTCTGGAAATCGGCGCTGACGACTATGTGGTGAAACCGTTCGACCCGCGCGAACTGGTGGCGCGCATCCGCTCGGTCCTGCGGCGCGCGACCAAGCAATCGAGCGAAGTTTCCGACGCGGTCATCTATGAATTCGAAGGCTGGCGGCTCGATCCGCTCAAGCGTCGGCTGATCGACCGCGAAGGCGCGGTTGTGGCCATTTCTTCGGCTGAATTCCGCCTTCTGCTGGCTTTTCTCGATCACCCTCGGCAAGTGCTCGACCGTGATCGCCTGCTCGACATGGTGCAGGGCCGCGAAGCGCATCTGTTTGATCGCGCGGTGGACAACCAGATTTCGCGCCTGCGCCGCAAGGTTGAGGTCGACAGCCGCAATCCGCAACTGATCCAGACCGTGTGGGGCGGCGGCTATATGCTCGCCACCGAAGTGCGCAAACGCCCTGCTACGGACGCGGAAAGCTGAGCGACATGGGGGGCATTCGTCTGTGGCCGCGCAGTTTGCAGGGGCAGGTCCTGCTGGCTATCGCGCTGGCATTGCTGGTGGCGCAAACCATTTCGGCCGTGCTGATCTGGCGCGAACAAAGCCATCGCCGCGAAGTCTCGATGGTCAGTTCAGCCGCCTTCCGTCTGATCGGGCCGACGCCTGAGGAGCGAAGGCAGCGGCGTGGTGAAAGGCACGGTGATGGCGAAGATCGCGCACCGTCGCCCTTCCGGCTTTTGCACACCGATCAGTCGCCACAGCGTATCGGTGAACGCCGTTTGCCTCGCGTGGAGCGCGAACTTGCCGAAGTTCTCAGCTCGCAAGGCGTGGATGCTGTCGAAGTCGTGGTGTTTGAACGCAACCCCATGAAAGACGGGCCAAGTCTTGAGTTCTGGCAGCGCAACAAGCGGAAGCTGGCTGCGGTATCCAACGAACCCATGCCGCGTCTGGTCATTGCGTCGATCCGGCGGCCATCGGGAGGTTGGACGTCCACCCGCGTCTTCACCGAAGGCCGTGAGATGCGCGTGCTGGCCCCGCTCGTGGGGCAGACCATCGTGCTCTACCTCGTGCTGGTGGGCACGATGGCTTGGATATTGCGCCGTATGGCGCGGCCGCTCAAGGCGTTGACCCGGCGGGTCGAGGACTTCGCCGGCAACCGTGCGCTCGACGGGCAATTGCAGCCCGAAGGGCCGGAGGATATCCAGGGCCTGATCGTGGCGCACAATGCGATGGAAGCCCGCATCGCGGCGATGCTCGATGAAAAGGACGTGATGCTCGGCGCAATCGGGCACGACCTCAAGACGCCCCTGGCGGCCCTTAGAGTGCGCATAGAGGCCGTTGAGGACGATACAGAGCGCGGCCGGATGGCAGCGACGATCGAAGACATCAACCGCTCGCTGGATGATATTCTCTCGCTGGCACGGGTTGGCCGTCCTTCTGATCCGGTGGAGCCGACCGAACTTGCAGCGCTGGTCGCTGATGTGATCGGCGAGTTCGAGGACATGGGCGAGCCGGTGGAACTGGGCGAGACGGATCGCATTGTCCTGCCGGTGCGCGCAACATGGATGCGCCGCGCGCTGCGCAATCTCGTGTCCAACGCCATGCGCTATGGCGAGCGCGCACGGGTTTCGCTCCACCGTGAAGGGCAGACGGCCATGCTGCGAATCGAGGACGATGGCCCGGGTATCCCGGAAAACGAGATCACGCGCATGATGGAACCGTTCACCCGGCTCGACGCGTCGCGCAACAGCAGCACGGGCGGCAGCGGGCTAGGCCTTACACTCGCCCGCGCGATTGCCGACCAGCATGGTGGAACATTGACACTGACCAACCGGCGTGGACTGGATGGAAAGGTGTTGGGCCTGACCGCTATCGTGCAATTGCCAATCGGGGCATAGTCAACCGTAGTTGGTCGGACGTGAAAGGCGCTTTGTCGAAAGGATTCGCGAGGTGGCGGACCGGTTGCTAGTGTAACCAATCTTTCAGGTTCTGGAGTTCCTGCCCCCGATGCGTACCCTTTCCCTAGTCTCGGCGTTTGCGCTATCCATCGCCGCTGTCTCCGCTCCAGCGTTTGCCCAGAACGCGCCTGCAAATCCATCAGCCGCAGCGGGCGTCCACACCGATCTTCCGCGCGTGGCGCACCCTTCGCACTATACCATTGCGATCACACCCGATGCAGCGAACCTCAAGTTCAGCGGCCAGTCCTCGGTCGATCTGGAAGTAACCGAGGCGACGCCGTTCCTGACGCTCCACTCGCTGGATCTGAATATTTCTGCGGCCACACTGACGCCTGTTGGCGGCACTGCCATGCCTGTGACCATCACCATGGACGCGGCCAGCCAGACCGCGCGCTTCACCGCTGCTCAGCCCTTGGCCCCCGGCAAGTACCGCCTCGATACGACATACACCGGCATCATCAACACGCAGGCCAACGGCCTGTTCGCGCTCGATTATCCCGACAAGATCACCGGCAAGGATGTGCGTGGGCTGTTTACGCAGTTTGAAGCGCCCGATGCGCGCCGCTTCGCCCCGATGTTCGATGAGCCGATCTACAAGGCGACATTCGACCTTTCCGCCGTCGTCCCGGCGAGCCAAATGGCCATCGGAAATATGCCGGTGGCCAAGGAAGAGCCGCTCGACGGTGGGCTGAAGCGCGTGACCTTTGGCACCAGCCCGAAAATGTCGTCCTATCTGCTGTTCTTCTCGCTCGGCGATTTTGAACGCATGGCCCGCGAAGCCTCGCCCGGCGTGCAGGTCGGCATCGTTGCACCCAGGGGCAGTGGCGAACAGTCGCGCTTTGCCTTGAACGAACTCGCTCCGCTGATCCCCTATTACGCGGAATACTTCGGCCAACCCTATCCCCTGCCCAAGCTGGATAACGTGGCTGCGCCCGGCCAGTCGCAGTTCTTTTCGGCAATGGAAAACTGGGGCGCGATCCTCACGTTCGAACGCATCCTGCTTGATGATCCGGCGATCACCAGCGCGGCTGCGCGCCAGAACATCGTCACCACGCAGGCGCATGAAGTTGCGCACCAGTGGTTCGGCAATCTGGTGACGATGGCGTGGTGGGAAGACCTCTGGCTGAACGAGGGATTTGCCAGCTGGATGGAAACCAAGGCCACCGCGCATTTCCACCCCGACTGGTTCCCGCTGCTTGGCCGCGTGAACGGGCGCGATGCGGCGATGGGCCTTGATGGGTACAAGACCACGCACCCAATCGTGCAGGAAATCAAGACCGTCGACGAGACCAACCAGGCCTTCGACGCGATTACCTATCAGAAGGGCGAAGCGGTCATTTCCATGCTCGAAGCCTTTGCCGGTGAAACCGTGTGGCGCGACGGTTTGCGCGCCTATATGCGTGATCACAAGTTCGGCAACACGCAGTCCAAGGATCTGTGGCAGGCGGTCGAAAAGGCGGGCGCTCCGGGCCTCACCGCCATCGCAATGGACTTCACCACCAAACCCGGCATTCCGTTGGTCAAGGTCACCGGCATGACCTGCAAGAAGGGCGTGGCCACGCTCAATCTTGAGCAGAGCGAATTCAGCGTTGACCGCAAGGCTGAAGTTGCCGCCACGCCACAGCAGTGGAAAGTGCCGCTGCTGGTTTCCAGCGCTTCGGGTGAACCGGTGCGGACGATCCTTGATGGCGGCAAAGCCACGGTCAGCGTCAATGGCTGCGGGCCGGTGGTGATCAATGCGGGCCAGCTCGGCTACTACCGTTCGCTCTATACGCCGAAGATGCTGCAATCGCTGAAAGCTGCGATGCCAGGCCTCGCCCCGGTCGATCAGATGGGCCTGATTGCCGACAATCTGGCGCTCTCGGCCAGCGGCTATCAGCCCTATGGCCCTGCGTTTGATCTGCTTGCGGCCATTCCCGGCAATGCCAATCCGGTTGTGCTGAGCAATGCGTTCGGCGATTTCGTGGGTGCATGGCGCACGCTCGACAAGGACGCTGCAGCGCAAAAGAAGCTGGCGACCAAGGTCGCGGCAACCTACAAGCCGCGCCTGCTGTCGCTGGGCTTCGAGCCGAAGGCGGGCGAAAGCCTGCCCGATGCCGACTTGCGCTCAACGCTGATTGCAGGATTTGGCACGATGGGCGATTCGGACGTAGTGGCAGAAGCGCGCCGCCGCTTCGGCCTGCTGGCTTCGAACCCCAAGGCAATGGACGGGCCGCTGAAAACGACCTGGCTCAACATCATCGCACGCAATGCCACGAAGGCAGAGTGGGATGCGATCCGCAATATGGCCGCAGCATCGAACAGCGGAGTAGAGCGGCAGTTCCTTTACACGCTGCTGGGTCGCCCCGCTGATGCTGCACTGGCAAAGGCCGCGCGTGAACTTGCGTTGACCGATGCTCCGGGCAAGACCACCAGCGCGGCGATGATCGTCGCTTCGGCTGGCTTGCACGCTGACGAGACATACGCGTTCGCACTGGCCAACCGTGACCAGATCGAAGCGCTGGTCGATGCGCAGAGCCGGGTGACCTTCATCGCAGGCCTAGGTTCGAACTCCAATGATCCGGCTATGATCGAGAAACTGAACACCTTCAAGGCGACCGTTCCAGCTGAAGCGGCGCGACCGGTCGACCGCGTGATCGCGGTGCTGACCGAAAAGGCCAAATCGCGTCCGCTCTTTGCCAAGGGCCTGTCGGACTGGCTGGCCAAGCTGAAGAAGTAACTCACTCAAAATCCCCCTCCTCTTCAGAGGAGGGGTAAGGGGTGGTGGCGATGCCGCAGGCGTCGCTTGTATAACGACTTCGGGCTAGGCGGAAAACACCACCCCCAACCCCCTCCTCTGAAGAGGAGGGGGCTCAGTAAAACCTTTGCCCGTCCCGCAGGCATACTATCAGCGCAGCAATCCGCCCATGATGCCGCGCGCAAAGCGGCCGAAAGCGGCTCCGCCGATGGACGTGGCGATGGTGCCGACCACGGCGGTGAGTCCTGTGGACATTGGCGATGCGCTTGTCTTCTTGCCTGTGATCTTGGCCGCGATGACCGCTCCGGCGGACGATGCCACCGCGCCCGCCGCAGCTTTCCCGGCCTTTTCCCACATGGAAGACGTGCGACGCGGCGCTGCGCGCTGCGCTTCCTCGCCTTCTTCCGCGACCTGCTGCGCAGCGGCAGCCGCATCGGCGGACTTCTGCGCCAGCACTTCGGCGGCAGATTCGCGATTTACGGCAGTGTCGTATTTGCCATCGAACGGGCTGACCGACTGGATGATCGCGCGCTCCTTCGGCGTCACCGGCCCCAGGCGCGAGCGCGGCGGCGAGATCATCGTGCGTTGCACGACTGCGGGCGAACCGTCGTCGTTCAGCGTTGAAACCAGCGCCTCGCCCACCTTCAGCTCAGTGATGACAGTTTCAACGTCCAGTTCCTTGTTGATGCGGAACGTCTCTGCCGCCGCGCGGATTGCACGCTGATCGCGCGGGGTGAAGGCGCGCAAGGCGTGCTGAACGCGGTTACCAAGCTGGCCTGCAATCTTTTCGGGAATGTCGATCGGGTTCTGCGAGATGAAATAGACGCCCACGCCCTTGGACCGGATCAGGCGAACAACCTGCTCCACCTTGTCCATCAACGCGTCGGGCGCATCTTCGAACAGCAGGTGGGCTTCATCGAAGAAGAACACGAGGATTGGTTTGTCGGGATCACCCACTTCAGGCAGCGCCTCGAACAGTTCGGACAGCAGCCATAGCAGGAACGTGGCATACAGCTTCGGGCTCTGCATCAGCTTTTCAGCTGCAAGCACGTTGACCATGCCCCGGCCCTGATCGTCGACCTTGATGAAGTCGTTGATTTCGAACGCAGGCTCGCCAAAGAAACGGTCTGCGCCCTGGCTTTCGAAGCTCAATAACTGACGCTGGATCGCGCCGACGCTGGCCTTGGAAACATTGCCGTACTTGCCGGAAAGCTCGCTGGCATTTTCCGCACAGGCCATCAGCACCGATTGCAGGTCGGGCAGGTCGATCAGCAGCAAACCATTGTCATCGGCATAGCGGAACGCGATGTTCAGCACGCCTTCCTGCGTATCGTTGAGGCCCATCAGGCGCGAAAGCAGCAGCGGCCCCATTTCCGAAATCGTCGTGCGGATAGGGTGGCCGTTCTCGCCATAAAGGTCCCAGAACACCGCCGGATTGTCGGTATAGGCATAGTCGGTGATGCCCAGATCCTTGGCGCGCTGTTCGAGGCTGGCTGCGTGCTTGAAAGTGGGGCTGCCCGGCATCGAAATGCCCGCAAGGTCGCCTTTCACGTCGGCCATGAACACGGGTACGCCGCGCATCGAAAATTGTTCGGCAATGCCCTGCAGCGTCACCGTCTTGCCCGTGCCGGTCGCGCCTGCGATCAGCCCATGGCGGTTGGCCCGGCGCAAGCGTAGCACCTGCCGTTCGCCATTGGATGCCAGACCAAGGTAGATATCGTCCATGCCAGAAACCCCGTTCGTTTCGATGATGATTAGGCCGGGTAACCGCCCCTTGCGAGGGGTTTTTGCATCCAGAGCGGGGAACGGCTAGAGCGCGCTCCAGCCATGACGCCCAAGCCCTTCATCTTGCTCGACGATGCCCGAACCGAGGGCGCCAGCGACGCGCGACTTTATGAGGACGCGCTCGAAATCGTGGTCGCGCGCCGGGCCGACGAGGTTGAGGCGGCGCTGGCGCAGATTGCGGCGACACCCGGGGATTGGGCAGGCTACCTTGCCTATGAAGCTGGGCTGGCGCTGGAACCGCGTCTTGCGCCACTGGCGGCGGAGCGCACAGACGCGGCGGGACCGCTCGTGTGGTTCGCACGATTCGCCAAAGTCACGCGCATGGCCAGCGCCGAAGTGGAGCACTGGCTGGCTGGCAGGGCGGCAGGGCCGGGGCGGCTCGGCCCAATGGGCGCGGCGATTTCGTGCGGTGGCTATGCCAAAGCTTTCGAACTGGTGCAGGAAGCGATCCGCGCAGGCGACATCTATCAGGCCAACCTCACCTTCCCGCTGGCTGGTACGTGGAATGGCGACCCTCTGGCAATATACGCCGACGTTCGCCGCGATTCCCGTGCAGGCTATGGCGGGGTGATCTGGGACGGCGCGCACTGGCACCTCTCGTTCTCGCCCGAACTGTTCTTCAAGCTGGCAAATGGCGAAGCGCGCGTGCGCCCGATGAAGGGCACTGCGCCGCGCGGGGCCACGCCAGAAGAGGACGCGCGTTTCAAGGCGGACCTCTTTGCCAGCGTTAAGGACCGCGCCGAAAACCTGATGATCGTGGACCTGATGCGCAACGACCTGTCGCGCGTGTCGAATGCAGGTTCGGTCAAGGTTGAAGCGCCTTTTGCCATAGAAACCTACCCCACTGTCCACCAGATGGTCACGACGGTGCGCGCCAAACTTGTTCCGGGGGAAGACGTGAGCAGCCTGTTGCGCGCCATTTTCCCCTGCGGATCGATCACCGGCGCGCCAAAGATCCGCGCGATGGAAATCATCCACCGGGCCGAGCGGGATGCCCGCGGGCTCTATTGCGGATCGATCGGGCGGATAGACCCCTCTGGCGATGCCGCGTTCAATGTGGCAATCCGCACCGTGCGCCTTTCGCCGGATGGTCGCGCGGTCATGGGCGTGGGGTCTGCTGTCGTCGCCGATTCCGTAATGATTGGCGAATGGCGCGAATGCGTGGTGAAGGGGAATTTCTTGCGCTTGTCTGCTGGCCATGCCGACCTGATTGAAACGATGGCCTTCGATCCGGCCAAGGGCATCGAACTGCTCGAACTCCACCTCGAACGCATAAAGGCCAGTGCGCTGGCGCTCGGCTTCAGCTTCGATCGCCATGCGCTGCGCAATGCCATCCACGCCCTGTGCTTCGATCTGGACGCGCCGTGCAAGGTAAGGCTGGTCGTGTCGAAAAGCGGCGCTCACGCGCTCGATGCCGGGCCGCTGCCCGCGCCGCTGGAGCGGGTGACTTGCGTGGTGCTGCCGCTGCCAGTGTCTGACGGGGATTGGCGGCTGCGTCACAAGACTACAGACCGTGGCTTCTACGATGCAGGCCTCGCCGCCGCCAGACAGGTAGGCGCTAACGAGGCGCTGTTCCTGCGCGATGACGGCCTGCTGACCGAAGGCATGTTCACCAACATATTCGTAGAGCGCGATGGCGTGCTGCTCACCCCCCGCGCCGAAGTTGGCCTGCTGCCCGGCGTGCTGCGACGTTCGCTGATCGAAGCCGGGCGCGCGGTCGAGGCGGACCTGACGCTCGATGATCTGGCGGGCGGCTTCCTCGTCGGCAATGCCCTTCGCGGGCTTATCCCGGCGCGGCTGCTCGGCGCATGACCCAACTTTCCGTGGCCCTTGCGCGCATTGCCCCTTCGCGCACCACCGCCATTACCGACCGTGCGATCCAGTTGCGTGCCGAAGGGCGCGATGTGATCTCGCTCTCGGTGGGCGAGCCCGACTTCGCCACGCCCGCCCATGTGGTGCAGGCAGCCAAGGATGCACTTGACGCAGGCGACACCAAGTACACCGCCGTCGTCGGCACGCAGCGTTTGCGCGAAGCCGCCGCGCGGCACTTCCACCGTGATCTCGGTATCCAAGTACCGCCATCGCAGGTGATCGTCAGCGCAGGTGGCAAGCAGGCCATATTCCATGCCCTCCTCGCCACGCTCGATCCGGGCGATGAAGTGCTGGTCCCCAGCCCGTGGTGGGTCAGCTACCCCGAAATTGTCCGCTTTGCAGGGGCACAAGTGGTGGACCTGCCGACCGGTGCGGCGGGTGGTTTCCGCATCACGCCCGCTCAACTCGAAGCGGCCATCACCCCTGCCACACGCTGGCTCCTGCTCAACAGCCCTGGTAATCCCACCGGCGCGACCTATCCGGCACAGGAACTGCGCGCCCTTGGCGAAGTGCTGCGCCAGCACCCGCGCGTGCTGGTGATGAGCGACGACATCTACGCCCCCCTGCGCTATGGTGAGTGGATGCACGCCACGCTGGCGGTGGAATGCCCTGACCTTGCCGACCGCATCCTGACTGTTTCCGGCGTATCCAAAAGCCACGCGATGACCGGCTTCCGCATCGGTGTGTCGGCAGGTCCGGCATGGCTGATCGGAGCGATGGGGCGGCTGCAATCGCACTCGTCGGGCAATGCCGCTTCGATCAGCCAAGCCGCCGCCGTTGCCGCATTCGAAGGCCCGCAGGACTTCCTGATCGACTGGCGCGAGCGTTTCCGCGCGCGGCGTGATATGGTCTGCGCTGCGATCAACGCCATCCCCGGTCTCTCCACGCCGATCCCCGATGGCGCATTCTATTGCATGGTCGATGCCGTGCCATTGATGGTACGGTTCGGCGATGATGAGGCGCTTTGCCTCCACCTGCTGGAAAGCGGCGTGGCGGTCGTCCCTGCCTCGGCCTTTGGTGGCCGGGATGGTTTCCGTATCAGCTTCGCGGCGGACGAAGCAAAACTTGAAGAAGCGCTCCGGCGTATAGCAAAGGCCGTAGCGTGATCGATTTTTCCATCCTGTTCGAAGACGGTGAAGCTCTGGTGATCGACAAGCCCGCAGGCTTGCCGCTGGATCGCCCACGCGCGGGCGGGCCGTGCCTCGAAGACCACCTTGATGGCCTGCGCCTCGGCTTCCAGCGTGAACCGCACCCCGTCCACCGGCTCGACCAGGACACTTCGGGTTGCCTGCTGCTGGCCCGCAACCCCAAGGCGCTGAAGCGCTTTTCCGCCGCTTTCGAAGCGCGCGAGGTGGAGAAAGTCTACCTCGGCATCGTCTCAGGCGAAGTTGAAGGTGATAGCGGCACGATCGACCTTGCCTTGTCCAAGATCAGCTCGGCCGAAAAGGGCTGGCGGATGATCCCGGCGAAGAAAGGCAAGCCTTCCGTTACCCACTGGAAAGTACTGTCGCGCAAACCCGGCATGACTCTGGTGGAATTCAGGCCCGAAACCGGTCGTACCCATCAGATCCGCATTCACGCTCTCGCCGGGCTTGGCCACGCTCTGGTCGGCGATCCGATCTATGGTGATGGCAAGATCGCATGGCGCACTATGCTGCACGCCTCGGAACTGAAAGTGACGCGCGAAGGCAAGGAGCCGATTGACGCGTACTCGCCGATGCCGCTGGATTTCGCGGCTTTCGCGTTTGATGTGCCCTTGGCTGACGAAGCGCCGGTAACCGAAGGTTGACATGGACGTCGACGCTCTCGTCGCCCACGCGCTGACGCTGGTCGAGGAAAGTTTCATCGCCTCGGCCGGCCCTGGCGGGCAGAACGTCAACAAGGTGGCAACTGCCGTGCAGGTGCGGCTGGATGTATACGCGCTGCGCCTGCCACCGCCGATCTTCCACCGCCTGAAGGATCTTGCGGGCAGCAAGATGACCGCCAAGGGCGAAATCGTGATGACCGCTCGCAGCTATCGCACGCAGGAACAGAACCGCGAGGATGCGCGAAAGCGCCTTGCAGAGCTGCTGCGCGATGCCTGCAACCTGCCGCAAAAGCGCGCCAAATCCCGGCTGAATCGCGTGGGCAAGGTGCAGCGGCTGGCGGGAAAAAAGATACGCGGCGCGGTAAAAGCCGGACGCGGGAAGGTGCGGCTGGATTAGGCGGCTTGGTCTAATAGCCGTTCGTGTCGAGCGTAGTCGAGACACGCTGCTGGCAGTGTCTCGACTACGCTCGACACGAACGGAAGGTGGTGTTGGCTCAGTCCCCGCCAACCCGCTCGATTTCTGCGCCCATCAGCGACAGTTTTTCCTCAAGCCGCTCATACCCGCGATCAAGGTGATACAGCCGGTGCACCTGCGTCTCGCCCTCTGCCGCCAGCCCTGCAATCACCAGGCTCATCGAAGCGCGCAGGTCGGTTGCCATCACTTCGGCACCGGTCAACTTGTCCACGCCATGAACCACAGCCGTGCGGCCCTTGGTCTCGATCCACGCGCCCATGCGGTTCAGTTCGGGTACGTGCATGTAGCGGTTTTCAAAGATCGTTTCGGTCAACACCGACGATCCCTTGGCCATGCACAGCATCGCCATCAGTTGCGCCTGCATGTCGGTGGCAAAGCCGGGGTAGGGCGCAGTTGAAAGCGTGACCGGCTTCAGCGGACCGTCCGATACCACATGAATGCCACCTTTGACCGGCTCCACATGCACGCCTGCATCGCGCAGCGCCTGCACGGTGGCTTCCATGTCCTCGATCTTCGCGCCCTGTAGCGTCACTTCTCCGCCGGTAATCGCCGCAGCGCAGGCATAGGAGCCTGCCTCGATCCGGTCAGGCATGACCATGTAAGTCGCGCCATGCAGCCGGTCCACGCCATGGATGGTGATGTCAGATGTGCCAATGCCTTCGATCTGCGCACCCATCGCCACCAGCATGTTGCACAAGTCTACGATCTCAGGCTCACGCGCAGCATTGTGCAACGTGGATTTGCCCTTGGCGAGGACTGCGGTCATCAGCGCATTCTCGGTCGCGCCGACGGACACCACCGGGAAGGAATAACGCCCGCCCGGAAGCCCGCCATCGGGCGCAATCGCGCGCACATACCCAGCAGCCAGTTCGATGGTTGCGCCCAGCGCTTCCAGCGCTTTTAGATGAAGGTCGATTGGACGGTTGCCAATCGCGCAGCCACCAGGGAGCGACACCGTTGCCTCGCCCGCACGCGCCAGCAGCGGGCCGAGAACGAGGATCGAGGCGCGCATCTTGCGCACCAGATCGTATGGCGCGACGGTGGATGTCAGGCGCGTGGCCTGCAACGTCATGACGCGTCCAAAATCCTCAGGCCGCGCGCCCGCAATGGATGTGGACACCCCGAACTGGTTCATAAGATGCTGAAAGCCATCAATATCGGCAAGGCGCGGCAGATTGCGCAGCGTCACCGGCTCATCCGTCAGCAATGCACACGGGAGCAAGGTGAGGGCCGAATTCTTTGCGCCGGAAACCGGCACAGTGCCCGAAAGGCGCTTTCCGCCGCGAATGATGATCTTGTCCATCGCCGTCATTTAACCGGTTTGCTGCACCGTGCAAGCATGAGCGATTGTTAAACCGGGCCACACTGGCTTGACATTCTTCCTCAGTAATTGTGCAGTGCATCATGAGGGTGCAACAAACTGTGGACATTATTGGACAATGAGCTCGAACCAGCAGCGCAAACCGATCCGTAAAGCCGTGTTTCCCGTTGCGGGTCTTGGCACCCGCTTCCTGCCAGCGACCAAGGCAATTCCCAAGGAAATGCTGCCCATCATCGACCGCCCGCTGATCCAGTATGCGGTGGATGAAGCGCGCGAGGCTGGGATCGAACAACTGATCTTCGTCACCGGACGCGGAAAGACGGCCATCGTCGAACATTTCGACACTGCCTTCGAACTCGAACATACGATGAGCGGGCGAGGCAAGAAACTGGACGTACTCGATGCCACCCGCATCCAGCCCGGCAACCTCGTCACCGTGCGCCAGCAGGTGCCGATGGGGCTCGGCCACGCCATCTGGTGCGCCCGCGCTGTCGTGGGCGATGAACCTTTCGCTATTTTCCTGCCGGACGAAATGATGGTCGGCGAGCCGGGCGGCAAGGGCGGCTGCATGAAGCAGATGGTCGATGCCTATAACGAAGTTGGTGGCAATCTGATCTCCGTGCTCGAAGTGCCGCGCGAAGAGGTTTCCAGTTACGGCGTGATCGCGCCTGGTGCCAAAGTGTCGGACACGCTGACCGAAGTCACCGGCCTTGTCGAAAAGCCGAAGGTAGCCGATGCGCCGTCAAATCTCATCATCTCGGGCCGGTACATCCTTCAGCCCGAAGTGATGCGGACGCTGGAAAATCAGGACAAGGGTGCCGGTGGCGAGATTCAGCTGACAGACGCCATGGCGCGCATGATCGGCCAGCAGCCATTCCATGCAGTAAAATTCGCTGGCCGCCGCTTCGACTGCGGCAGCAAGGCGGGCTTCGTGGAGGCCACCCTGTCGCTGGCACTGGAACGGTCCGATATGGCCGACGAAGTGCGTGCGATCATGCGGCGTCTGCTCGCTGAAGGATAACGATCAGGGCGCGCGCAAGTAGGCAAGGCACATGCGGCCGAGTTCTCGCTTGAGCACGTCCCAGTCGTAATCGTGCGCCGCTTCGCCCGATGAACCAAGGCTCAACTGGCGTGCCAGCGTTGCAAAGACGATCTTGTACGCAGAGTTGGCTCTGGTCTCGTGATCGTCACCGCCAAAGCTGTCGCGATAGTGCAACATGGCATTCATCCCGCGCGCAGTTGCGCGCAGGGCGTGGTCCTTGCCGGGTTTGGACACTAGCGGATCGAATGAGGCGCGTTCCATCGCAAGGCGCAGCAGCGGCGCGTTGATGCGCAGCACTTCGGCATAGCCTGCCACATAACGTGGCATGAATTCATCCAGCGTGGGTGACTGCGCCAGCACGTCGTTCACCATCGTCTCTTCGGCAGCGGCCAGTTCCTCAAGCGCGCGGGCAATCACCGCGCGCACCAGGTTGTCCTTGCTCTGGAACCGCAAATAGATCGACCCGATGGACACCGCGCCACGCTGGTTCACGTCCTGAAGCGTGAAATCCTCGTTGCCACGCTCCAGCATCAGTTCGCGCGCCGCGCTGAGCATCCGTTCAAGCGAGGCTTTGCTGCGGCCCTGCTGCGGCTTTCTGCTGACCGTTTCCACCGCCAGCGCTGGTTCTTCCGCCGGGCGCTTTGCGCTTCGTGCCATCGTATTCGTCTGCCGATCCTGAAATGAAGGTTCTAGAATATACTACCCTTTGGATTTTGCATGAAATGCCTTCAAAGGCGAACGCAAAAATGCGAGGCAAGGATAAGCGCTGGTT
This sequence comes from Novosphingobium sp. 17-62-19, assembly GCF_002256775.1. Lineage (GTDB taxonomy): Bacteria > Pseudomonadota > Alphaproteobacteria > Sphingomonadales > Sphingomonadaceae > Novosphingobium. The sequence goes on along the minus strand of NZ_NCII01000049.1, from coordinate 6,617 downwards.
GACCCGGCGATGTTCGCAATTAGAATACATCTTTTAATGACAGCGATGACAGATCGGGAGAATGCAATGCGGCGTTTGCGAATGGGCATGATTGGTGGCGGACCGGGCGCATTTATCGGCCCGGTGCATCGCTATGCTGCCGAGATGGATCGCGAGATCGAGCTTGTCGCAGGCGTGTTTTCGAGCGACGCCGCACGCAGCGCGGCAGCCGGCGAAAGCTACCGTATTGATCCTGCGCGCGCCTATCCCTCGCTTGACGCCATGTTCGCGGGTGAGGCCGCACGCGAAGATGGCATTGATTTCGTGTCGATCGTCACGCCCAATCACAATCACCTGCCATCGGCTCGCGCTGCACTGGCAGCAGGCTTTCCGGTGATGACCGACAAGCCGCTCACCGCAACACTGGCCGAGGCGCACGAACTGGCAGGTCTCGTTGCCGCATCGGCCAAGCCCTTCGGCGTGACCTACACCTATTCCGGCTACCCCTTGGTTCGAGAAGCCCGCGCCCGCATCGCGGCAGGACAGATCGGCACGATCCGCAAAGTCGTCGTGGAATACCCACAAGGCTGGCTAGCTGGTGAAGCATTGGGCAAGCAGGCCGAATGGCGTGTCGATCCGGCAAAGGCGGGCCTTGGTGGATGCATCGGTGATATCGGCGTTCATGCCTTCCAGCTTGCCGAATTCGTCACCGGTCTGCGCGTGTCAGAAATGCTGGCCGATCTTGGCGCGGTCGTGCCTGGCCGCCTGCTCGATGATGACTGCTCGATCCTGCTGCGCTTCGATAATGGGGCACGCGGCGTGCTACTCGCCAGCCAGATCGAGGTGGGTGAACTCAACGGCTTGCGCATTCGCGCCTATGGCGACAAGGGCGGCATCACGTGGAAGCAGGAACAGCCCAACACGCTCACCATCGCGCATCTTGATGGCACCTGCACCCTGGTGCGGGCCGGCACGGAAGCGCTCGGCCCCGACGCTGCATCACGCACCCGCACGCCCGGCGGCCACCCCGAAGGCTATCTCGAAGCCTTCGCCAATCTCTACCGCGATTTTGCCGCACTTGTGCGCGGTGAAAGCGCCCCGCTGCTGCCGAGCATTGCCGATGGCGTGCGCGGCATGATCTTTATCGACACCGCCGTTTCCGCCAGCCGCAGCAATGCTGGCTGGGTCACGCTTGAAGCCTGAGGAGAGAGCCACCATGAAGACCATCAAAGGCCCCGGCATTTTCCTTGCCCAGTTCGCCAGTGACACCGCTCCATTCAACAGCCTTGAGAGCATCGCCGATTGGGCAGCAGGGCTGGGGTACAAAGGCATCCAGATTCCCAGTTGGGCCGGGCAGCTTTTCGATCTGGAAAAGGCTGCCACCAGCCAGACCTATTGTGACGAGATCAAGGGGATGCTGGCCGACAAGGGGCTGGAAATCACCGAGCTTTCGACGCACCTTCAGGGCCAGCTTGTCGCCGTCCACCCGGCATTTGATGCGCAGTTCGATGGCTTTGCACCTGCCTCGGTCCACGGCAACCCTGACGCCCGGCAGGAATGGGCGGTGCAGCAGATGAAGTTCGCCGCCAAGGCCAGCGCCAACCTCGGCCTTGCCGCTCACGCCTCGTTCTCAGGCGCGTTTGCGTGGCCCTACTTCTACCCTTGGCCTGCCCGCCCTGCCGGTTTGGTCGAAGACGCGTTTGACGAACTCGCCCGTCGCTGGAAACCGATTCTCGATGTGTTCGATGAAAACGGCGTCGATGTTGCCTATGAGATTCACCCCGGCGAAGATCTGCATGACGGGGTGACTTTCGAGATGTTCCTCGAACGCGTCGGCAACCACCCCCGCGCCAATATTCTCTACGACCCCAGCCACTTCGTGCTGCAACAGCTCGATTATCTGGCCTTCATCGATATCTATCACGAACGCATCAAATGCTTCCACGTGAAGGATGCCGAGTTCCGTCCCAATGGCCGCTCTGGCGTCTACGGCGGCTACCAATCGTGGGTAGACCGGCCCGGACGCTTCCGTTCATTGGGTGACGGGCAGGTCGATTTCCCCGGCATCTTCAGCAAGATGGCCGCCAACGACTTTACCGGGTGGGCCGTGCTCGAATGGGAATGCGCGCTGAAGCACCCTGAAGTAGGCGCGGCCGAAGGCGCCCCCTTCATCGATCGCCACATCATCAAGGTGACCGAACACGCTTTCGACGACTTTGCAGCAGGCGGTGCTGACCGGGCGCTTAATGCAAGGCTTATGGGCATCGGCTGAACCCACTTTTCCTTCCCCACCGAAAGAACGCCGACAGATCCGCTCTGCCGGCGTTTCTTTTTGCCTGCCTGCCATGCATTCATAAGATAAATGAAAAATGATGAATGATATTTCTATTTCGGATAAATTTTTCAGATGTATCACAAGTGTCGCAGTAGCGGACGACGTCAGCACTCTATCCAGAGTCATGGCCTATGCTATCCAAAGGAATCATTATTTTACTTGATGCAGAGCTTGCGTCATCGCGTGTTTTGACAGTGTCCGCAGCCCGGTCCGACAGCCTGTGCCTGGAAATCTGATTTAATAGAACAATAGTTCTAGTTTTTATAATTCGCATCTGATAACGACTGTTCACGCCAAATATGGCACTACATGGGGAGGAAAGACGACCATGCCCAAGACCACTTTCACACGCGCATTGCTGCTGAGCGCTTGCTCGCTGGCCTTCGCCGCTCCCGCCTACGCGCAGGAAAGTGCAGCCGAAGAGGCTGATTCAAAAATCATCATCGTAACCGCACAGAACCGTGCGCAAAACGTCAATGACGTGCCCATCGCCATCAATGTGGTGAATGCCGAGCAGCTGCAGCAGGCTGGCTTCTCGAACATGAACGACATCGGCAAAATTGCCCCGGCTGTTCAGCTCAATCAGGATCAGGGCACCATCAAGGTGACCGTCCGCGGCGTCGGCACAAATTCAAACGACGAATCGCAGGACACCTCGGTCGTCGTGAATATCGACGGCGAATACATGAACCGCCCGCAGGCGCTCAGCATTGCGCTGTTCGATCTTGATCGCGTCGAAGTTCTGCGTGGGCCGCAGGGCACACTTTACGGTCGTAACTCGACCGGTGGCGCGATCAACTTCATCACCCGCAAGCCGGGCAAGGAATTTGCAGCGAACGGCTCGGCCAGCTACGGTAACTACAACGCTGTCCGTCTTGACGGGGGCGTCACCGTCCCGCTCGGCGACATTGGCGGCATCCGCCTTGCTGGTTTCTATGACGAGCATGATGGCTACATCAGGCATCCAGCACGCCCGTCGTACAACGCAGGCTACACGTATCCGGCCTTCTCAGGTGGGCGCTCTGACGACAACAAGGCCTATGGTGGTCGTGCCTCGATCCAGCTTGAGCCGACCGATGCCCTGACCGTCTACTTCGCAGGCGAATACGCCAAGCGTGAATTCACGCCGCAGGCCTTCGCCTCGGCCGATCTCAACGCTGCGGGCGTCCGGCCGACCAATGCAAGCTGCGCCACGGCAAGCGGGTTCACCGCTGTAGCGCCTATCTACGCATCGGCTCTCGGTCAGGTGCTCTGCATCCCGAACCAAACCAACCTGCTCGCTGGCGTAAACCGCGGTGAATACGCAGCTCCGGCCTTCGGTCTCGGCAAGTTGTCGCAGGACACGTACGCACTGCGTGGACGGCTGGCCTATGAAGTCAGCGATGCTCTGACGATTTCCTACATCGGCGGCTATCGCAAGTTTGAAGGCACTCCCGGCCAGTTCCTGACCCTGCCAGTCACCTATCGCTCGTTCGGTTGGGACCAGCGCACCAGCACGCAAAGCCACGAGCTTCGCTTCAACGGCGAAGTGAACGGCATCACCTATCAGGTCGGCGGCTTCTACTTCAAGGAAACCGTCAACGCCGAAAGCAGCTTCGTCACCACCTTTGGTCCGAACGTTGTGACGCTGTCCTACTTTGATCGTGACATCACCAGCGAGAGCAAGTCCGCGTTCGGTCAGGTGGAGTTGCCCTTGGGCGAAACGCTGACCGCCGTTGGTGGCCTGCGCTACACCGAAAATTCGCGCGAGGCACTCTATCGCAATGCCACGCCGTTTGGTGCCGGTCCGCCAGATCCGCTGCTGTTCAACGGCGCAATCACCCCGAAGAGCTTCAACGATTTGCGTTTCAAGACGATCTTCCCGCTTTCGAGCAAGGAAGATCAGGTCACGTGGCTCGTAGGTTTGAACTACAAGCCGAACAGTGACACCCTAGTGTTCGCCAAAGTGTCGACCGGTTTCAAGGGCGGTGGCTTTGATTCGGTGGGTGACTACAAGCCTGAAACCAACACTGCCTACGAAATGGGCTGGAAGCAGACGTTTGGTGATCGTGGGCAGCACCAGTTCAATCTTGGCGGGTTCTACTACGATTACAAGGATCTGCAGGTGTCGGTCCTGCTTGATACCACGGTCGGTGGTCAGACGTTCAACGCCGGCAAGGCCAAGATCTGGGGCATCGAAGCATCGGCAGATTTTGCGCTGAGCGACAACGACAGCTTCCATGCTTCGGTCAACTACCTGAACGCCGAGTACAAGGAACTGTTCGCGCAGTTCAACGTCTATTGCCTTCCCGTGCCCGGTCGCCCCCAAAGCGTATGCGACAGCCGCAATGGCATCGGTGATCTGGATCCCACCACGCCAGGTGCACAGCAGCCAAACTTTGCCGGCAACCGTCCGCCATTCTCGCCGGAGTGGGTGATCACCGCGGGCTATGACCACATTTTCAACCTCGGCGGTGCAGGCACGCTGCGTGCCAGCGCGAACACCACGTTCAAGAGTTCGTACTTCACCGAATTCTACAACTACCGTGATGGCCAGCAAAAGGCACTGACTCAGACTGACGCCAGCCTTGAATACAAGCCTGAGAACGAGCGCTTCTCGATCACGGCCTTTGCCAAGAACCTCGAAAACGTAAGGCCGCTGACTTACGGCGGCTTCACATCGGCTGGCCCGAACGATGACGTGTTCAACTGGCAGTTCGGTACGCCACGCACATACGGCGTCCGCCTCGCAGTCGATTTCTAAGTCCGATCAAGAGTGAAAATGCAATTTGGGGGGCGGGCAACCGCTCCCCTTTTTCTTTGCGCGCGCCCAAACTGCAAACTTTTGGTTTGCACCTTTGCAAATTTACCATGAGCATGAACCCGTTTGACGAGATCGCGGTTGAGGAAGCCATTCGCCTGAAGGAAAAGGGCGTGGTGACCGAGATCGTGGCGGTGTCTGTCGGACCGGCGAAGGCGCAGGAAACGCTGCGCACGGCGCTGGCGATGGGCGCGGATCGGGCGGTTCTGGTACTGTGCGAGGACGAGGTAGAGCCGCTGGCTGTGGCCAAGATCATCAAGGGCATTGCCGATGAAGAGGCCCCCGGCCTGATCATCACCGGCAAGCAGGCGATCGACGATGACAGCAACCAGGTGGGCCAGATGGTCGCCGCGCTGCTGGGCCGTCCGCAGGGCACTTTCGCCAACGAGATCAGCGTTGAGGGCGATGCGGTCGTCGTCAAGCGCGAGATCGATGGCGGTCTGCAGACCGTGCGTCTGGCGCTGCCCGCCGTGGTCACCACCGACCTGCGCCTGAACGAGCCGCGCTATGCAAGCTTGCCCAACATCATGAAGGCCAAGTCCAAGCCCTTGGCCAACAAGACCCCCGCCGATTACGGTGTCGATGTCGCCCCGCGCCTCAAGACGCTGAAAGTCACCGAACCGCCGGTGCGCAGCGCGGGCATCAAGGTGCCCGATGTCGATACGCTGGTCGCCAAGCTCAAGGAAATGGGAGTAGCCTGATGTCGAAGGTTCTCGTTCTGGTCGAACACGACAACGCCTCCGTCAAGGATGCCACCCTCGCCGCCGTCACCGCCGCTGCCCAGATCGGCGAAGTGACCGCGCTGGTCGCAGGCGCAGGCTGTGACGGCGCCGCAACCGCCGCCGCGCAGATCGCCGGCGTCGCCAAAGTGCTGAAAGCCGATGACGCCGCACTCGAAAACGCGCTGGCCGAAAACCTCGCGCCCCTGATCGCAGGCCTGATGGCGGACTACGACGCCTTCGTCGCACCCGCCACCACCACCGGCAAGAACGTCGCCCCGCGCGTTGCTGCGCTGCTCGATGTGATGCAGGTGTCCGACATCCTCTCGGTCGAAGGCCCCAAGACCTTCACGCGCCCGATCTACGCCGGCAACGCCATCGCCACGGTCGAAAGCTCGGACGCCAAGCTGGTGATCACCGTACGCGGCACCGCCTTTGCCAAGGCCGCCCCCACGGGCGGCAGCGCCAGCGTAGAAGCCGTCGCAGCCACCCCCGACAGCGGCCTCAGCACGTTCATCAGCGCCGAAATCGCCAAGTCCGAGCGCCCCGAACTGACCAGCGCCAAGATCATCGTCTCGGGCGGCCGCGCGCTCAAGGACGCGGCAACCTTCGAACAGGTCATCACGCCGCTGGCCGACAAACTGAACGCAGGCATCGGCGCCAGCCGCGCCGCTGTCGACGCAGGCTACGTGCCCAACGACTACCAGGTCGGCCAGACCGGCAAGATCGTGGCGCCCGAAGTTTACATCGCGGTCGGCATCTCCGGCGCGATCCAGCACCTTGC